>CAZTAJ010000008.1:0-63708 GCA_964611575.1 uncultured Verrucomicrobiota bacterium
CCTTCTTCTTGTCGAGCCCGTAGGCCAGGGAGGCCGCGGTCGGCTCGTTGATGATTCGCAGCACCTCAAGACCGGCAATACGGCCTGCGTCCTTCGTCGCCTGGCGCTGGCTGTCGTTGAAATAGGCCGGCACCGTCACGACGGCCTGCGTAATCGTCTCACCCAGGTACGCTTCGGCGTCGGCCTTCAACTTCTGAAGAATCATCGACGAAATTTCGGGCGGCGAGTAGACATTGTCACCGATCTGCACATGCGCATCGCCGTTCTTGGCGCGAACCACCTTGTACGGCACCATCGCAATCTCGGTCGTCACCTCGTCAAACTTGCGCCCCATGAACCGCTTGATCGAGTACACCGTGTTGTGCGGGTTCGTGATCGCCTGACGCTTCGCCGCCTGGCCGACCAACCGCTCGCCCGTCTTCGTGAAAGCCACAACCGAGGGAGTCGTCCGCGTGCCTTCGGCATTGGGAATCACAACCGGCTCGCCGCCCTCCATCACCGCCATGCACGAATTCGTTGTGCCCAGATCGATGCCCAGTACTTTTGCCATGGTCATGCCCTCTCTAACGGCGGATCACCGCCGGATGAACTCACTTATCACAAACTCTGCCAATGCTGTACGCGAATCACCTGATAGCAGGGAACGTGCCATGGCAGCAACATGTCAAGGCTTTGTAATGGCGCAACGTGTTTCCGTACAATCTATTGCAACTATAATGCGTCACATGATCGCGCGATCCCGTCCAACGCCATGTGCGTCATAATGGCACACACATTGGGAGTTGAGCCCCGACGATGTCGCAGTGTCGCAGCGGTCAGGCGCGGTACTGGGGGGCATGTTTGAGCAGGTATTGCTCGGCCTCAAGGTTCCACAGACCCTTGTTTTGCGCGCAGTGATCGCCGAGGGTCTTGAATACCGGATCGGCCGATTTGGCAAGGTCATCGATCGCGATGAGCGGGAAGTCGTAGTGGGTGTAGATCAGTTTCTTCCCCCCCGGGATCTCAGGCAGCTTGAGAATGGTCTCGCGGGCGGCGGTGATACCGCCGATATGCGTGACCATGGCCGCCGGGTTGATCCTGCCGGCCGCCATGAGCTGCAGCGACTCGCGCATGTCATCCGTATTCCCGCCCGAGGTGCCCACAATGTGCGTCTCCGCGTAGTGCACGTTGTAGAAGTTGAAACGGGCGGCGAAATCGGTCTTGGTGGGACCCGCAAAGAAGTTGAGGCAGCCGTTACGGCCTAGAACCGCGTCCGCCTGTTCAATGACCGGCGCCACCGGGGCGAACACGAACACATCGTCGAAGGCCTTCTCGCCTGCCAGCGCCCGCAGCGCCGCCACCGGATTGGCCTCCCGGGCCGTGTTAAGGTACACGAGTGTGACGCCCGCCTTCGCGGCATCGGCCACCGTCATCAGGCTGGCCGCCCGGTCAATCCGCGGCTGATCGATGTCGGTCACCACCAGCACGCCGGGCTTGCGCGGCCCATGCACGAGATAGTCGATCAAGCCCATGCCCATCGGCCCCGCCCCCGCCAGGATGGCGCTGTTGCCGCCCTCCACGATGCCCATGACATGCTGGTAGCTGCCGTAGGTCGTGTGATACTGGGCGTGGCAGGCGCCGACAATGCAGGACATCGGTTCAGCCAGCGACGCCTTGAAAAAGGCATCGCCCTCATACGGCAACAGGCAGTCGACCTCCATGACGCACGATGGAATGACCACGTGGCTGGCATCGCCCCCGATCCACCGGAACGAATAGCCCGGCGCATCCAGGGAGCCTTTGTACCCAAGGGCCGGCTGGATGCTGAATTTCTGGCCGGCCTTGAATTGCCTCGCCCAGCGTTTGCCCACCCAGCGGATATACCCCGAGAATTCGTGCCCGATCATCGTGGGATTGACCGCCACATCCTTCGGAACCCGCTTGTGGTCCGGCCCCTGCAGCGCCGCCTTGTGGTCCGACATACAGACGGAATTGGTGACGATTTCCGCCACAATTTCGTCGTCCTTCGCCTCAGGCAGATCGAAGGTCTCCAGACGCAAATCGCTCTTGCCGTAAATCCGCAGCGCGGTGCTCTTCATGATATGACTTCCTCGGGTTGAAAAGGCCGGTCATAGTACCATCCCCAGGCCCCGTGGCAAGCCACGACAGCCACGACAGCCCTCTCATCAGGGCAAACGCATCTAACATATCAAGTTGAACCACCCGCTGGAAGACGACTGCCGGGCCCGTTCCGGCCATGCCCCCGAAAACCTCGCCGCACTCCGGCGGCTGGCTCTCAACCTACTCAAGTCCGAGAAATCGCAGCCCAAGTTCAGCGTGCGAGGAAAGCGGCTCATGGCCGCATGGAACCATGCCTACCTGTTGACAGTCTTGGGACTTTAGATGCGTTTGCCCTGCACGTCTACACAACCGCGCGTTGCACTCTGATGCTCGAAGTGTATTATCGCTACCTTCCGACGTATGCCCAGCCCGCCGAAGCGACGGAAACGGCGACGGCGGCGAAGGGCAACGTGAATGTCGATGTACGCTGAACAAGTCTGGAGTGGGTGCTAGCCATGATTCGAGATCGTATCGCCGCCTGGGTGGCCTTGTTCCGGCTGCCGAACCTGTTCACCGCGCCGGGCGACCCCCTGGCCGGCGCCCTGCTGGCCGGCGCGGCCACCGGGACGGCGGTGGCGCCGTTGCCGGCCGCCTTCGCCGCCGCCGCCAGTCTCTGCCTGTATGCCTGCGGCCTGGTTGCTAACGATGCACTGGGGGCCGCGGAGGACGCCCGGGAGCGCCCCGAACGCCCGATCCCTTCCGGCCGCATCTCGCGGCGCGCGGCCTTCGCCGCGGCCGCGCTCCTCAACGCGCTCGGCCTCGGCTGCGCGGCGCGCGCGGGCGGCGCCGCGCTGGCCGTCGCGATTCTCCTCAGCGCGTGTGTGTGGGTCTACAACATCAAGGCGCGCTCGATTCCCCGTGTCCGCCCGATCGTCATGGGCTCCTGCCGCGGACTCAGCCTGCTGCTCGGCGCCGCCACGCTCGGTCCGGCCGCCCTCGGCTTTCCTCCGCCCCTCATTGCCGCCTTCGGCGTCACATTGGTGGTTGCCGCCATCACAGCTATCGCGAGCCGTGAAGTCGGGCCCGACGGAGGCGCCCGGATCCCCCCGGGGCTTCTGGTTGCCGCCCCCGTCATCCTGCTCGCCACGCTGGGCGTGCTCAACGCCACCGCATGGATGGGTCGGACCCTGGTGCTCGCCATGCCCCCGATGGGGTTTCCCCTGCTCCTGTCCGCCATGGCCGTGGTGTGGGCCGCCATCTGGTGCGGTCTGCTCTTCGGCCGGCCGGACCCCGCTGCCGTCCGCGCGAGCATCGCCCATCTCGTGCGCGGCCTGCTGCTCGTCCAGGCCGCCTTGTGCGGCGCGGCGGGTCATTCCGGCGAACTCGTTGCCCTGGGCCTGCTGGCAGCGTTTGTCGTATCGTCCTGGGTGGGCAACTGGGTCAGGGGAAGCTGAACCATGGCCCGTCGCGCCGAACCCTCGAACAAGTGGCTCGTCGTCCAGGTCGCCGGCCTCGGCTACGATCTAGCCACGACGCACGCGGGGTTCGCCGGTTCGGGCTTGAAGTTCCAGTCCATGGAGGGAGTGTTCCCCGCCCTCACCTGCACCGCGCAGGCCACCTTTCGCACGGCGGCGCCCGTGGCGGCTCACGGGATGACGGCCAACGGGGGGTTCCACCACGACCTCCGGAAAGCCCTCTTCTGGGAGCAAGCCTCGGCCCTGGTGGCCGGCCCGCGCATCTGGGAACCCTATCGCGCCGGCGGACGCCGCGTGGCGCTGCTGTTCTGGCAGCAGTCGCTCGGCGAATCCGTGGACCTGCTGCTCTCCCCCGCGCCCATCCACAAACACGGCGGCGGGCTCATCGATGCCGTCCACAGCAAACCTCACGGCCTCTATGACCGTCTGCGCAAACGCGTCGGCCGGCCGTTCCGCCTGCACCGCTACTGGGGCCCCCTCGCCTCGCCCGCCGCGTCGGACTGGATCGCCGACGCCACCTGCGCCCTGCTCGACGATCCCGAACTGGCGCCCGATCTCTGCTTCACCTACCTGCCCGCCCTCGACTACGATCTCCAGCGCCACGGGCCCGGCGATCCGCGCACGGCCCGGGCCGTGACGGCCGTCGTTCGCGAACTGACTCAATTGAAAGCCGCCGCCGCACAACACGGCTATGCGTGCCTCATCTTCGGCGACTATGCCATCGGCCCCGTCAACCGGGCCGTGTTCCCGAACCGCGTCCTGCGCGACGCCGGCCTGCTGGTCACCCGCGAGGTGCGCGGCCGGCTCTATGCGGACCTCAACGAGAGTCCGGCTTTTGCGCTGGTCGATCATGAGATCGCCCATGTCCACGTGCGGTCCCCCTCCCTTTTGACCGCGGCGGCCAGGACGCTGCGCGCCATGGATGGCGTCGGCGAGGTGCTGGACCGCGCCGCCCAGAAGGCCGCCGGCATCGATCACGAGCGCGGCGGGGACCTCGTCCTGGTCGCCCTGCCGGGGTTCTGGTTCGCGTATCCCTGGTGGGCCGCCGACCGCGAGGCGCCGGACTACGCCGGGCATGTCGACATCCACAACAAGCCGGGTTACGATCCCTGCGAGCTGTTTTTTGGTTGGCCGCCCGGCACCGTCAGCCGCAATACGGCCCGCATCCGCGGCTCGCACGGCCGCGTCGGGGCCGACCGGCGCACGGCCTGGGCCGCAACCGCCGATCTCGGCCAGCCGGCCAATATGCTTGAACTTGCGGCGGCGCTGCGCGCGCGCCTGGAGACTCCTCCATGACGTGCCGACTCGTCCAGCGCCTGCGCGTGCCGTTCGATTACCCGGTGATATTCACCCGGGGGTTGTTCGTCCCCGCCAACCCGCTGTTCAGGGACACCCTGGACCGATTGAAAGAGAAGCGCCGCCACCGGCTCATGGTGGTTCTCGATTCCGGCGTGCGCCGCACCTGCCCCGAACTCCCGGCCCTGATCACCCGCTATGTCCGCGCCCATCGGGCTCGCCTCGACCTGGCCGGCGCCATCGTGACCGTCGGCGGCGGTGAACGGTCGAAGGACAGCCTGGGCACCGCCACCCGCCTGGTGCGGGCCATGCAAACGCGCCACCTCTGCCGGCACAGCGTCGTGGTCGTCATCGGCGGCGGCAGCATCCTGGATGTGGCCGGCTTCGCCGCCTCGCTCGTGCACCGGGGCTTGCGCGTGGTTCGCGTGCCCACCACCGTGGCCGCCCAGAATGACGTCGGCGTCGGCGTGAAGACCGGCGTGGACGCCTTTGGCGCCAAGAACTTCCTCGGCACGTTCGCGCCGCCCTTTGCCGTGCTCAATGACTTCGACTTTCTCGACCGCCTGCCCCGCCGCGAGTGGATTGCCGGCATCAGCGAAGCGTTCAAGGTCGCCCTCATCAAGGACAAGACGTTTTTCGCCTTCCTCTGCCGGCAGGCGGTCCGCCTGAATCAAGGCGACCGGCACGCCATGGAGCGCCTCGTGGTCCGGTGCGCGCGACTGCATCTCGATCACATCCGCAGCGGCGGCGACCCGTTCGAAACCGGCAGCGCCCGGCCCCTGGATTTCGGACACTGGTCGGCGCACCAGCTCGAGGTGATGTCCGGCTACGGGCTGCGCCACGGGGAAGCCGTCGCGATCGGCATCGCGCTCGACATGGTCATCGCCTGGCGGCTGGGATTCGTCACCCGCGCCGATCTCGATGCGCTCCTGGCGGGCCTGGCCTCCGCCGGCCTGCCCGTCTGGAACCCGCTGCTGGAAGCACGCGGGCCGCGCGGACGCCTAAGGATTCTCGACGGCTTGGAGGCGTTTCGCGAGCACCTCGGCGGCGACCTGTCCCTGTCGCTGCCCCGCCCCGTGGGCCGGTGCACCGAAATCCACACCCTGGGTCCGGCGCAAATCACCGCCGCCATCCGCCATCTAAGACCGGCCTCGGCGTCCCTCGCCTCCTTCCACCCAAGGCGGGCTAGCGCCCACAACCCAACGGGAGGGCGCGCATGCTGCGCGCCGCGGACGGCGACACGCCGTCCCTCCCAGAAGATGCGACGCATCGGCGTCGCATGTCATGACTGAACCATCTAACATCTAACACCTCCCACCTCTAGCCTTCCCTCCCTCCATGCTCATCCGCCCGTCACCGCCCCTGCACCTGACCTACTGCATGAATGTGCATCCGGGGGAAACCTGGCCTGCGGTGCGCGCGTCCATCGAGACCCATGCCGTGTCGATCTCGCGCGCGGTCTGCCCCGGCCGGCCGTTCGGGCTCGGCCTGCGGCTCAGCCGCCGCACACTGGACGACCTGGCCGTCCCCGGCGCGTTGGAAAGCCTGCGCGCCGTGCTGCGGGAGCACGATCTGTATGCCTTCACGATCAACGGCTTCCCCTACGGGGCCTTCCACGGCCAGGCGGTGAAGACCGAGGTGTACCGCCCGGACTGGACCGATCCGCGCCGCCTCGACTATACACGTGACCTGGCCGATGTGCTGGCCGGCCTGCTGCCCGAGGGCGTGGACGGCAGCATCAGCACCGTCCCGCTGTCATACAAGGGCTGGACGCGCGACCCGGCCGCCGAGTCCCGCCTGTTCGATCACCTGGCCGCCATCGTGGTCCATTGTCATCGCCTGCGCCAGCGAACCGGCCGGGAGATCCATCTGGGATTGGAGCCCGAGCCCGACTGCGTGCTCGAAACCACGCCCGAAACGGTGGCGTGGTTCGAAGGCCCGCTCGACCGCGAGGCCGTGCCGCGTGTGGCGTCAACCCTGGGATGTTCGCCGTCCGCCGCCCGTGAGGCCATCCGTCGCCATCTGGGCGTCTGTGTCGACACCTGCCATCTCGCCGTCCAGTACGAGAGTCCGGCCGACAGCCTGCGCACCCTCGCGGGACACGGCATCCGGATCTCCAAGGTTCAACTCAGCGCGGCGCTCGAAGCGGATGCCGACGCCCTCGCGCGGGAACGGCTGGCGGCGTTCTGCGACCCGGTCTACCTGCACCAGGTCAAGCGCCGCGAGGTGAACGGGGCGATCACGGCGTTCCCCGATCTTCCGGAGGCCCTGCATTCCCCGGCAGCAGGCGATTCCTGGCGCATTCACTATCACGTCCCGCTCTACTTCGAGGGTGACGGCGTTCTGCGATCCACCGCTTCAACGCTGGACGCCCCGTTCTGGAGCGCGCTTGCCGGCAGCCCTGTGTCGCATCTGGAAATCGAGACCTACACCTTTCACGTCCTGCCTGCGGCCCTGCAGTCGGACGGAGTCACACGCAGCATCGCGCGCGAGTTCGAGTGGGTCCTGCCCCGCCTGACAACCGCCACACACCCACGCGCGACATCCGGCTGACCGTTGCCGCCGCCACCAGCTCGGTCTTGCGCTTACTTCGGATCGAACCCCAAAAGGTGAACGCCAGCGAAATAGAACAGAATCATGGCCGCCACGGCCGTGTAAAGCACCGCGCATCCGATGATCCGGATGGTCGTCCTGTACCACCTGGCCTCTTTCTGCTCCGCACAGATGACCTCGAATGCCCGCATGAAGATGTAGGCGCTGACTGCGAAAAATACGTAGGCCATGGTCAATCTCCTTTGGGCCGCTTCGGACACGCCACCGGTGAGACGTTACTTCCGGGAAGGCAACGCGTGCATCATCGTCACGCCCGGCTCCACCGTCACCGTCTCGGGGGCCGCGTCGGTGGGAGCCTGAGCCCATTCGACCGACAGCAGATAGCGCCCGGGCGGGACCATGAACCGGCGCCAGAGCGGTTCGTCATTGTCCAAGCCTCGTCGAACGGCCAGCCAGGGCAGGGATTCGCCTTCGCGGGTCAAACTCCACCCCTGAACGCTGCCCCGTTCAGGGCGCCGGAGCGCGAAACCCGTGTCAAAGGCAGCAACCGTCTCGGCGCCGGCCCGGACCACGAGCCCCGTGGCCATCACCGATGGCCCGGCCGATCGGTAGTACACGATGGCAATGTCGTAAATGCCGGGCGATAGCGGTTTCGGCTCGAAGAAATAGTAGGTGTTGCCGGTATCCTGCAATCGGACTGCGGGAGCTCCGTCCCGGCCGCGCACAATGACCTCGCTCAGATCAAGGTCCGGCAGGTCGCGCCGCACATCGAAGGACAGGATCCCGCAGGCCAGGGCGTTCGTCGTACCGGCAGCCACCTGCACCCTTCCGACATCCACCTCGGTCGGCGGCTTGTAGTTCGAGTTTGCGAATCCGAGAATCACGCGATACCGCCCGGCCGGCAAGATCGCCGAGGCCACCGGCGCCGGATTGCTCACCGTGCAGCTCGGCAGGCTCGCTTCGCCCGCGAAGCGAACCCACGTCACGCTCCGCAGTCCCTTGTCCGGAATACGGACCGAGGCCGTTCCCGTCGGGCTTCTTCCGCAGCCCGCACAAAGGCCGAGCAGCACCAGCATCACCGCCTGCGTTACCGCGGCCTTCTTGGAACGGTGACTTCCAGGGGTAACCGCCTGCCGGATCAGTCTGTCATCGAGTTGTGGATTCATGGCCATGGCTTCATTTCAACTCATACTGTCACACATCCTTCTGCGTGGTGTCAATCCGGTCGTCGGATCGGACCGTTACCGGCCAGGCGCGGGCCTTCCCGACCTACGGGACGCATCTCCGATCTTTAAAACTGCGGGACAATGGCCAACGTTTGCGTTGACACTCCCCTTGAGCGCCGCCAATGTAGCCCTCTACACACGTCACAGGCATTCAACGGGGGCATCCATGAGAATCCCAGTCGCATCGAGAGGCGTCGTTCTGCTGGCAGGGTTGGCGCTCGGAATGAGTGGAGGTGTTGCCATGGGTATCGAAGAGGCCGCCTACGTCGTTGAGAAGAAAGACGGTGACTTTGAGGTGCGCCAATACGCACCGCAGGTCGTTGCCGAGGTCATCCTGGACGGGACCATGGAAGAAGCCGGGAACAAGGCGTTCCGCCCCTTGTTCAACTACATCTCAGGCGCGAACCGATCCCGGGGGAAAATCGCCATGACCGCGCCCGTCGGGCAGCAAGCCGAGGGGCAGAAGATCGCCATGACGGCACCCGTCGGGCAGGAGTCCTTCAGCAACCAGTGGGTCGTCACATTCACGATGCCGGCCACCTACACCCTGGAAACCCTGCCGGAGCCCACGGATGAGCAGGTGCGGCTGCGCGCCATCCCGACCCGACGCATGGCAGCGGTGTGTTACTCGGGCACGTGGAGCCGGGAGCGGTATGAACGTAACCTCGTCCGGCTGCGAGTGTGGATGAAGACGAACGGTCTGTTTGCTGCCGGTGAACCGGTCTGGGCAAGATATAATCCGCCTTTCACGCCATGGTTCCTGCGGCGAAATGAGATTCTCCTTCCAACAGCCCCGGCGAAGTAGGCGACAGGGCCGCGGGACTCCACGCGGACGGGGTCTCACTCATCGAAGCGGAAAACCATCGGATCTCCCCTATTCCCATGAAACCCTTGCGCCCGTCAATCGTCGCTCCAAATCGACATCGCTATCGGGATCGGGAGCGCAATCGAGACCCGACAGCGATCCCGATTTCGATAGCGATGCCAGCCCACCCGTCGCCTCGGCCCAAAGGTCAATTGGAAGTCATACAGAGGCAAGTTGCCGACGGAACGACAAGGAGGGCCGGCGTTGCGCCGGCCGGAGGTGGCCGGGGTAAACCCGCCCCTACCCCATGCCTCCTCACACATCGGTGAACGCTTCACCAGAACGTGCAACCGCCCGCGGCGTGCAACATGCGCGCCCTCCCATTGACAGGGGGTCGTCAGAACCGGGGCCAGACAGACTGCAAGCTGACTTCTGACTTCTGAATTCTGGCTCCTGTCTCCTGCACCCTTCTCACGGCTGGAACAACTCCCCGTTCGTGACCCACTGCACGGCCGGGTCGGCACTCAGGCGCGCCACTTTCGCCTCCAACTCCTGCCACTCTTCCTCGGACCGGACTTCATAGGAATGGCCCCAGAAGTAGAATACGCCCCCAGCCTTCTTGACGCGCTCAAACTCGTCCATGAAAGCGGCATCATTGAAACGCACGCTGACCTTCAGCGCGTAGGGATCCTCCGCCGGGAACACCGTCGGCGACTTTTCCACCGTTCGCGCATAGGCATAGCCGGCCTTCTTCACGGCCGCTTCAACCTCGGGATTGTACGCCCCGCCGGGATAGGCCATACCCGTGACGGGCTGATGGAACCACGTCTCCAGGACGCGCTTGGACTCCGTTAACTGGAACCACAACGCCTCCGGGGTGAGTTTGCGCATATCGGGATGCTGGAAGCCGTGCGCCCCGATCTCCATGCCCCGGTAGGCGTCGACGAAGCGCTCGTGCGGCACGATCAGGAAGGGGTCCTTCTTTAATCCGGCCACCGGATCCTTCGTATAAAGCACGTAGTTTTCGGGGTAGATGAAGAAGGTGCCCTTGGCCTTGTACTTGCGCAGCAGTTCCACCAGCCGCACGTCATTGCGATGCCCATCATCCCAACTGGAGGTAACTCGCACAGTCGTCTCCCCTTTCGCCGGCGCCGCTGCACCGGCAGGCTTTCCGTCGTCACGTTCGCCGTCGCCGGCAACCGCGGCGATGCCACTGAACAGAAGTCCGGCCAGACAAAGGGCCGACCAGGTTGCGCTTCCGGGCGAGCCGGCGGTGTGGTGCAGCATCATCGCCCCTTTTCCGCCGAGGCATAATAGCGGGCGTAATCGTTATACAGCAGGTAGAGCGGCTTCTCGTCCTCATCGATTTCCGGGAAGCGGCCGACCGGATCGTAGAAGTGATTGTCGACCCGGTCGTCATTCACCCGGCTCACCTCGCCCACCAGGACGGTGCCCTTGCCTTCCTCGCCCCAGAAACGGTGGTAGTTGCGCTGGGGCAGGCACACGGAATCGCCGGGGCGCAAGGTGAGGGTCCCGCCGGCGGGCACCGTGACCCGCACGCCGTCCATGCTCAACGTCACCGGCGTATCGGCCAGTTGATCGTCGGGGGTGGCATTCCACATGCGGATCACCAGGTTGCCGCCGCCGCGATTGATGATGTCCTCCATCTTCTGATAGTGGAAGTGGGTCGGGGTGAGTTGGTTCTCCTGCACGATCATGATCTTTTCCGCATAGCTCTTGCCGCGCGGATTGTCGAGATCGGCGAATGTGCCGTTGCGAATGGTGAACAGGAACAGCCCGACCTTGGCGAAGTCGCCGCTGCCGAAGTCGGTGATGTCCCATCCCAGTTGCTGATCGACAATCTCGCGGCATTCGGGCCCCTTCGTCTTCCAGTCCGCCAGCTTCCACGTGGCAAAGGGCGGGAGCAGGAACTGCCGCTTCTTCAGGAAAGCCAGGCTCTCGCGCATGATGGTATTGATCTCGGAGCGTTTCATTGTCATTCCTCCCTCTACTCGTGTGTCCGGCGCGCCAGCGCCGCCAAAGCGGGATAGGCCCGGCGGTACGCCGCAAACTGCCCGGCATAATGGTCCACCGTGACAGGGTTCGGGATCACGGCTTCCAGCGGCCGCACCCAGGCGCGGGCCAGGTCGCGAACGTCGCCGGCCTCGACGGCGGCGTACCCCAGCATGGCCATGCCCAGGCAGCCGGCCTCGGTGACCGCGACACGCGTGATCGGGCGGTTGAGTACGTCGGCCTTGAGTTGCAGCAGCGCCGGATTGCGTGCCCCGCCGCCGATGGCGCGCAGTTCGTTGATCGGCACGCCGGCCTGCTCCAGGATTTCCAGGTTGAGCCGCATCTCCATCGCCACCCCTTCCAGCAACGCCCGCAACACTTCGCCGCGCGTGGTGGAAAGCCGCAAGCCCAGGATCGCTCCCGGCGTTTGCGTATCGAAATAGGGTGTGCCGGAAGGAGTGAAGTAGGGCAGCGCGAGCAGCCGGGTCGGCCCGGGGCTGAGCGTGGCGAGGATCCGGCCATACACATCCCCGCCGCCCGCCGCCTGACGGATTTCCTCCGCGCCCCACTGGTCACGGAACCATTTCAACAGGTTGCCGCCGGTCAGGCTGAAGGCCACGGTGGTGTACATGCCGCCGACGGTAAAGTCGTACGTGCAAAGGTTGCCCCGGAAGAGTTCCGGCGAGAAGATGGGACGGTCAAACGCCGGGCAGATGCATTCCACCGTCCCCGAGGCATACATCGCCACACCGGCATCGATGACCCCCGCCCCCAGGGCGCCGCACGGCTGGTCGTGGCCGCCGGCCACCAGCACCGCCCCCTCCGCCAACCGCAGTCTACGGGCCATGGCGGCCGGAATGACGCCGACCACGGCACCGGCGGGAACGGGGATCCCCAGTCGTTCCGGAGCCAGTTCCAGCGCCGCCAGAATGCCCGCATGCCAGCAGTGCTTCTGAACATCGAAGAGCATCGTACGCCCGGCCAGCGGATAGCCCATCGTCGGTTCCAACCCGAGCGTCAGCGCGAACAAGTCCTCAAAACACAGGAAGCGCGCGGCGCGCCGCCAGAGATCCGGATTATGCTCGCGAAGCCAGGCCAGTTTGAACACCGTGAACATCGGGTGCGGCGTGTGCCCGGTGACGGCGTAGAGGGCCTCGGCACCGAACGCGCCCGACCAGCGGGCCACCTGCGCCACCGCGCGCATGTCCGAGGAGACCATTGCGTTGCCGAGGATGGTCCCATCGGCCGCCACCGGCGTAAACGCCTCCCCCTGGCACGAGATGCCGATGGCACGCACCGGATCGGTCCCGCAGGCGCCGGCTGCTTCCGCGATGACGGACAGGCAGTCCTCGCACACCCGGCGCGAATCCAACTCCGCCCAGCCTTCCCGCGGCGAGAGAACCGGATACTCCCGATACGCCAGCGCCAGTTGCCGGCCCTGGGCATCGAACGCCACGGCCTTGCAGCCCGACGTCCCGATATCCAATCCGAGCGTACTCATGCAGGCACCGTTCCCGGAGCGGTATACCAGAGTTGCAGGTACCGCGCGACGATGCGGCACATCGCCTGGAAGATGACCTCCTGGCGATAACTGGTGGTGTATCGTGACAGGGCCGGCGCATGGGTACAATCAGCGGCGTTCCCCAGCACGCCCTGCGCCGCCAGCGCCGCGGCCCGTGTCGGCCCGACATGCTGAGCCGCTTCGCGCACCATGGCCTCGAACAGCACCGGCGTGGCGTCACGTTCCAGAATGGTCCAGATATTGACCTTGCACACGCCATCCCGGAACAGATGAGCGATCTGCTCGACGGGCACCGAGGAGCAGCCATGCAGCACGATGCGCGCGCCAATCTCCGCGCGAATGGCGCGCGCGGCATCGCCGCGATAGACCAGGTCGCTGGCGCCCGCCCGATGCTCGGTGCCGAGATTGGCCACAACAAAGTCGACGCCTGTTTCCGCGGCGTAGCGTTTCGCCTCGGCGGCGGTCGTGGTTCGGCAGGCGGCGTTGCCCCCGGCGTCAACGATTTCATCGCAGGCACCTTCGATCACGATACCCGCCCCCCGTTGTTCGACGAAGCGGCGCGTCAGCCGGATGTTGTCTTCCAGCGCGCCATGCGAGGCATCGAACATGATCGAGGAGAACGCGCCCAGGTCGCGTTGCAGCAGCGCCCGATCGTCCACCGGCTGCACATGATCGAGATGCACCATCACCCGCAGCCGGCCGAAGGGCGATTCCGGCGCCGTCAGTTCCCGCAACTCCGCCATGAACAGGCGCAGGCCCAGATCCCCATCGCCGGTGCGGGTATAGAACTGGGCCTGCGGCCGGGACGGGTAGTTGACCGTCAATGCCAGGCTGACCGGCAAATCGGGTATTCCGAGCCGCTCGCCGTGCGCCTTCACCGCAGCCAGCACCGCTTCCTGTGTGGTCAGGTTCTCGGCGCAGAAGCAGGGAATCACCCACCCGCGTGCCGCGGCTTCCGCATAGATCGCCAGGACTTCGTCTCGCCGGGTGACCAGCATTTACTTCCTCCCGCTCAGCACCACGAAGGCTTCCACATCGACCGACGGCAACTCGATGCGCATCGTGCCATCCGGCCCGGCAGCCACCGGCAGGTCCATGCCGACGTGATCGACCGCACTGAGTTTTGCGGAGGTCCCGGGCACGAGACCCTGCACCGTAATGCCGTGGATCGGGGTATCCCCATAGTTAACGATGGCCAGGACCCCGCGTCCATCCGGCAGGCGCCGCCAGCCGCAGCCCACCTGGGGTGCAGCCGAAACCACTTCCGGCATGCCGGCTCCGGCAACGGCATGACGAATGCTCTCCATCAGGCGCGCGCTCAGGGCCTGGCAGTCGGGACGGCCTTCCGGAGTGGCCACGCCCCACTCGCCGGGCAGCAGGATGCACCCGTTCTTGGCGTTCACCAGGATGGCGTCATGGCGCGTCACTTCAAGGTCGCGTGCGAAGGAACGGCCCAGGCAGTCCGCCAGGGCATAATCGCGCCGTTGCCGCATCTTCTCGTCATAGAGCGAGGTGCGCCCCGTGGCCAGCACCTTTCCGCCGCGCGCGACAAAGGCGCGAATCTGACCGGCCTGCTCGTCCGAGATCGGCAGCACGTGCGGCAGGATCAGCAACTCGATCCCCGCCAATGAGTCCAACCGGTCGCTGAGCGCATACCGGAACGGCACCTGGTGCTGCTGGAGCAACTGGACCATGGCATCGAAGGCCTGGCGGCTGCGCTTCTCATCCCCGATCATCGCGTCCGCGCTGTAGAGCACCGCGATCGGCGCCGCGTTCGTGCTCGCATCGAACAGGTCCCGGTGCTGCGCATACCAGTCGACCGCCTGCCGATGGATCCGGCGATAGTCGGCATCGCGCATCAGAATGGGCTCGCGACCGCCGTCCTCCCCCCGCAACCCGTAGGGTCCGCCAAAGGCATGACCGCCCAGCATGGCGCTTTCCGCAAACGTCCGGCGGAGTTGTCGCGCATTCGGCACGGCGGGCTGAGGGTAGAGCGAAGGCGCCCCGTGAACGCCGGCGCCGGGAACGATGCGGACCCCGATGCTCTCCGCGACGCCCATGGCCCAGTGTTGGGAGACCATGGCGCCGTCCTTCCATCCGGGGAAGAGCCCGTTCTCGGCGTAGGTGTAATCCACGCAGTCCAGGTCGCCGACCCAGTTGCCGTTCTCCAGCAGCGCCCGCTGCGTATTGCCGATGCCGACGTTGACCGTGACGACCACGTCCGGCTTGCGCGAACGCGCACGCTCGGCCATCATCCGCAGGCTCGTCCGCGTTTCCTCGCAGCGGAAACGAATCCACGCCTGAAAAACGGGGTCGCGGGGCCGTTCGGCCCGCGGGATACCGACGCGGACAAGTTCCCTCACCCCGAGTTCGCGCCAGGGATCGGTGATGTGCTTCTTCAGGTAGGCCTGGAACGCCTTCTGGCAGTATTCACAATAGCAGCCGTCGGCGTTGAGGTTGTCGATCCAGATGCCGTCGGCGCCGATGTCGATGGCCTTGTCCACGCACCGGAGCAGACACTCGCGGAAACCCGGCTGATTGGCGCAGGGCTTGTCCCGCCAATACTGGTCGCCGTATTCGTACGGATGCCCGTCATGCTGTCCGTTCCAGTCCACGCGCCGCCACTGCAGCGAATGCTCGTTCTCCGCCAGCATCGTTTCCGGCACGACTGTGCCGTACTGGATGTAGGTGAACACCTTGACCCCGTGACGATGGTAATTCGCGATCATCCGTTCGGTGGCGGCGATTTCCTCGGCTTCCGCCGCCAACCCGAACCCCTTGAAGAGATGCGTCGTCACCCAATTGATGCCGGCCTCCGCCAGCTTCCCGGCGCACGCTTCCGAATCGAGCATCGCCCGCCAGTCGTCGGCCCACAACGCATTGCCCTCCTGCGCCTCGTGAAAGCCGCCCAGTCGCCGGTAGAATTGCAGCGGCTCCCAGCCGCACCAGGTCCACACCATCCGTTCGTCCTTCTTAGTCATCCTGTCCCCTTCTTAGTCTGCTTGCCGATTCCGCCGCTGACGGCGGGAACCAATTCCAGTGTAACGATTTTCTTGGGCGCCACCTCGAGTGTCACGGTTTCCACCGCTTTTCCAACCCGTCTTTCGCGTGTTTCGTCAGGCCGGCACTGCCAGATTTCCGCGTATCGCCGCCCCAACGGGATCGACGCCGACACGGTTTCCTCCGAACTATTGAAGAAGCGGAAGATCAGCGCGGGGCGTTCCTCGGCCTGTTTCAGGGCGCTGAAGCGCAGGCGCGCATCCGGCAGCGCGGGACCCGCGACCGTGAAGCCCTCGCCCTGGGGATATTGCCGGCAGGCAACGGGCGCCAGGAACGCATCGACCCGGGCCAGGGTTCCGCCGCCATGGAGGTCGCCGGAGAAGGGACAGAACGCGTAGTCCATCTGCTGCCTCCCCGGCAGGTACCCGTCCTCGGACGAACCCCAGCGCTCGAAGCCGAAGTTGATCGTGCCGACCGAGCGAAGGAGGGTCAGGCCGATCGCTTCCGCCTGCCGGTAATGCTGGTACTCGTACAAGCCCCGCCCGGCGAGGGCGAAGCCGCCGGACGCATCATTGACGACCAGAAAGCCCTGCATGCCCTGGGCATTCAGGGCGTCCATCTGGGCCTGGGTGATTCCGCGCGGGCGCTCCGCATTGAGAGCCGGCGTCCGGTCCACCAGGTCGAACGGGGTGCTGACGCGCAGGCGATGTCCATCGCCCACCGGACCGAAGCGCGCACGCAGGCGGTGCCCGGCGCCGCGATTATCCAACTTGACGGAGACATCGACCCGTGCGCTGCCTTTGTCCAGGCCGATCTCCACCGTCAGCGCACACGCCACGGCCGGTGCATCGTTGCCCATCCGGCGCTGGAGCAGGTCCGGATTGTCCGGGCGCTCGTCAAACAGATCGAGGGTTGTTTCCACGCGGACCACGGACCGCAGCGGACTGTTGAGCGCCGTGAGGATCCGGCCCGGCGCCGGGGTGGCGGCCGCCCGGTTCTTGGGAAAAGCGAATTCGTACTGATTGCCGTTGTCCTGCTCGTCGACCAGGGCATTAAGCCCGGTCCAGCATCGGCCGGTCGCCAGCAAGGTCAAGTCAAACGACCCATCGGGATGCACCCTTACCTCAACCTGCTCGTTGCGCAGCACACCCGGCTGCGGCGACAGCAACGGCGGCTCCACGCACACCGTCTCCTTGGCGCGTTCTTCGGCCTGCAGGATATTCACCTGCGGCGCCTGATTGCCCGGCATGTAGGCCAGTGTCTTCACACCCAGTGGAGGCAGCCCCGTCACCTCCGCCAGCAGGCGCAGCGTACGGGTGTTGCGGATCTTCGGAATGATCCGTTCCTGGTAAACCGGGTGAATCGTCGGCTGATCGTCCACCACATGGATCGGCACGCGGTCCGCGCCGTCATACAGCGCGATGCCGGCGAAAGAATGAAAACGCCAGTCACGTCCGTGAGGGTCCGGCAGATCGAGGCTGATTTCGACCACCCCGTTCAGCGTCGATCCCGCGGGGTTAAACACGGCCACCCGTCCCTGGGCCGCGGGTTCCTGTCCTTCGCCCTCAAGACCGACCAGCGCGTCCAGCGCGTCATTAACCACGCCGCGCCCGATCTCCGCGACGCGCGCGAAGCGCTGCTTCACATCCCTGGCAACGGGGTCGGTATGCGCCCCGCCGATGCTGTCGTGGGCGGCGTTCTTCACCATCAGGTGCCAGGCGCGGCGCAGGAACCCATCGGGATAACGGGCGCCGGCGAGCAAAGCAAGCGACGCCAGTGGCTCCGCGCAGGAGGCCAGAAGTGTTTCGCAACGCTGATTGGCCTGCTTCTGGCCGAGGCGGTTGGACAGCGTCGAGGCGAGACCGGGACACCACATCAGCTCGCCCTGCAACACAGGCAGCGAATCCCAGTGCGGACGAATCTCGGCGAGCAGCTCGCGCCAGCCGGTGTGGCACACCTTGAGGTCCGGAAACTGCCGGGCGATCTCGGCGAGCACCTCGCGCAAATTGGCGGGCGGCAGTGAGTGGTCGATCCCTTCGGTCACGGGCAGATGTCCCGTGCGGGACAGCCTCTGGACCACCGGCAGGTTGCGGAGCAGCCGCTTGTCGTCCGTCTCCTGCGGCCCGAAGCCGGCGGCATTGGAATAGCCCCGCACCAGCATGATGGCCAGTACCGTACTGCCATCGGCACCTTCCCAGCGCACCTCCGCGCCCGGAATGTGGTTCTCGTCGTAACCGCGCCAAAAGGCGGCGTTGTCGAGGCCGAAGCCGCGCAGGATCTGCGGCATCTGGGTGGAATGGCCGAAATTGTCGGCCAAGTAGCCAACGGGTTCGCCACCGCCAAAGCGCCGGCAATCGTCGCGCCCGGACAGCAGATTGCGGATCGTCGCCTCGCCGCTGATCAGTTGCTCATCGGGCTGCACGCACCAGGGGCCGAGGCGCAGTTTGTCCTTCCGAATCAGTTTCCTGACCTCGGGCTCCTGCTCCGGCCGCACCTCCAGGTAATCCACCAGCGCCTGGGTCTGACCGTCCAGGAAGAAGGAATTCCAGGCATCATCGTGCTGCAGAAGTTCGATCACACGATCGAGCATCCGCACCAGCCGGAACCGGTATTGTTCCACGGTGAGATACCACTCGCGATCCCAGTGGGTGTGGCTGATGACGTGAGCGGTGCCGCCCCTGTTTGTCTTTGCTTTTGGGTTACTCACGTGAGACCTCCTCCATGATTTCAGCCTTCGTCTGCGAAATGCTCCGCAAGTTGTTTCTGCCGTCTCGGCCACATCCGCCGCGCGACTCATCGATCATGGCCCACAGATTCTCTTCGGGCGTTTCGCCGCCGACCTGATCGCCCGTGCCGACGATGACGCGCGGATTGCCGTGAAACGCCTCCAGGACTTCGGCAAC
The DNA here is from genome assembly GCA_964611575.1 of uncultured Verrucomicrobiota bacterium. Classification (GTDB taxonomy): domain Bacteria; phylum Verrucomicrobiota; class Kiritimatiellia; order CAIKKV01; family CAITUY01; genus CAITUY01. The sequence goes on from CAZTAJ010000008.1 coordinate 18,834, forward strand.
TTCGCGGCGCACGTCCTCCGGCTTTCCGCGGATCAACGTTTCAACCGTATGGATGTTGCCGTTGAGCGTCACGCGTCCCTGCAAGGCGCGGGCGACCTCCTTCAGCCCAGCCAGGCCGTTCACGTCGCCGCCCGGCCCGCGCTCGAATGGGCAGACGCAATCGATTCCGATTTCGGCCAAGTCATCGAGGGTCTCCAGGCATCGGCCATGGAAGTGAACATGCAACAGACGGCCATGGCGGTGGATCTCGTCGGCGACGGCCTTGAGGTAGGGTTTGTCCCAGCGGCGCCACAGGGCCGGGCCGATGAGCGAATTGCAACTGTACGAGCAGCCGACGAAGAAACTCTCGAACGGCGTTTTCTCGCAGATGGCGCGAACCAGACGGACTCGGCTGTCCGTATATCGCTCCCGAAGAGCCTCCAGTTCGCATTCTCTTTCCATGAAGTCGAATAGGGCCGTCTCAAACCCGCCTTCACGCGCCCCGGCGACGTAGTCGAAGAACGGATTACCCAGCCCCATTTCCAGCAGGCAGCTCTCTCCGACTTCCTGACGGGCGTTCATGGCACCGGCAAAATCAAGGCGGCCGAGATCGCCCCCCAATGTCATATATTCGTACACTGGCATGTCGCGGTCGAAATCCTTGACGGGGCGTTCGGTGCCCCAAGCCGGTTCATGCCGTGTTTGAAGCGAAGCGCCGCTGAGCGTTCCTTTCGGAGTGCAAGTGGTATAGCGACGGGCCACGGTGTCGGCATCGAGCCAGGTCTCCTCGCGCTGCGTTTCCACGCCCTCAACCGGCACGGAGCAGCCGGTGACGGTCCACCCTTCGCAGCCGAATTTCTCGAAACACGTCTTGTGCAGGATATGGGTGGGCCACTTGCCGAGTCCGAACATATCCACCCCGAGCACCTTGGCGGGATAGTAGACCCAGAACTCCGGCGCGACGGCCGGCCGATCGTTGGGCACGCCGCGGTAGGCGTTGAGCATGCGTTGCTTGGGTGTGATCGTCAGGGCGCCTGGCCTTTCCCTTCGGGAGGCACGGGAAGCACCGGACGGACGATCACATCCTTCAACCGGATGCAGGGCCTCAAGACTCACAGGCAGCCTCCGCCATGGCTTCGATGTTCGCCGGGGGAACGTTGGGAAGGATCGACTCGTGGCTGGGACTCACCACCAGGCAGGGGCCGAGCAGGTCGCGCACGCGACGGACTTCATCCTTCACCTGCGCCGGGGTGGCGTCGACCAGGAAACTCTGATTGTCGATGCCGCCCATGAAGGCGATCCTGCCCTTGAAATCGCGGGCCAGCGTGGCGGCGTCCATGTTCACGGCCTGGGCCTGCAACGGATGCAGGGCATCCAGTCCGGCGTCGATGAGATCGGGGATGATCTTGTGGATCGCCCCGCATGAGTGCATGACGACTTTGTAGCCGTGCGCGTGCGAGAGGTCGATGAGGCTCCGGAAATGCGGCAGCAGGAAACGCCGGAAATGTTCGGGGCTGATCATCATGTCGAGCTGCGTGCCGAGATCGTTGCCAAAGAACTGCGCATCCAACTCCGTGCCGGCCAGGTGAAAGAAACGGTGGCTGCCCTCATAAATGAACTCGGCGATATGCGCCATGACGGCATCGATCACTTCCGGGTGGGTGTGCATCTTCACCAGGCACTCCTCGAAGCCGAAGAGGTTGCGCACCGTATCGAAGTGACAGCCCCACATGCCGCCGCCGCGGTAGACGTCGCCTGCGCCCCGCAGCGCCGCCAGGGTCGCGCTGAAATCCAGGTGCGCCGGGTCGGGCCAGGGGAATGCTTCGACTTCCGCCACCGTCTCGTAGCCGGCCAGCGGGCCGGCCGCGCTCAGGCCATGCTTCTCGGCATCGCCCCTGGGATAGGGCCGGCGTCCCTCCGGGTGACGGTAGTCGCCGGCCATGAACCAGCGGTAGTCGTCATCCAGCCGCCGCCGCACGGCTTCGGGCTCGGCAACGCCAAAATACCGGAGCAACCCCGGCCAGCTCTCCCCATCCGGATTGCCCATCCAGAAGCCCGCCCGATCGGCGGCCTTCCCTGCAAAGATGCGCTTGAGACGATCGCGATGCGTCATGACCTGGTTTCTCCCTATTTCACGTCGTACAGCAACGCCGAACGCCCTTCCAGGCGTTTACTGATGAAGTCGCCGTCAAAGGTTTCCCGCTCCCCCGTCCAGAAGTCCTCGACCTTCACCGGGCCGGTGTGGCCCAGGCGTGCGCGGCGTACCGAGATGACCCGCGGTTCGTCAGTCCAGTTGAAGAGCGCGAGCGATTGGCGGACGCCCGCCTTCGCGGTGGGGCTGTCGGACGGGTAGTCGACGTACAACACCTCGGGCAGCGGCACGCCGGTGAAAGCGCGGTCGTCCGGGCAATGGACGCGATACCCGCGGTCACAGCGGTCGGTCAGCTTGCGCATGGCCTTGACCCATTTGTCCGGCCAGGTCTCCATGCGCCCGCCGGTCTCCACCAGGCCCATGTTCATGAAACTCCAGGTGAAGCGGAAGGAGTTTTCATAGTCGGGATACTCCGCCATGATGCCCACGCTGTCGTTATTGAGCAGGAAGGTCTTGCGGCCCTCGAACCCGAGCGTCGGCAGCGCCCAGATGCAGTTGCGCACCTGCTCGTCCCAGGTCCCGACGCCCACGTCGATAGTGTTGCGATAGGTGTCGGCATGCTGGCCGATGAACGGGTTGCCCATGCCGGTGGCCACGCAGGTCATGAACACGCCGTCCGGCGGCAGGTGTTTGCGGATGGTTTCAAAGAAGCGCGTCCTCACCTGCACCGAGGTCAGACACGGATTCCACAGCCGCGCATGGCGATCCTCGACGATCTGGCTCCAGAAGTCCATTTTGCAGGCATCCATGCCCCACTCGCCGAAGATCACCGCCAGCGTACGGTCGAGGAACGCCAGCGCCTCGGGATGGCTGTAGTCGAGGAAGGCGTGCTTGCCGCCGATGAGATACAGCGAGCCATCGGTCTTCCGCAGGAACCAGTCCGGGTGATCCGTGTGCAACGGAGATGGCACGGCGACGGTCGGCGACCACCAGATGCCCGGCCGCAACCCGAGTTTCCGCACCTCATCCGAATAGCCGCGGATCCCGCGCGGCCAGGTCTCCGCCTTCACATGCTGATTCGGGTCGGGATAGAAACGGTCCAGGAAGGTGCTGCCGCCCTGCCCGAACAGGTAGCCGGCATCCATCAGGAACCACCTGATACCCGGCAGTTTCTGCGCAATGAACCGCGCGGTCGGCATAAGCGACGCCTCGGTCTGGTCGGCGAACACCCCGTAGTTCCAGGTGCAATGGAAGGCCTCGCGCAACAAGGGCGTCGTCGGCCCGCGGAACGTGGCGCTCCCGGCCACGAAGTCGAGGTACTCCGCGAAGGCGTCTTCCGCCGCGAGGTCCCCCGTGATCTGGACGAAGACGCCATCCAAAGTCACTTCCCCGGCCGCCGGCGCCTCGAAGCCCGGGGTCTGTCCGGGATCATGCCGGATGGCAAACTGCTCGAAGATGCTCGCGTTGACCATGGCGCCTTTGCGCAGTTCGAACGTCGTGTAGTTCAGCGCCTGCGTCGCCGCGGCAAAGACCATGCCGCGTTTCCCTTTCAGGTCCTTGATGAAGAGCGCCGGAAAGGCCTGGTCCTCGCCGCGGCCAAGCTGAACCGTTTCGGTTGGCAGCATCCGCAGGTACGGATACTCCATCTGGCAATGCGGATAATGCTCGTTACGCACGTTGTCGGTGTGGCAGAAGCGCAGATCCCATCCGAGCCAGTTCCCGCTCCCGTGCAACACCGCCGCCGCTTCCGCAAACTGCCCGGTGGCCGCCTCGTTGATCCAGACCGGCAACGCGGATGCGTTTACAATCCGGTGCTGCAGCACCACCGCGTTCAAACCGGCAACGGGACGAACCGTTGTGCGTACCGTTAGACCCTTCCCCGCCGTCCCCTCGGCGACGAGGCCATCCCCCTCGGCGACGGCGCTTCCGTAACAAACGTCAACCTCCTTGCCCTCCACCGTCAGCCGTAACCCCAGCCCCTTCACCCCCATGTTGGCCGCGGTGTCAACAAAGGTCAGGCCCGTCTCATTCAGCACAATCTCGGCATTAAACGTATTCTTCATTATCCCTCCAAAAAGAAACGCGGATTATGCCCTTGAGGCCCTCCCGACCGCAACCGAATAGTCGGCCGTTCCGAGCCCCGATTCTCAGTTCCGCACCTCGACCGACGCCTGGAGCCGCCGGCGCACCCCGAGCAGAACCGGCACGGGACGCGGCTCGCCGTCGGAAGGGCGGTTGACAATCTCCAGGCTCCCGTCCGCTCGCGAGGCGAGCATCACGCTGCTGCCGCCGCCATCCAGATTGATCGCACGCGCGCAGCCTGACTGCGCCATGAACGTCGCCAGTTCACAGGCGGTCATCCCCACGCTGACACGCGGCTGGCGACCGTCCACAACGACCAGCAGGAGCCAGCGTCCGGTGGCGTCCACGCCCACTGCCGTACGCGGGTGGCGGTCGCCCCCCTGCTTCGGCAGCGGTCGGCCCTCGGACACCAGGTCAAAACAGAATGCGTTGACGCCCTCGCGCAGGCCCGCCACGTTGTCGGGAATCGGCCCGAAGAACGGACGCTGTGCCCCGTCGAGCCAGAAACACAGCGGCTTTTTCGAGGAAGGGACGGGGCCGCTGCGCCATTGGCCTTCGTGCAAGGCAACCCCGACAATATCCACCGGCAACCCGGGTCGCCAACGATTATCCGCCTTGCCGCTCGGATCCGGAAGCCCCACAAACCCGTTGGCATTGACGGCGGCCAGCGCCCGATGGCGCGTCGCCAACGAGATCGGATCTTCCAGTACCGCCTCGGCCGGCCCATCCCCATCGGGATCTTCCGCAACCATCGCCACCACCTCCAGTTGCGGCGCGCGCAAGTCAATGCGCAGGACATGAATCGCCACAGGGTCCGGCGCCGGCCGCCGCTCGGTCCACATCGCCAGCGGCGGATCGCGCTCCTCCGGCAGCGCGGGCGCCCGGTCCAGCCGGACCGGCAGCACGCTCCGATGCGCGTCGGCCGGCGCCTGCATCGGCACACAGCCGCCGGCCATGGCCCCAAAGCCGATCGCCAGGGCCGCCGCCCATCCACCATATCGGCACGGTCGCCGCACAGACACCTGGGACAACTCCTTCCCCTAGAATCTCAGCGTCCGCACCCGTTCCAGGTACCACTGGTAGTCAGCCAGCGCCACACCGGGCGTGATCAGGTGATCGGGCATCATCATGAAGCCGCCGTCCTTCATGAGCGGGATCAGGCGTTGAATCTCAGTCTCGACCGCGGCATGACTCTTCTCCAGGGTCATCTTGTCGAAGTGCCCGACGATCCGGAGTTCCTTCCCGTACTTCTTCCGGTAGGCCATGCCGTCGGCCTTCCACACGCCCACCTCAATCGGGAACTGGACGTTCACCCCGGCATCGAGCCAGGGCCCCACGAGGGCCGTCACATCCCCATCGGAGTCGATCCCGTAGAGCTTGACGCCATACTGCTCCAGTTTGGCCCGGATCTTCCGGTAGCCGGGTGCCACGCATTCCCGGAAGATATCCGGGCTCACGAAGGGTCCGCTGCGGCCGCAGATATCCTCCCAGCCAAACCCCATGTCGACCTTCACCCTGGGCAAGACATGGTCGGCCGCCCAGCACACCAAGTCGGCAATGGTCATGACCATCTCGGCAAACACCTCGCGGTGGTCGTACATGAAATAGGCGAGGTTTTCCACGCCCATCCAGTCGCGAATCCATCCCATCATCGAGCCGGTCCAGAATGTGACCGGCAACCCCGACGCTTCCGTACGGGCTATATTGGCCGCAAACGTGGCAGGGTCGCCCAACCGCTTCGGATCGGGTTGCAGCCGCCATTTATAGTGCTTCTCCCAGTCCGCGGGTGTTTTGAGCGTGAAATCCATGTAGTGCGGGATGTTGCTCTGGCTCTTCCATGCCTGGCATACCACTCCGTTGGCGTCACGGAAGATCCGCGAATCGCCCCGATCCTCAAGGGTCACCTCCTCGAACCGCGGGAACAGCCCCACGTCCGCTCCGGTCCCGGACCACTGCGGCCGTGTTCCCAGGAACTCGTGGATGTCCTTGTCCCGTGGCAACCCCTCCCCATACCAGCGTTCCAGCGTTTCCGGCCACCCGGTCCAATGGATCACCGGCATCCGGTCGAAACTCCCATAGTGCATGATGTTCTGAAACAGTTCCCTGTTCGTCATAGTCGTCGTGCCTCTCCTGTTTTCCGTCTCCAAAAGACCTATCATCCTCAGGCGCCCGCCACCTGCATGGCGATGCGGGCCCACTCGGACAGGCGCTCCGGCTCATAGCGAACCGTGCTGATGTCCTTCAGGATGAACTCCAGAGGACAGCCGTGCTTTTCACAGATAGTCCTCGTGGTCATCAATTCTTTTCGGACAAGATCTGGATTATATGCCTCGAAAGCCACCAAGGCCGGACTCGGTTTCCGTGAATAGACGAACTGGCCGCCGATCTCCTTGGCACCACGTTCTTCATTCACCCACGGGCTCATGGAAACCTTGCGCACATTCGGAATCATCCGCACCTCGTTCATCTTGCCGTCAAGAGGATCACAGCAACCATAGTAGACAAGGCCGAAGCGTTCACAGATTTTGCTGATATAATCCACTTCGTATTCCTTGAACATGTCCGGTGAAACCGTGGAGAACATCTGGGCAAGTCCGAACGTCCAAAGATCCTTTGTGCGGGGCTTTTCAGGATTGTATCCGGGCGCGGGCAGATCATCGGTGTATGCTCCGGTGCAATGGATCAGGCTCTGCTGCCCGCAGAGAAGCCCCTGGTCTTCCAACTGGTCAAGCATGCTCAGGTATCCATTGATAATGCGGGCCGTCAGCTTGTGCATAAATTCCGGACGATCAATCAGCGCCCATAAGGCGTTTTCCACGCCCATCCAGGAGCTTATTGGATCCCAAACTTGAATCGCAACACCTGTTCCCTCTGGACGGACTTCCAGCAGGCCGTCAAAGAGTTCGTGCGCCACTGTCAGCCGGCGTTTTGTTTCGTTTCCGTCATGGCTTACCTGCGGACATTTCACCTTTTCCAAGTCGTCGTCGGTCCGAAACTGGTTTGTGTATTCGTGGCTGACAACGGAATTGCTGGAATCTGTTGCCACGGTATGGTCTTCTGTTTTGACGCCGAAGCCGGTGTTCGTGATGGCCTTTGGTACACGAATGAACGGCTCCACCACCATGTCCACGGGAAAATGTTTCCACTGGTAGAGAATACGCCTGAGCTGATCCTCATAACCGCGGCATTCCTTGTCGGTGCAGCGCACTGTAAGTTCGTCATGGACGTTCATCTCGTTCCAGCAGACCTGGTCGATCATCACCATGGGCCGCACCGGGCGACGCGCATTCAGCTTGCGCCACAGTTCCCGTTTCTCCTCCTGCACCGGCAGCGCGGCAATATCCGCCACGCGCGCGGCCAATTCCCGGACAATGCCCACGTCCTTCATGCTTGGCATCAATGCGCTCCTTTCGCTCACTCCACCACGATCAGACGAACACCACGCCCCTCGATCGGGAAGAAGCCCGGCTTGTACTGGCCCCAGGCGCGATGCACTTTCTGCGCCTTGTCGTAGTAGTAACTGTTCTGGAATTCCCGTCCGGTTTCGGCATCGAACACCCGGTTGGGTTCACGGCCCACAAGTTCACGCGCCATGCTGAACTCCACGGAGGTCGGCTCGCGGTTCTCGTTCACCACGACCAGGACGGCCCGGTTGTCACCCTTGTATACCGACACACGGACGCCAGGCGTCTTGATCTGCACCAATCCGCCCGTCCGCCAATAGCCGATGAAATGACAAGCCGGTTCCTCGCGGAAGAACCCGACATACTTGTCCATGAGATCGGAGAGGACCTTGTTGTCTTCATTCAATCCCCGGCGGTAGGTTCCGGCGGTGGTGCCGATGTCATGCAGGAGGCAGAGGCCGGCCTTGAGCCGGTTGCGCCGGCGAATATCTTCGGCCGCCGATTCCTTCTCGGAATAGCAGATGCCGGCAAACAAGTGGACGATCCCCCGCCGGGTCCGGAACAGCGCCCGGAATTCATCCAGTCCCAGCACATCGAGCGTGTCGACATTCGGCGTGTGCTCGTCAAACCCGTTTTCCACGTGCCAGGCCACCTGGTTGAACGCCCAGTCGGCGCCCATGTTGTTCAACCAGAACGGTTCGCGGCCGATCTGCCAGCCGACCGTGTTCAACCGTTTGCACAGTTCATGCCGCATGAAGACGTTCCAACGGTAATAGAACTCCTTTCGGACCGGGTCATAGTCCTTGATCACAAACGTCGAGCCGTTGTCCCACCAGGTGCCGGCCGTCGGCGTCTTTTCGAGAAGCATCTTGTGATACCACATGAAGCATTGCACCTGGCTGGGCGTCCAGTTGCAGGACACCTCCTCCATATCCCGATACAGCGTGTTCTTGTAAGACCCCTGAACGTTGAAGCCCTGCTCCTTCTCGGGCAACACCTTGTTCGCCAGCACAATCGTCCGACCGGCCCATTCCCCACCGAACGTCTCCCATTCGGGCAGGTCGTACATCATGTTTCTGTGCGATCCGTAGAGCACCAGTTTCCGGCCCTTCTGGTAGTCCTCCCGGCAGTGTTTGAACATGTTCGCCATGTAGTCATCGTTGAATCCGCCGCTGCGGGGCCGCTCCGCCCGCCGGTCCACTCCCCGCAGGAACTTGTCCAGGGCGTCCAGATCCTCGGGCTCGACCCAATAGCCATCGGACGAACGTCCCCACTTGCGCCAGCCGAAGATGAGATAATCCCCGAAATCATAGCCTTCCCGTGCCCACCCGATCTTGCGTTCGTGGACCGCCGTTTTCACCGGATCGACCAGCAGCGCAAAGCGGAGTGTCCGTTCGCGGTCGAGCGTGGCCGGTCCCGCAAAGAGGTTGACCCGCAGTTCGACGCCCTTCTCCGTACGCACATACTGCACGGCCGGCAGCGTATCCGACATGACCCAATCCCGGTTCTCGTTCCCGAACCACCAGACCCCCTTGTCCCCGTTGCCCGCATAGGCGATGGGTACAAACGATTTCCAGACCTCGTCCAGGGTCCCCATCTTGAGCAGCATGCCGCTGTTCCAGACGACGCCGGTCCCCGCCGGTATCACGCCCTTGCCGTTGGCCGGCCCATCCTCGTAGCGTTGCACGTACAGGGTGTCGGCATCCTTCCATAGCGGGATGACCAGCGTGAGCCGGTCGAGCTTGCTGCCCGCTGTGCCGCGCACCGTCATCGTCACGTCATACCACCCGGTCATGTCCATGGTGTTGCTGACGGCGATCGTCGCCGGCCCCATTTTCAGGCTGCCTTCAACACGGACCCTGGTGGCCGTGGATTCGACAATTCTTGACTGGGCTTCACCGGCCTCAAGGAACTTGCCGCCGGCCTCCGCTTCCAGATGGATCGACGACGTCAGGATATCCTCGATCTTATCGCCCCCGCCCGCCTTGACGGCCGACAGCAATCCGTCCGTGCCGACCGTATACTCACGCAGGCACGGCTTCAGGACCTTGTTGGTCGGGTCAACATGAATGGCTGTGTACGGGGGGAAGACCATCTCCTGCATACCCAGCGTATTGCCCTCCCATGGGTAGATATGGCGCTTGATCGTCTCCATCCGCTCGCCCACCAGGGACTTCCCGTCCGCGCCAAAGAGTTTCATCCTGGCCACATAGGTGCCTTCCGGCAGTATCCCCTGCTCCAGGATCATGCTGCCTTTCCGGTCTTTCAGGTCGGCACGTCCTGTGGCGATGGCCTTACCGCCCTTTTCGGGGTAGACCGCCACCTCGAAACTCTTTGCGTTCAGCACTTTCTCGTCCATGCCGAAGAAGTCAACGTCCACCGAACTCTCGGCCACGCCGTAACTGGCCCAATAGGCGTACCTCCAGTTGAACTCGCCTGCCTTCGGCCTGCGATCGAGCCAGGGCTGCACCTGTGACTTGAAGACTTCCTCGGTCAGTTTTGTGAAGGGGATCTTGACTTCATAGAATTTCTCGACCGTTCCATCGGCCAGGACCGTCGTGGCGAGAATATGCAGGGAACTGGTTCCTTCCGGCAGGTCCAGCGCCTGCTTGAAGGCGATGCCCTGCGTCTCGTCTTTCTTCAGGGTCACCGTTTTAGAGTCGCGCCGCATCTCTTTGCCCGTCGGATCCGTCACCACCGCCTGAACCGTGATGGTCTGAGGATCCTCACCCCGCCCGACCGCTTCAAACTCCAAGTCCATGTCGCCTTTTCGTATTTCGCCCGTCTTCAGGAAACGAAACACCGGAGCGGCAGGATCGAACACAAGGGTTCCGAACAGGTGCCAGTCGAGCCAGTTTCCCCCGACCCAGCCTGCAAAATAGTTCCCCGCGCAACTGTCGGCCCGGACCAACTGGACCACCCAGTCCCGCCCATCCAGCTTCTTCTCCCCGAAGGCCGCGATAGGCGCGACGATCTCCATCTGCCATTCCTCGTCCGTGGTCGTGCATTTCACCTCACCGCCCATGGACCAGAGGATCTCGCTTCCGGCGGTTCCGTTGTAGAGCCATTCATCCCGATAGTACCCGCGTGAGTTCGCCATGATCTTGTAGAAGCCCATGCCCTGCCGGCAGGCGTTGCCACGGCCCTTCGTCGCTATCTGGATTTCCACGTGGTCATCCCACAGGATCGCATTGCCTCCATCGTTTTCTTTTGTGTTGGCAATGGGCCAGGTTCCCTTGGGATGCGGCGACCGCATTGCAATGTATACATTCTTATCGTCGTACCCCAGGTACCAGGTCACGTCCTGCTGCTTGGTGACGATCGTCTTGCCCGAGGTAATCATACCCTTGATGGCCGGACACCGGGCGTACTCGTCCTTTTGGATTTGTCCGTCAATCACCGGCGGTTTGTCGAGTTTGGCGATCCGCCACACCGGCGTTTCGTAGGTGCCCGCGTCCGCCGCGGGCAAGTTGGGCACAAACCCCATGACCACCGCAGCCGCCGCCATCACGCCCATCGCGACCCGTATTCCCATCTTCATCGTTCTCCCTTTCTTTACGTGAAACTCACGGGATGTCCGCCAGCGACATCACATCCAGATTCTTGGCAAACCAAGGCTTCCCGCCCACAGCCCGTTTCCCCTGCGGCACGGACACCCTCACATCGGGCAAGAGATTGAAGTAGTTGTCCTTGAACGTAACCCCGCCCCCGGGGGCATCCAGCTTCACAAAGAAGGCCGGTCGCTTTGCATCCAGGAGGATCTGCTGCCGCTTCACATCGAAGGAGCATTGGATCTCGGGCGGCCTGATATCCAGGTACTTGTAGGGAACCAGGACATGCGTGTTGCAGGCGAGGTCGTCGGCCCCCACCACTTTCGCATGCAGGACGGTATCTTCCTTCCTGTTTCCGTAACGGAGGATTTGCTTGAGCGTCAGAGCCGTCATCCGTCTGCTTTGCTGCGCCTTCAGGGTGAAGGACTGCTCGACACGGTCGAGCAATTCGCCATCGGTTCGCCAGATCTGGATGACGATCGAACCCGCTGTCGACTTCGCACGATCGCTGGTCAGCCAGAGTTCGACGGACTCATCCTTCTCCAGAAACGAGACCAGCAGCGCCCCGTAGAACCGCCTCGCGAAATAGTGAAGCGCCTTCCAATTGAGAGTGCCGTCGATGCCCGCCCATGACACGGCCGGCCAGCAGTCGTTGTACTGCCAGTAAAGGGTCCCCATCGTCCACGGCTTGCAGCGCCGCCAGTGTTCGACCGCCGTCTTCATCGCCAGCGCCTGGTTGAGCTGCGAGAGATAACTGATGTGGGCCATCGACGACGGGAAGCGGAAGTTCAGGCCGATGTAGTCCAGAAGCAGCGGGTTCCAGCCCTTCTTGCGTTGGTGGTGTTCCATCGCCGGACTGGACACATTGAGATCCTCCTTCGCCACCATGCTCCTGACCGTATGGATGGTGGGAAGCGACTGGAAGCCGAATTCGCTGACAAATCGGGGCTTGGCCATAAGATAGTCGCTGAACGGCTCGCGGTTGCTTCCGACTTTCCAGAAATGCTCATCCCCGGAATCCATCCCACCCAGGTGGGGCGATGCGGGCCAATAAGGCCGGTCTCCATCTTCCCGGCGACACGCTTGCTCAAGCACCCGCCCGAGTTTCCGATAATCTCTTCCGAGCCATGCAGAGTGCTTCTTGTTTCGGCCCCACGTTCGCTCGACGCCCTCGTTTTCATTGTTGCCGCACCACAGGGCGAGGCAGGCGTGGTTCTTCAGCCGTCGGATCTGCTGGCGGGCCTCCTGGCTGACATTCTCCAGGAACTCCGGGGTCGCCGGATAGGCACAACAGGCAAAGAGGAAGTCCTGCCACACCAGAATGCCTTTCTCGTCGCAAAGATCATAGAAGCGGTCGCTCTCGTAGATCCCGCCGCCCCAGACTCTCAACATGTTCATGTTCGCGTCGACGGCACTCTGCAGCAGGAACTCGTACTTGTCTCCGGATATCCGGGACGGAAACGAATCGGCGGGCACCCAGTTCGCGCCTTTCGCAAACACCGGTATTCCATTCACTTTGAAGAAGAAACTCTCGCCCGTTGCATCGGGTTTCCGGATCAGCTCGATGTTCCGGAAGCCGATCTTGAATTGGCGCACATCCAGGACTTCATCGCCGTCCATGATCTCAACCGTCAGCGGATAGAGGGGCTGCGCCCCATGCCCATTGGGATACCACAAGGCCGGACGGCTGATCGCGAGTTTCAGCGAACACGTCCGCGCTCCCGGGATGACGCGGACGGTCTTGCATACGGTCTCCGCCTGCCGCCGGCTTCCCTCCGTGGCAGATCTTGCCAGCACAGCCCTTATCTTCAGCGAGCCTGTCGCCAGCGACTGGAGATGCGCGACGACTTCAAGCGTCACATCCTTGCCGCTGAATACCTGCCGCGTCGACACATGCTCCAGCCTGGCCTGATCATACGAAAACAGAGAGATGTCCTTCCAGATGCCCATCGTCGGCAGACAGGGAGCCCAGTCCCAGCCGAACTGAAACTGGGCCTTGCGAAGCTGGTTCCGGTAAGTGATCGTGTCCTGCCCCAGTGGCCAGTGATACTCAGACCCCGGAATCTCATAGGGGATTTCGAGGCTCCTCTTTTCCCCGTACCGGGTGGGGGCCAGGAATTCCACCTTCACGGTGTTGGTCCCGGCCACCAGGACCTTCGTGACATCGAAGTCATAGCGTCGGAACATGTTTTCGGCGCGGCCGACCGTCTTCCCATTCACTTTCACAGTCGCCACCGTGTCGAGTCCTTCGCAGGCGAGAAGCATCCTCTTCGCCATGAAGGAGCGGTCGACCTCGAAAGCGCGCCGGTAGGTCCAGTTGTTATCGGAGATCCATTGCAGATCCAGTTCGTGGGTGGAGTAGAAAGGATCGGGGATCGCCCCGGCGTTCATCAGATCGGTGTGAACACATCCCGGGACCGTCGCCCCGCAGGACTTCCCGCCACCGGACGCGCTCAGACGCCAGCCGCCATTCAGGCTTAGGGTCTTGAGCCCCGGGGGGGCGCCAATGGACACATGTTTCTTCTCAGGCATGTCGACACCTTGCTTGCGTGATTGAACGGACTCCGGGACAGCGCATCATGATGACACCGTCACGAGCGGGCCATTTGAAGGCAGGGCGGCCGATTCATCAACCTCAAAATCGCACACCAGCGGCAGGTGATCAGACAAGGTCACCTGGGGCATGTCGAAGCCCGTCACCCGAATCCCGCGGCTGTACAAAATGAAGTCGAGTTGTCGTTTGGGCGCCCAGCTTGGATAGGTGGCCAGCCCTTCCCGGTTTGCATTCTGCAATCCCGTCGCCGCCAGGAACAATTCCAGTTCCGGATCGCCCCAGAATGCATTGAAATCACCAACCACTAGGTAGGGCTTCTTGACGTCCTTGACCAGGGAGTACAGATCGCCCAACTGATACTGCCGATGCCTGAACCAGATTGACAAGTGGACCAGGAACACCGTCATCCGTTCGAGTTCAAGCTGAATGACCAACCGCTTGACCCCGTGGTCAAAGTAGAGGAATTTCTCCTCGCGAACGACATCGCTGCTGAGGAAGGCATTGACCTGTTTGTTGGCGATGGGCAGAAACTGCACCCACGACCGCTCCGCATACTTGGACTCGAAGAAGTGATAGTGTCCCAGCGCCCGGGCGATGTGTTCCGCCTGGTTGCACCAGCCAGAGCGGAAGGACCCGCCGTCCACCTCCACCAGGCCCACGACGTCCGGCTGCACGGACCGTATGAATTCCGTGACCTGATCCAGTTTCCGGCCCGTGCGCTTGAGGTACCCGCACCCGGGGAACGGAAAATGAAAGCGCGCCCCCGCCCCCGTGCAATACCTCACATTGTAGAGAAGAAACCGCATAAACACCTGCAGGTCACTCAGCCGCGTCCGGTCAGCCTCGCTGGCGCCGCGCTTCGTACAGAGCCAGAGCCGCCGCCACGGCCGCGTTGAGCGAACTGACCCGCCCGCGCATGGGAATGCGCATCAACACGTCGCATGTGTCGGCAATCAGTTTGCTCAGGCCCAACCCCTCGCTCCCCACCACAATGCCAACGGGGACACGCAAATCGACGGAGGAAAACAACGCGGCTTCAGGCGTCCCTTCCAGTCCCGCCATCCAAATCCCCTGTTCCTTCAGGCGGCACATGGCCTGGTGCAGATTCGTCACCTGCGCCACCCTCACGTGTTCGGCCGCGCCGGCGGAAGCCCGTACCACGGCCGCTGTCACGTCCGTAGCCCGCTCGCGGGGGATCACCACCCCCGTGACGCCGGCCGCATCCGCCGTGCGCAGCATGGACCCAAGATTTTGCGGATCCTGAACATGATCGACCAGCAGAATCAAGGGCGCTTCTTTCGCACCGCTCGCCGCAACCGTCAAGTCCTCCAAATCGACATAAGGATAGGCGCTGACGTCGGCGGCCACGCCCTGATGGTTGCCGCCATGACAGACCCGATCCAAGTCCGGGATCGACACGGACTCCAGCGTCAGGCTCCGTCGTTCGACCTGCTTCATGATCTGCCCGATGATCGCCGCAGCCGTCCGCACATTACGGGCCATCAGCACACGCCGGACCTCACGCCGGTCCGCTCGCAGCACTTCAAGCACCGGCTGCCGTCCATACACCAACTCACCGCTCATCGATCAACTCCATTCCCGTGTCTGCATACGCCACCCGCCCGGGAGGGCCCGCCCGCGGCAGGTTGCGGACGGCAAAATGCCGTCCCTCCCAAATGTTAAAGGTCCCCCGCCGCCCTCACGCCGGCGGGCTTTCGCTTGCGGGCAGCCGCAAGGCCGCGTCCATGGCCGTCACATCCGCCAGGACCCGCCCGGACGTATCCAGGCCCAGCTTGACCAGGCGCTCACCGCAGGGCCGCACCATCCGTTCATAGCTCCCGACAGCGTCGTTGAACGCCTCGTTGGCGCGGACCAGGCCGCCGCGGATCTTCTCAAAATGTTCCGTGAACTTCGCCACGCGCGCGTAGAGCTCCTGCGCCGTCTCGGCGATCGCGCGGGCGTTCTCCGTCTGCGCGTACTGCTGCCAGCTCATGCTGACCGACCGCAGGAGCGCGATGAGCGAAGCCGGCGTGGCCAGCATGATGCGCCGGCTGGCGGCCCACACGATCAGTTCGTTATCCCCCTCGAGCGCGGCGCTGAACAGGGATTCCGCCGGCAGGAACAAAACCACATAATCCAGCGCATTGGCGAACTGGGCGGGATAGTTGCGATCGCCGAGCGCGCGAATCGTATCCTTGAGCTTGCGGGCATGGGCCTGCAGCAATTGGGAGCGCTTCATCGGGTCGGCGCTGTCCAGCGCCGCGAGGAATTCCAGGTCGGGCACCTTGGCGTCTACGATGATCACCCGCTCGCCCGGCAACCGGACGATCATGTCAGGTTTCTTGTCCTCCTCCACGACTTGCTCGATGAAGTCGCAGTGCACGCTCATGCCGGCAGCCTCGACCACGCGGCGCAACGTCTCTTCGCCCCAGCGGCCGCGCGCCTGGCTGGACCGCAGCACCAACCGGAACCGCTCGGTCTCGTTGGCCAGGGATTCGCTCTGGAGGTTCAGGGTTTCGAGTTGCTTGCGGACTTCCCCCAACGCCGACGACTGCAGCGACTCCGTCTGCTGGAGCCGTTGCTGGTAGGTTCGTAATTGTTCCTCCAGCGGCTTCAGCAATCCGGCGATCGCCTCTTCGCGCCGGGCCAGATCCCCCTTGGCCGTCTCCTGAAGTTTCGCGAACGACTGATCCGCCAGGCGCAGGAATTCGGGGGCCTGCCGGCTCAGCGTTTCGGCGCTCAACGCCTTGAAGGCATCGCGGAGTTCGATCAGGGCTTTGTCCTGGGCGACGCGCGCCTCAGCCAACTGCGTCTCGTACAACGCCTGCCGATCCGCCAGGAGGCTCCGGGCGGCATCGAGTTCCGCCGAGACGCGGGACACGTCGTTCGATTCCGACTGCAACCGCCCCCGGACCTCATCCAGTTGGCGGCGCACGGCCTCCCCCTCCGAGCGGGACTCCGTCAGTTGCAGCACCAGCCCGTCACGCGCGGTGACCGCCGAGGCCTTCTCCGCGATCAGTTGCGCCTCCCGAGCGCGCGCCGCCTCCAGGTCGCCATCCCGCCCCTGGATTTGACCGCGGAGTTCCGCCTCGAGCCGGCCTTCGGATGCCTTCAGGCGCCAGGCCGCCAACAGCCATCCGATCACCAGGCCGGCCAGGGCCGATACGGCTATGAACACAGGTATCATGACTTCACGCTCCACGGCCTTCCAGCGGCCCGAACACGCCTCGCTTTGTATCGCATGCCCGCCCCAGGCGCAAGCGGGTTGACGCCCAACCCCAGGGCAGACGCATCTAAACGCGAATGAGAGACCTTGTGGATTCAAGCGAAGCGAAGATTCACCACGGTGGTGAAATCCCTCGCGTTTCGAGGCATCTGCCCTGCGGCCCCCACCCCGCGGTTGCGTTTGGTCTGCTTTTCTGGAATAAGTGCCCCTGCACCGACACACCCATGAACTGGCTTTTTCTCAATCCAATCAAGGCCCAGGGCTGGGGCGGCATGGAGAACTGGATGCTCAAGCTTTGCCTGGGCCTCCGCGAGCATGGCGACCGATGCCTGATGGTCGGCCGCCCCTCCAGTCCCTGGCCGGATGTCTGTCGCGAAAACGGCGTGGCATTCGAGCCCTTCCCGTTCGGCGGCGACCTGGCGCTCTGGGCACACATCCGATTGCGGCGGATTGCCTCGGCCTTCCAGCCTGACATCGTCATGACGAAAGGGTTTCGGCAGGTACGCTTTGCCAAGGTGGCCTGCCCGGGTGCGACCATCGCGGTCAAGATGCCGGGCGCGGATGAACTCACCGACGTGTGGTTCGACCGGCTCACGGTCAATGCCTGCATCGACCGGATTTTCGTCGACAGCCACAATGCGCGCCAGGTCTTTCTCCACTATCCATGGCTTTTGCCGGGAAAAGTCGTCGCCCGGCACAACGGGGTCGCCATACCCGATCTCTCCGACCGCCGAGGCATTCGCGAGCGGCTCCGCCGCGAACTGGCGCTCCCGGCGGATGCCGTGCTGGTGGGCGCCGCGGGACGACTCAGCCCGGAGAAACGCTATGGCGATGCCCTCTACGCTTTCGCCGAGGCCGCCCACGAAACGACCGCGCACTTTGTCCTGTTCGGCGAAGGATCCGAACGCAGCGCCCTGCAGGCGCTCGCCGCCTCGCTTGGACTGAATGGCCGCGCCGTCTTCCCCGGCTGGCGTGATGAGGCCCGCCAGTGGCTCTCCGCCTTCGACATTGTGGTGCACCCCAGCGCGATGGAGGGGTTGCCCAATGCCGTCCTCGAGGCCATGGCGTGCGGCGCGGCCGTCATTGCCAGCGATGCGGGCGGTACCCGGGAGATCTTCTCCGTCCCCGACATTGGACGACTCTACCGGTCCGGCGATGTACCCGCACTCTCCGCCCATCTCCAGGAATTGCTGGGTGACGCAGGGGCACGCGAGACCCTGGGCCGGAATGCGGCCACACATGTCGCCGCCCATTTTTCGATTCCCGTGATGGTGGATGCCATCCGCACGGCTGTCCAGGCGGCTCACCTTGCCCGCACGGCGCTGCAAGCGCATCCGCAACGCGCGTCCTCGGCATCGCCCTGGTCCGTGCACCGCCCGGATGCGATGTCCCTTGATCTTTTTGACGCGATCGACGCTCCGGAGGCGGAGCCGGTCTCCCGGTCCCCTCGTGCGACCGTTGTTCGGATCACGTGCCACCAACGTCCTGTCTATCTCAAACGCTTCCAGTATCCCGCCCGGCTTGCCTGGCGGTACGCGTGGCGGATTCCCGAGGCGCTGGCCAACTTTCGCACCGCCCAGCGCCTCGAACTGGCCGGAGCCGCCGTGGTCCCGCATCTTGCCGCGGCGTGGCAATCGGGGGGCCTTTCGGGAACCTCCATCCTGTTGACCGGGGTCGTCGATGGCGCACGCCCCTTGAGCGACCTGTTGAAGGATCCGTCGGCTTTTGCGCGTCTGCGCCGCCGCGGAACGGCGGCCTTTGCGGCCTGGCTCGGTCATCTTCACTCCGCCGGCATCGCGCCCCATGACCTCAAGATATCGAACATCCTGGTCAGGGGACTCGACACCCCGGTGCCCGAATTCATTCTACTCGACCTCGATAACGCGCGCCTCTGCCGGTGGGGCGGAGTCGGCACCGGCATGGCGGAGCGGAATCTGCACCAGTGTTTCCGGTCCTTCCAGCCCCTTTTGACCCAGCGCACCGTCCTGCGTTTTGCCGCCGGCTACCAAGCCGCCCGCGGCCTCAGGCGGGAAGGGCTCCGCGCCATGCTTGCGGTGGTTGAACGACGCCTCCATCGGCGCGGCACCGGTTTTGCCGAACTCCCCTGAGCAGAGTCCATGCCCGCCACCTGTCCCACCCGCCACCTGCTGCTGGCCTTCGGATTGGGCTTGCTGGTGCTCGTCCCTTTCCTCGGGCGCCCCTTGATCTCGCGCGAACAGGAGTTGCGCGTCGTACTGACCGCCCGCGACATGGCACGCGGCGGCGACTGGCTGGTGCCCCACTACCTCGGGGAGCCCCGTCTCAACAAGCCCCCGCTCCAGTACTGGCTGACGGCCCTGGCTTTTCGCGCCGGCGGCACCACCCAATCGCCGACGCTGGCTCGCCTGCCCACCGCGCTCCTGGGTGCCGGCCTCCTGGCGGTGATGGCCGGGCTCGGCGCCGGTCTTCTGGGCCCGCGGCGCGCGTTCGTCGCCGCACTGATCGCCGGCACGACCGTGCTCTTCTGGCGCTTCGGACGCCTGGCCGAGACCGACATTCCGCTCGCCTGTTTCGAAACCGCGGCGGTGTTGGGCCTCTTCCAGACAAACCGCGCCCGCACTCCGGCGGCCCTGTGGCGGTGGTGGATGGTAAGCGGTATTGCGGCAGGGCTGGGCTTCATGCTCAAGGGACCCGCCGCCGTGGCCCTTCCCGTCCTGGCCTGGCTGACCTTCCGATATGCCACGCCGTGCCGGCATCGTCCACCCCTGGTAGGCGGCCCCATTTTCACCGCCTTGGCCCTCTGCGTGCTGCTCGTCACGCCCTGGTACGGCTATATCCGCTTCGGCCATGCCGGCGCTGCGGCCATCAGCGATCTCACATCCGAACTCGGGGCTCTCGGCACGAAGACGAAGCACGCCGGGTCGCCGTTCTTCTACCTCTATACCCTCCCGCTCATGATGCTGCCCTGGGGCCTGCTGCTGCCTTTCGTGCTGTTCCGCCTCCGTCGCACCGCGCGCCGGCATGACGGCGTCCGCTGGGTTCTCTGCTGGCTGCTCAGTTCCCTGGTTCTCATGAGCCTGATTCCCAGCAAGCAAGTCCACTATGCCACCCTGTTGCTTGCGCCCGCCGCATTCACCATCGCGGCCGGTTTCCGACAGCGTCTGCTCCGTCGCCAGCGGTGGCAGCGCGCGATACTCGCGGCAATCGCCCTCTGCCTGGCGGCATTCTGGCTGACCGCGGCCGTCTTCCATGAACTCGTCGAACCCGCCCGCATTGTCGTCTCCGTGGCCGCCGACGTCGACCGTCTCGCCACCCCGGAAAGCCGCATCTTTCTGGCCGGGCGCCGCCTGAACAGCATGCAATACTATCTCGACCGGCCCGTCCAACGCGTTGCCTCTCTCGACCAGGGACTCCTCCGGGCTTCCGCGAACGACCTCATTGTCATCGCGGCCGACCAGAACAACCCCGTCTTGCCTGCCGCGCCACCGATGGCCCCGCTGATCTCGCGCCGGCAGGGCACTGTCGTGATGCAGGTCTACGGTCAACGGACGGCGCCTGGCATTCCGCCGGCTTCCGTTGCCGAATGATTGCCCAGTCCGATGCCGTCGAGTTGAACATCATCGCCGAACACCTCCAGTAGGGCCGCAAGAACGGCATATTGGGCTGGTACAGCATCAATTAATGATCTCATGTCCACCGGTTTTGATTTGTCATGCGCCTGCGAGTTGGTATCTTGAAGCTTCATGAGTTCGCCAAGTCAGTTTGATTTTTGGTATGCGATCCAAAACACGCGCATCGTGGTGCATCCCAGCCGTCGTCTCGAGACCTTCGGGGCCACCGTGCTGAACTACCACATGGTCACCGAGTTTATGGACGTCGCCAACAAGATCCGCGTCCGTGAGGGGCGCATCCAGGCGCATCGGCCCCAGATCATTGTGCCATCCGCCGTCGCCGCCAATCTCCTGGAAGGTTTCGGCGAGGAGGCGGAGCGCTACGTGGAATGGCTCCGCGAGCACGCCAACGATCTGCGCATCCTTCAGTACGGGTTCGCGATCCGCAAGCAGGAGACGAGCGAAGAGGTGGTGACCGATACACTCGAGGCCGTCGTGGAGCGTGTCGAAAAGGACGTCCGCCAGAAAGATGACCCGCTGGCCGCAGTTGTCGTGGGCGTCGACGTTCCCTGGGAAGTGTGCCTCCTGAAGATGATGGTCGATATCAGCGGGCATTCCTATCCCGGCAATGTCAGGGAAATGGAGCGACACCGCTTATTCGCACCGCAGGATGGCGTGCCGCTCGCCCTGCGGGAGCAGATCGAGGCCGGCTTCCAGGATGCCGCCGCCGACCCTTCGAAAGTCAACAGTCTCGGTGCCCTGCTGCAGAAACACGGGGTGTTCGACCAGTATGAGGATCGCTTCTTTCCCCTCGTCAAGGCGGCCAAACGCCACAAGGGATAGACAAGTCGAAAGACGGCGACACGGTGTTTAACCTGAGGATACAACCATGGTAATGACGGTGACTGAGAAGATCCTCGCGCGGGCCTCGGGGCAGACCCATGCGATCCCCGGGGATAATCTGTGGGTGGAGGTCGATACCCTTCTGACCCACGACGTTTGCGGTCCGGGCACGATCGGCGTGTTCAAGCGCGAGTTCGGCCGCGATGCGAAGGTCTGGAAGCCGGACGGGGTCGTGATCATTCCCGATCACTACATCTTTACGGCCGACGAGAAGGCGCACCGCAACATCGATACGCTGCGCGCCTTTTCCGAAGAGCAGCACCTGCCGTTCTACTATGACCCCGGCACGGCCTCATACAAGGGCGTGTGTCATGTCGCCCTGCCCCAGTGCGGGCACGTGCGCCCGGGCCAGGTCATTCTCGGCACCGATTCGCACACCTGCACCCATGGCGCCTTCGGGGCCTTTGCCACCGGCATCGGCAACACCGACGCGGGCTTTGTGATGGGCACAGGCAAGATACTGCTCAAAGTGCCCAAGACACTCCGGTTTCGTTTCGAGGGCGACATGCCGCCGTACCTGATGGCCAAGGACCTGATCCTCAAGGTCATCGGCGATATCGGTTTCGACGGCGCCAGCTATTGCGCGATGGAGTTCTGCGGCAGCACCGTCCGCTCCCTGTCCATGGAGGAGCGCATGACCATCTGCAACATGGCCATCGAGGCCGGCGGCAAGAACGGCATCATCGAGCCGGATGAAACGACGTTCGAGTATGTCCGGGCACGGACGAAGATCCCGTTCCAGCCGGTCTACGGCGATGCCGGCGCGACGGTCGACATGGACCGGTCCTACGACGTGTCAGCGCTCGAACCCTGCGTGGCCGAGCCGCATGTGCCGTCGCACTATGCCCTGGCGCGCGAACGCCGCTCCGTGAAACTGGACCGCGCCTACATTGGATCATGCACCGGCGGCAAACTTACGGACTTCATCGCGTCCGCTCGCGTGCTGAAGGGGCGCCGGGTGACGATCCCGACCTTCCTCGTGCCAGCCACCGTCGAGGTGGCCGAGGCGCTTATTCTTGAACATCTCGACGGCAAGTCGCTGGTGGAAGTGTTTGCCGAGGCGGGTTGCGAGGATATCGCGCCACCCTCGTGCGCCGCCTGCCTTGGCGGGCCGCTCGATACCTATGGGCGAACCCAGGGCAACGAGGCGGTCATCAGCACCACGAACCGGAACTTCCCGGGTCGCATGGGCTCGAAACAATCACGCATCTATCTGGCCTCGCCCCTGACCGTGGCGGCATCGGCCATCGCCGGGCACATTGCGGACCCGCGGGACTATCTGTGAGGACACCAGGACGATGAAGACCATTCGCGGCAAAGTCTACGTGGTTCGTGACGACATCGACACCGACCAGATCATTCCGGCCGAATACCTGAACCTGGTCCCGACCATCCCCGAGGAATACGCCAAACTCGGCACGTATGCGCTGTGCGGGCTGCCGGACGACTACCCGCCGTTCGTCAAGCCGGGCGCGCCCAGGGCCGAGTACACCATCCTGGTGGCCGGCCGCAATTTCGGGTGCGGGTCGTCGCGCGAGCACGCGCCCATCTCGCTCGGGGCGGCGGGGATCCGCGCCATCGTGGCGGAAAGCTATGCGCGGATCTTCTTCCGCAATGCGGTCGCCACGGGCGAATTCTACCCCTTCGAGACCGGGGATCGACTGGGCGACCAGTTCAAAACCGGCGACGAGGCCGAAATCGACCCGGCGGCGGGCACCATCACCAATGTGACCTCCGGACAGCGTTTTGTCATGAAGCCGCTCGGTGCGGTCGCGCCCGTGGTCGAGGCCGGCGGCATCTTCGCTTATGCGCGCAAAGCCGGAATGATCAAGTAGTCCCATGGCAGGCAATGTCATAGCGTTCGCGAACCAGAAGGGCGGCGTCGGGAAGACGACCACGGCGATCAACCTTGCGGCCTGCCTGGCCGAACGGCGTCACCGGGTCCTGCTGATCGATCTCGATCCCCAGGCCAATGCCACCAGCGGCCTCGGCATCCGCCCCGAACCGGGCGCCAGCGCCTACGAGGTGCTCCTGGGCCACGGGCGTCTGATCGAAAAGGTCCAGCCGACCGCCATGGAACGCCTGTTCGTGGTGCCTTCGGAAGTGGACCTGGCGGGCGCCGAGATCGACATCGCCCGCGCCGACCGCTATCTGCACCGCTTCAAGGAGGCGCTGCAGCCCCTGCTGGCGATTCAGCACTACGACTTCATTTTTGTGGACTGTCCGCCGTCCCTGGGGATTCTCACCATGAACGCGCTGGCCGCCGTCGACACGGTCATCATCCCGCTGCAGTGCGAGTACTACGCCCTGGAAGGATTGAGCGTCATCACGCGCCTGGTCGAACAGATCCGGCAGTCGGACGCCAATCCCGGGCTGTCGGTCGAAGGCATCGTCATGACCATGTTCGACGGCCGGACGAATCTCTCGCAACAAGTCGTCGATGAAGTGCGCAGTCACTTCCCTGAAAAGGCCTACCACACGGTCATCCCGCGCAATATCCGGATCAGCGAGTCGCCCAGCCATGGACTGCCGGTGGTGATGTACGACGGGCGTTCATCGGGGGCCGAGTCCTATCGCGCCCTGGCGAAGGAATTTCTCAAACGCCGGAACCCCAGGGCGGTGGCTGTGGCGGACATCCGGCCGCCTATCCCGGTCGAACCCGTTCCCGCGCCGGCCGCCCCTGCGGCCGAACCGGTCACGCCGGCCTCGCCCGTTTCTCCGCCGTTTCCTCCCGCAGGTGCTTGAGGGCCCCGGACAGGCTGATCTTCTTCACCGCCGACATGCGGTCCACCAGCAGCACCCCGCCAAGGTGGTCGAGTTCGTGCTGAACCGCCCGCGCCAGCATCCCGCGGCACGCGAGTGTGCGGCGTTCGCCCTTCCAGTCGGTGAAAGCCACGGTCAATTCTCCGGCCCGCTGAACCCCGACATGAATTCCGGGGAAGCTCAGGCAGCCTTCATCCTGGCGGACCAGTGTCTTGGAACGCCCCACGATTTCCGGATTGAACATCACCAGCGGCATCGGCAGATCAGGATGCTGGCGCGGCCCCCCTTCCTCGTCCACGTCAAGCTCGGCCGGGATATCAATGACGCAGACGGACACGGTCAGTCCCACCTGTTGCGCCGCCAGCCCGACGCCGTTGTGCGCGTACATGACCTCCATCATGCCGTCGACAAGACGCTTGAAGTCCGGCGTCACCCGGTCAATGGGCGTCGCCCGCACCCGCAGCACGGGGTCTCCGTAAGTGACAATTTCGAACGCCATGGCCCTCGCCCTCCATCCATCCCGCTCTGTCAGTCTTGATTGAACGTGAGTCACCGCACGTCGCGGGACTTGACCACGTGCAGCGACACGGTCATGGCCCACGCATCGGATATCGGCATCCGCTTGCACTCGTGGCCGGACCCCCAGGAGTCGCTGTAGAGAATCTCGTCGGTTTTCGCGTTCAGTCCGACGATAAGCCGTATGTGGCCGAAGGCGCCCCGCACGCGCAGCGGCGGCGTTTCGGGATACAGGCCGACCATGACGCCCCAGACCAGCGGCACGCCGGCGGCGGTATACTGCATGATCTGCTGCCGGAAACGCGCGATGCCCTGCGCATCACGGGCGCGGGCCTGACGCAGCAAGCCGGGCTCCATGGCGCCATACACCTCTCCGAGCTCAATGGTCTGTCCAAACTCAATCTGCGGTTTGCGCTTGGCGGTCGCCACCCGGTTGTAGTCCTTCAGTAAACGCACCACTTCCGTCCAGTCGAATTCCTGGATGGGCCGGACGTCGAGCTGGCAGCGTTGCCCGATGGCCCGGAGGGCGCCAAGCATGCCGTCCAGCGACGTGCCTTTGTCGCGTGCCGTATCCGCAATCTGCGCCACCTGGTGCTGGTCAATCGGCCGACCGAAGTACCGCAGCACACGCTCGGCCGTGGCCGCCGCGCAGTACCCCTTTTCCCCCTGATCCACCATGGGGATGTCCCCGATCCACAGGTCGCCGCTATCCGCATGGCGCACACGTTTCTTGAGACTCGCGGCGGATGGCACGGTGGAATTGCCCATCGTCGGGGGGGGCGGCGCTCCGCCTTCAGTGCCCGCCGGCATGAGGCGCACGCGCACGTATTCGGCGCGGAACGGCACGCTGCCGCCTTCGGAACGGACTGAGGTGGAATACGCCCATTCCAGTTCCGCGCGACTGGGCGGTTTGCGCCACGCGCGTCCCTGCACGTGACGCGTGCCCCGTTCCACCGATTCGGGCAGACCACTGCCCTTCGTGCCTGCCCACCGGGAGAGGGAATCGCCGGCGCCCTTCACCATCCGCCTGAAGTCCTCCTCATCCCGATCGCCGGTGTCGCCGCGCGAGAAGAGCAGCAACTCAACCCGGACCACACGACCCGTGGCAAAAAAGGCCTGCGCTTCCCACACGCGATTGCTGAGGAACATCAGGTTTGTGTGGACCGATCTCGCGACATCGCGCGCGGACATGTACTCAAACCCGATCGGACCGCTCTCGTCCATGAACGCCTCCGCGCCATCGGTCCAGATCGCGGATTGGCTCAGCCAGTGGTCCAGGGGGACCGGAGCGGTTGCGCCGGGGCCCGCCCCTCGTCCTTCGCGCATCACTCCCAGCAGCAGGACCCCCATGGCCACAACCTGTTTCACTCGGTTCATGATGCAGGCTCCCCGCCGGAAATCGTTTGCCCGCGCAGCACTTCGGCCCAGGCCGTGACCGCCTCATGGAGCGCGCGGGCACGGTGCGAGATTCGGTTCTTCGTGGCGGCATCCAACTCGGCAAACGTCAGGTCGCTGCCATCCGGAACAAACAACGGGTCATACCCGAATCCCGCCCTCCCCCGGGGAGCCGTCAGGATCACCCCGGGGCAGGTTCCGGTGACCGTCCGCACAGCGCCGGCGGGATCGGCCAGTGCAATCGCACACCGGAAGCGCGCGCGGCGTTCGGGACGATTGCCCAATGCGGCGAGCAGCTTGCGATTGTTGGCGCCATCGTCCGACGGCTCACCCGCGTAGCGCGCCGAGCGCACCCCCGGGGCACCGCCCAATGCCTCGACCTCCAGCCCGGAATCGTCGGCCAGCGTCCAACGCCCCGTGACGCCCGCCAGCGACACGGCCTTCTTGATCGCGTTCGCCTCGAACGTATCGCCGTCCTCGACAACATCCGGCGCATCGGGAACCTCATCGAGTCCGATGCACGTCACACCGTGCGCCCCCAGGATGGACCGGATCTCCCCGAGTTTGTGCCGGTTCCGTGTGGCGATCAGGAGCTTCATGCGGCGATTCAGCACGCCCGGATCTTCGTCCATTTCCGGGGGCTCGCGGCGCTTTTCACCACCGCCTCAATGAAGGCCATTCCACGCACCCCATCATCTACATTCGGGAAGTCCAGCGTGGCGGGATCGGGCTTTCGGCCTTCAAGCCGACTGGCCAGCGCGCGCGCATAGTTCCGGTACACGTTGGCAAACGCCTCGATGAATCCTTCCGGATGCCCCGCAGGCAGCCGCGTGTTTGCATTCGTGGCCTTGGACAACAACCCGCCCGCAACACTCGTCCGAATGATCTGCCGGTGCTGGTCCGTCCACCTGACGACCAGGGAGTTGGGTTCCTCCTGGCGCCATTCCAGCCCGCCCTTTTCGCCATAGACGCGGATCTGCAGCGCATTTTCTTCGCCGACCGAAATCTGGCTGGCATAGAGAACGCCCCGGGCGCCGCCCTTGAAGCGGAGCAGCACATTGCCGTCGTCTTCGAGCGGGCGGCCTTTGACAAAGGTCGTCAGGTCGGCGCACAACTCGTCGATGGAGAGCCCCGTCACGTACTCCGCGAGGTTCTCGCAATGCGTGCCGATATCACCCATGCAGCAACTGGCGCCGGCCTGCTTCGGATTGGTCCGCCACCCCGCCTGCTTTTGACCGGTGGTTTCCAGCCGGTTCGCCAGCCAGCCCTGCGGGTACTCCACCACCACCTTGCGAATCCTGCCCAGCTTGCCGGAGCGCACCATGTCCCGGGCCTCCTTGACCATCGGGTAGCCCGTGTAATTGTGCGTCAACCCGAACAGGAGCCCGGTCTTCCTGACCTGTTTCTGCAAGGCCAGGGCTTCCTTCAGCGCAAAGGTCATCGGCTTGTCGCTCACCACGCTGAATCCGTAATCCATCGCCATCTTGGCCACCGGATAGTGCATGTGGTTCGGAGTGACGATGCTGACGAAATCCATGCGCCGGCTTTCCGGCAGGGCGCGCTCCAGGCGGAACATGTCCTGGTACGATCCGTAGCACCGATCCGGCGGCAGAAACAGATCCGCCCCGGAGGCCCTGGACCTCTCCGGATCGGAGCTGAACGCACCGCACACCAGTTCCGTCAGTCCATCCAGTTGTGCCGCCATGCGATGCACAGAACCGATGAATGCGCCCCGCCCGCCACCGACCATTCCCATCCGCATCTTTCGTTTCATGCTGAGTCTTTCTCCTGTTAGCGTTCGTGTGTGAAATCACGGTCGGCTGAATTGCCGGGGCGCCGGCTCGCCATCCGCAGCTCAAAGCCCTCGCGGCGCGAGGGCCGCGGAGCGAAGGATGGTGCACCCGGAGGGAGTCGAACCCCCACGACCTTGCGGCCATTAGGACCTGAACCTAACGTGTATGCCAATTTCACCACGGGTGCGAAGCAGGTCATGAAAAGCGGCTGAATGGATACCAGAACGCCGCCGCCGGTGTCAACACCTTGCTGCCGGTATTCCACGGCTGCCGTCATGGCCCCCGCCCCGCGTCTCCTTCAGCAAGCCGGCTGTCACTGGCAAGTTCGATGGTCACCGGGCCCTCATTCACCAGTTCCACCTGCATGCTGGCTCGAAACACCCCCGTCGCTACGCGGGCCGGGCCGAGAATACTCCGCAGGTGGTCCACATATACGCCATAGAGGCGTTCCGCCTCCTCCGGCGGCGCGGCCTGGATGAAACTCGGCCGGTTGCCTTTGCGGGTGTCGGCGTACAAGGTGAACTGCGACACGACCAGCGCGCTGCCCGCCGTGTCCATGAGTGACAGATTCATCTTCTCCTGCGCATCGCTGAACACACGCAAGGCGGCGGTCTTTCCCGCCAGGTAGCGCGCCGCGTCTGCCGTATCGCCATGCCGGACGCCCAGCAACACGAGGAACCCGCGTCCGATGGCTCCCGTAATCCGGCCGTCCACCGTCACGGAGGCTCGACTCACTCGCTGGATCAACGCTTTCATCGCGCGCCCATACTCACGTGCGCCCACCGTTGTGTCAAATCTCGTTTGTCCTTTTGCGGGCGGAGTGACAAACCCTTGACACCACGCCGGCGGAGTCCGGATACTGCGAGCCATGAAGACCTTGACGGTCCAGACTCTGCAGCGAACGGATATGGAAACTTGTGATCTCGCGTCACGAACGTGTGTGCCTTGTAAAGGTGGCGTACCGCCGCTCAAGGGGGACGCGCTTCACGCCTTGTCCAGTCAGATGGGAAACGGCTGGCAGGTGGTTGCCGGGCATCACCTTGAAAAAGCATACGCATTCAAGAATTTCAGGGACGCCCTGTCCTTTACTGATCGCGTCGGGGAACTGGCGGAATCCGTGAAGCATCACCCCGACATTTATCTGGCCTGGGGGTGCGTCAAACTGCTGATCTGGACGCACAAGATCGACGGGCTCACCGAAAGCGACTTCATTTTTGCGGCGAAGGCCGACGCCTTGTTTCAGTCCGTGCCATCATGAAGGCTGGACTCAAGCCCGGGACCGTCAGACTCGCGTCCTACACCTCTGGTTGGGCCCGTCGCTTTGCCGCCGAGAAGCGCCGGCTCGCGCATTACCTGCCTGCACGCGGGCTTCGCATCGAGCACATCGGCAGCACCGCGGTGCCCGGCCTTGATGCAAAACCCATCATCGATATCGCCGTCGCCGCCACGTCCCTGTCGCGTCTGCCAAGCTTGATCGATGCACTGGTCCGTGCCCGATACACGTACAAGGGCGAATACGGGCTCGCCGGCCGCCACTTCTTCGTGCGCGGCGATCCGGTCACGCATCACCTGCATCTCGTCTTGCAAGGAAGCAGGCACTGGATGCGCTGGATTGCCTTCCGCGACCACCTCCGGCGCTTTCCCGAGGAAGCAGCGGCCTATAATGATTTCAAGCGCGACCTGGCCCGACGCTACGCCAATGATCGCGACGCATATACCAAAGCCAAGACCCCTTTCATCAATGCCATGCTGCGGAAAGCAATGAAAAACTGTAAAATTGGCGCAAAACCTCATTGACGATCTCGTCAGCACCGACTATCTTGCCACCGACACAACATATAGGGGTTACGATACGTCAGCGACATATTCAAAGTGACCGGGGCCATCCCTCCTGACGATGGAGTCACCGCTGACTTTTCAGTAACAAACATGCCAGATACAGACCAACCTCCAGAACGAGGCCGCGCGGTTCGCCGCGCGCTCAAGACGCGACAGCGCTTGTTGGAATCTGCCTTGTCCGTCTTTACCCAGCAGGGTGTCGATTCATGCTCGATCGAAGATATTACCGAGCTTGCGGATGTCGGCAAGGGCACTTTCTATCGCCATTTCCATGACAAGACCGCCATCCTGAACGCCCTGAGTGAGGCGGCTTTGCGGGACCTGGCCGACGCCATCCGCGAACACGTCTCGGGCGCCCTGTCCTACCCGGATGCGCTGGATCGCATCCAAACCTCGGAAACGGCCTGGTGCCTCAAGCGTGCGGACTGCTTTCGCCTGCTGCTGCAGGCCCAGGTGCTGCTGGTCGTTCGCCCGAAGGTCATGGCCTCGCTCCAACCGCCATTTCGCGCGCTGTTTCAAGGGGTTGAGGCATTGCTCCGCCCGCTGGCACCGACTGGAACCGACGATGCGGTTTTACGCCGCACCGTCCTGGCGACCGTATCGGCGCCCTTCGGGGTGCTGGCGTTGAAACAAGCCGTACTGGGTATCGGGCCGACCGACGCGCCGGATGTGGCGCCGGGGGCGGTCGCGCCGACCGACCCGCGCAGGAGTGTGGTTGGGGGATGAACGGGAGAATGAATGGGGGGGCATCACGGGATGTCCCGACCGCAGAAAGAAAGGGCAGGGACTTGACCATGGATGCGAGCAGTATGACGAATGAGACGGTTGTCTCGAACGAAGAACCTCCGCTTATAGAACCGAGAACGAACGGTCAGGCCGGTGTTCCCGCCCCTGCGAATGCGTCGCTGCCTGACCTGCGCCAGCACCCGAAATGGAATGACTGGCGGTGGCAGATCCGCAATCGCATTCGCTCGTTCGACGAACTCGTTGAGTTTTTCCCCTCGTTGCGCTCGAGCCCGGCCATTGCCAGTGTCGCGGCGAAGTATCCGATGGCGATCACGCCTTACTACGCCTCCATCGTCAAGGCCCCCGATTTCAGCGATCCTGTCTTCCAGATGGCGGTCCCGCAGGTCAGCGAACTCTACGACCCCGAGTTCCTGCATGCCGATCCGTTGGAGGAGGAAGAGGATATGCCGGTGCCAGGCCTCGTGCACCGCTATCGCGATCGCGCCCTGCTCATGTCGACGACGACGTGCTCGATGTACTGCCGGCATTGCACGCGCAAACGCGTTGCCGGCATGCGCGAGTCGACGATCTCGGTCTGCCAGTTGAACGGCATCACCAACTACCTGCATGCGCATCCCGAGATCAAGGATGTCATCATCTCCGGCGGCGACCCCATGACCATGGCGACGTCCCTGCTGGAACGGATCATCCAGGCGGTGCGTGCGGTTCCCAGCGTGGACATCATCCGCATCGGCACGCGTGTGCCGGTGGTGCTGCCGCAGCGGATCACCGCCGAGCTCACGCAGATGCTGGCCAAGTACCACCCGATATGGGTCAACGTCCACTTCAACCATCCCAACGAGGTCACCCCCGAGGCCCAGGCCGCCTGCAAGCGCCTGGCCGATGCCGGCATCCCGCTGGGCAATCAGTCGGTGCTGCTGCGCGGCATCAACGACGAACCGCATGTGATGGAAGAGCTGTGCCGCCGCCTGGTGCGCATGCGCGTCCGCCCCTACTACCTGTTCCAGTGCGACCTGGTCCGGGGAGTGGAGCATTTCCGCACGCCCATCAGCCGCGGCATCGAGATCATGGAGTACCTGCGCGGCCGGTTGAGCGGTCTGGCGATTCCGACCTACGTGGTCGACACGCCGCACGGCGGCGGGAAAATCCCCGTGCTGCCGAATTACGTGGTCTCCAACAGCCCCACGCACACGGTCCTGCGCAACTTCGAGGGCATGATCGTGAATTACCCTGAACCGGTCGAGCCGATCAAGCGTACGACGCCGGTCGCCTCGCGCAGCGGCACCCACGGCGTGTGGGAACTCGCCACCGGACAGGCCTCGGCCATTACGCCGAGCAGCGCCTTCCGCCAGAAGCGGCGCCAGCAACGCAAACTGCAACGCATGGTGCACCAGCAGGAGCATCCCGAGTTCAGCAGCCTGATGGTGTCGCTGATGAACGAACCGGCCAATTGAGGGGTCCCGCGGAGGACGGCTTGCCCTGCGGGCGTCTTTCGCGGTATCATTCGGCCCATGGCATGCCCCAGGAGTCACGCGTGAAACTCACCGTCGGTCTGACCTACGATCTCAGAAACGAGTATCTGGCTCTGGGGTATCCGGAGGAAACCGTTGCCGAGTTCGATGAGACGGTCACGATCGACGGCTTGGAGCAGGCGATCCGCGAACTCGGGCATGTGCCGGACCGCATCGGCCACATTCGGACCCTGGCGCGCCGCCTGGTCGCCGGCGATCGCTGGGACCTTGTGTTCAACATCGCCGAGGGGCTCAAGGGCCGCAGCCGCGAGACCCAGGTTCCCGCCCTGCTTGAAGCGTACGATATACCCTGCACGTTTTCGGACCCGCTGGTGTGCGCCGTCACCCTTGACAAAGCCGTGGCCAAACGCATCCTGCAATCGTACGGCCTTCGCACGCCCGGCTTTCATGTCGTGCGCCAGGAGGCGGACATCGCCCGCGTCGCGCTACCCTACCCCCTGTTTGCCAAACCGATCGCTGAAGGCACCGGCAAGGGCATTGATCGCGTTTCCTGCGTCAAGACACCCGACGAATTGCGCCAGGTGTGCACCGCCTTGCTGGCCCGTTTTCATCAACCCGTGCTGGTGGAGGAATTCCTGCCCGGCCGGGAGTTTACCGTTGCCATCCTAGGAACCGGAGGCGCGGCAAGGGTGCTGGGATCGATGGAGGTCGTCATGCGGCCCAATGCGGCCACCACCATCTATTCGTACGAGATGAAGGAGAAATGCGACCAGTTCGTGGACTATCTGCGCCCCCCGCCCGGCCCCCTGACTACCGCGGTGGAAACCCTGGCCGTGGAATCGTATCGGGCGCTGGAACTGCGGGATGCCGGGCGCGTCGATATCCGCATGGACCGGGACGGCAACCCCTCTTTCATGGAGGTGAACCCCCTGCCCGGCCTGAATCCCGGGCACTCCGATCTGCCCATGATTGCGCGCCGGGAGGGAATGAGCTTCCGCGACCTGATCGGGGCCATCATTGAAAGCGCCTTGCAGCGCGTCGGCACCCTATGAAGTCGCACGGCGAACCGGTGCTGATCCTGCACCATACGATGCCGGCTTCCCCCGTCTCGGTCAGCACGGAGAGCGATGCGGGCGTCATGGCGGAGGTTCACGCCGTGGCCGCGGCTCTGGACCGGCTCGCGATCCCGCATCGCACCGTGGCTATCGCGTCGCTCGAGGACCTGATGCCGGTCCTTCACTCCTGCCCGGGACGGCTCGTCTTCAACCTGGTTGAGAACCTGGCGCCGCAAACCGCCCATGCGGCACTGGTCCCTTCCATCTGCCGT
Source organism: uncultured Verrucomicrobiota bacterium (assembly GCA_964611575.1). GTDB lineage: Bacteria > Verrucomicrobiota > Kiritimatiellia > CAIKKV01 > CAITUY01 > CAITUY01. The sequence continues at coordinate 52,067 of CAZTAJ010000008.1, forward strand.
GCCTTGGGCCGGGAAGTGACCGGCAACGACACTCCCTGCCAGTCGCTCTGCCTCGACAAGTGGCGGACCAAGGCCGTGCTGGCCGCCGCCGGACTTCAGGTCCCGCCCGGAACGCTTGTGGCGCCCGGCACCGTTGTGAGTCGCAAGGCATTGCCCGGCGGCCCCCTGATCGTCAAACCCCTTTTTGCCGATGCAAGTGAAGGGATTGGCCCGCAATCGGTTGTAAAGGGACCCGGAGCAGCCCTGACCCGCGCCATCGCCCGCGTTCACGGCGATTTCAACCAGCCGGCCCTCGTGGAGGCCTTCTTTGGCACTCGCGAACTTAACCTCTCGCTGTTTGAACGTGGCGGCAGACTCATCGTGTTGCCGCCGGCCGAAATCGAATTCAAGGACTTCGGCCCGCACCGCCCCCATATCGTGGACTACAGGGCCAAATGGCACGCCGATTCCTTCGAGTACCAGAACACCGTCCGCGTCATTCCCGCGCGCGTACCGGCGCGGACCCTGCGCCAGGTGGAGTCCATGGCCCGCTCGGCCTGGGCCGTCGCCGGCTGCCGGGACTATGCCCGCGTCGATTTCAGGATGACCGCCGCGGGCGATCTGGCCATCCTTGAAATCAACCCCAATCCGGACATCGCGCCGGACGCGGGTTTCGCCGCCGCCTTGCAGGCCGCCGGCATTCCCTTCCACACCTTCATCGATGCCATGTGCCGGAATGCGCAGCGACGCCTTGAGTCGAGCATGCCCGCCCGTCGGCAACGTTCGTCCACCGGACGGCCTGAAGCCGTGAAGGCCTGGATTCGCCGGACGATTCCGCAGGATCGCGACGCGATCATCGCCTTGACCAGCGACACGGCCTTCTTCGTTCCCCATGAGATCGTCGTGGCTACGGAAGTGCTCGATGAAGCCATCAAAGCCGGTGACAATGGCCACTATCAGTCATTCACGCTGGTCGTTGGGGATCAACCGGCCGGGTGGGTTTGCTATGGCCTAACCCCCTGCACCTCTGGAACATACGACATCTACTGGATCGCGGTTTCGCCACGCTTTCAGGGCCACGGGTTCGGCCGGGCGTTGCTGGAATACACGGAGACTCAGATCCGGCAGTCGCAGGGGCGGGTGATCCTCCTGGAGACCTCCGGTCGGCCCCTGTATCAGTCCACGCGCGGCTTCTACCTCGCGGCCGGCTATCGCGAAGTGGCCCGCGTCCCCGAGTTCTATGCCCCGGGTGACGACCGGGTCATTTACGCAAAGTACCTGCTCCCTTGAGCCGGACCGCCCCCTCTGCCCGCATTCCCGTGCCCGAAATTGGCATAAAATTGCCGCGCCATTTGTCTTGAGTCTCCCTCTCCGGCATGGTATCCATTCCCGCCAACACGGAGGCAGGTACTGTCTCCCAAAGGAGGCCTGACGGCTCATGGGTTGGTTTACCAAACGTCACGAAACAGCCGCCAAACCGGAACCCAAGGAGGACATCTGGATTCACTGTCCTTCCTGCAAGGCCCACATCTACAAGGAGGAGTGGGAGAAGAATTTCAAGGTCTGCAGCCAGTGCAATCACCATGAGCGCATGGACTGGAAAGAGCGGGTCACGCTCCTGATTGACCCCAAGACGTTCACCGAACTCAGCTCCAAGGTGACCTTCAGCGATCCGCTGAAGTTTTCGGATGCCAAAGGCAGCTACGCCGACAAGGCCGTCGACGCCCGAGCCAAGACCGGGTTGAACGAGTCGATTGTGACCGGCTACGGCAAGATCCACGGCATCAAGGTCGTCCTCGCCGTCATGGATTTCCGGTTCATGGGCGGCAGCCTGGCGAGCGGTACGGGCGAGAAGATTCTGCAGGCGGCCCTGTATGCCCTCAAACATCGCCGGCCCTATATCATCGTTTCCGCCTCGGGGGGCGCCCGAATGCACGAGGGCATGGTGTCGTTGATGCAGATGCCAAAGACCTGCGCCGCCATCGCCCAGCTTCGCGAGGCCGGCGTTCCCTACATCTCCATCATGACGGACCCGACGACCGGGGGCGTGTCGGCCAGCTATGCCATGGTCGGCGACATCCATATCGCCGAACCGAAGGCGCTGATCGGTTTTGCCGGCCGGCGCGTCATTGAAGAAACGATCAAACAGAAACTGCCGGATGACTTCCAGACGGCCGAATACCTTCTGGAACACGGGTTCGTGGACATGATCGTGCCGCGCAAGGAGTTGAAAGACACCTTGGCTCGGATCCTGAAATACTGCGGTCGGCACTGAACTCGGCGTTGATCAGTCCCCGCCCCTGATTGAGCCAACCTACAGGATGGAGCGATGATGAATCTGGACTTTGAAAAACCCGTCACCGAGATCGAGGAGAAGCTTGCCGATCTCAAGGCGAAGAATCCCGAGCCCACTGACGCGGTCAAGACCGAGTTGACCACCCTCGAATCCGAGCGCCAGGCCAAGCTCAAGGACGTTTACGCCAGCCTCACCCCCTGGCAGATGGTGCAGGTGGCGCGTCATCCCGATCGGCCCCTGATCCGCGATTTCATCCAGGGGCTCTGCTCGGAATTCGTCGAGTTGCACGGCGACCGGCATTTCGGCGATGACCACGGCATGATCGGCGGCCTGGCAACGCTGGGAGGGGTTCGCGTCATGGTGATCGGCCATCAGAAAGGCCGCTCGCTTGAGGAGAAGATCAAGTGCAACTTCGGCCAGGCCTGCCCGGAAGGTTACCGTAAGGCCCTGCGGCTCATGAAGCTGGCGCAGCGCTTCCGCATCCCCGTGATCTCATTCATCGATACGCCCGGGGCCTTCCCCGGCAAGGAGGCCGAGGAACGCGGCCAGGCTGAAGCGATTGCCACCAATATGCTGGAAATGTCCGTCCTGCGAACACCCATCATTGCGATTGTCACCGGCGAGGGCGGCAGCGGCGGGGCGATCGGGGTCGGCGTCGGCGACGTGATCCTGATGATGTCCAACGCCGTCTACTCGGTGATCTCGCCGGAAGGCTGCGCATCCATCCTGTGGCGCGACGGATCCAAGGCCCCGGAGGCCGCCAACGCGCTCAAGATCACGGCCCAATCGTTGCTCGACCTCAAAATCGCCGACGAGATCATCCCCGAGCCGGTCGGCGGCGCGCACCGCGACTATGCCGCCACCATGGCCGCCACAAAGAAGGTCTTGCTCAAGCACTTGAAGCATCTGCAGGGAATCTCAACCAGCAAACTGCTCAAGCGGCGCTTCGACAAGTATGCCGCGATGGGTCGTTTCCGCTAACACCGTAGAAGGAGCCGCTTATGCCCAGGAAGAAGAAAGTTGAAGCCGAGCCCATCGTTCGCGACAGCGTGAACCGCATTCCCTTGCGCATCACCGACACCACGCTCCGTGACGCCCATCAGTCGCTGTGGGCCACCCGCATGCGCACGGATGACATCCTCAAGATCATCGATACGATCGACAACGTCGGGTACTACTCCCTGGAGGTCTGGGGCGGTGCGACGTTCGACGTTTGCCTGCGCTTCCTGCGCGAAGACCCCTGGGAACGCCTGCGCGCCATCAAGCAGCGCGCGAAGAAGACCCCGCTCCAGATGCTGCTGCGCGGCCAGAATATCCTGGGCTACAAGAATTACCCCGACGACATCCTGGAACGCTTCGTGGCCCTGGCCATCGAGAACGGCATCGATATCTTCCGGGTCTTCGACGCGCTGAACGACACGCGTAACCTCGAAGCCGCCATCAAGGCGGTCAAGAAGTACGGCGGCCATGCCCAGGGCACCCTGTGCTACACGGTCAGCCCCGTGCACACGGTCGACGCCTTCGTGCGCGTGGCCAAGGAACAGATCGCCCTCGGCATCGATTCGCTCTGCATCAAGGACATGGCCGGCATCCTGACCCCCATCGCCGCCGAGCGCCTGGTCTCGGCCCTCATTCGTGAAACGAAAATTCCCATCCAACTTCATTCGCACATGACCAGCGGCATGGCCACGGCCACGTACGTGGAAGCCGTGCGCGCCGGGGCGGGCGCGATCGATTGCGCTATCTCGCCCATGTCCGGCTTTTCGTCCCAACCCCCGGTTGAGACCATGCTGGCCATCTTCATGGAGACGTCCTACCACGCGAATCTGGATATGGCGGCGGTGCGGCAGGTCTGCAAATACTTCCTCGACCTCGCCCCCCGGCGCCAGCCGACCTCCACCCAGACGCCGAATGTCATCGATCCTGAGGTCCTCCTGCATCACATTCCGGGCGGCATGATCTCCAACCTGCGCTCCCAGCTCCAACAGCAGAATGCCCTGGACAAGATCGACCAGGTGTTCGAGGAACTGCCGCGGGTGCGGGCGGATCTCGGGTACCCGCCCCTGGTCACGCCGACCAGCCAGATCATCGGCATTCAGGCGGTGATGAACGTCATTTCCGGGGAGCGCTACGAACTGGTGCCCCAGGAAATCAAGGACTACGTGCGCGGCCAGTACGGCCGGCCGCCGGCGCCCATCAACCCCAGCGTGGCCAAGAAGATTCTCGGCAACGAAAAGCCCATCACCTGCCGGCCGGCCGATCTATTGCCCCCGGGGCTGCCCAAGGCCACCGACGGGATCGACCCCACCCTCATCAAGAAGGAGGAGGATATCATCTCCTACTTCCTGTTCCCCGAGGTGGCGCTCGAATACTTCAAGTGGCGCAACCAGCCGCCGGATCAGCGGGCGGCGATCCCCGCCGACATGGAACTCAAGAAGCAGATCCAGCAGGAGGAGAAACAGCCTGCCGCACCCCGTCCATTCCTGGCGCCCGCGGACTATCAATCGATCCATCAACTGCTGAATCAGGTTCGCGATCTGAACTTCGCGCAACTGACCATCCAGCATGCCGGCGGCTCGATCAGTATCAACGCGCACGGCCTCTCGACCTCGAACGCGGCCGCCCCGGCGCCCGCCGCAGCCGCCCCCGTCGCGAATGCTCCCGCGCCCGCGACGGCGCCGGCCGCCCCCGCGCCCGCGGCCAAGCCCGCCCCGGCGGCCGGCCCGACCATCGCCGCTCCTCTCAATGGAACCTTTTACCGATCGCCCGGGCCTGGCAAACCGCAGTTCTGCAAGGAAGGCGATGAACTGGCGGAAGGGACCCCCGTCTGCATCATCGAGGCCATGAAGCTGTTTAACCAGATCAAGGCGCCTTTCAAATGCCGCATCGTTAAGATCCTGGTCGAGCACGGAAAGCCTGTCAAAAAGGACGAGCCGCTCATCGCCATCGAGAAGCTCTAGAATGACCGACGCCGGGTTCCAGATTGGCGCGGATGGCGTGGATGTGTCCCGAATCGTCTCCGAAATACAGGACACCGTTCGCAGCAAAATGGAGGCGGGCGCGTATGCCGGCGCCCAACTGGCCCGCGCCGAACGATTCAATCTGCCGAACCTGAAGCGGGATGAGAATTTCTTCGAGTTCTACCTCGAGAGCCTGCGCGAGGCAGTCACCGTCGATATCAACGATTTTGATATTCGCGAGCGGCGCCACGGGGCCGGCCCGCTGCTCGTGGCGCTGAAGAAGATCATCTGGTCGTTGCTCAAGTTCTACACCTACCGGCTCTGGTCTCAGCAGAACCAGGTCAATGCTCTGCTGCTTTCGGCGACCGAGGAAGTCGATCGCAAATATCGCGATCGCGTCAAGGCGCTCGAGGACCGGCTCGCGAAACTCGAATCACGGATGCCCCCGTAATGCCCGCGTGCAGGCGCATCGCCTTCCTGTCACCCCGCTTTGCCGACGGACCGGCCCTCGGCGGCGCTGAGACCCTCATGCGCGCCCTCGCCCGCCGCATGGCGCAGGCGGGCCACGACGTAACCTTCCTCACCACCTGCGCCCAGGACCACTTTACCTGGGCCAATGTGCTCCCGCCCGGCGAGCGGCGCGTGGACGGCATGACCGTGCGCTATTTCGCGGTCGATGCCACACGTGACATTCCGGCGTTCCTGGGCGTCCAGAACCGGATCAGTCGCCAGGCGCCCGTCACGCGCGACGAGGAACTGATCTGGCTGCGCAACAGCGTGAACAGCGAGGCGCTCTACACCCACCTGCGGACGGAGGGGGCGCAGTACGACCGCATCGTCATGGGCCCGTACCTGTTCGGCCTTGTGTATTTCGCCAGCCGGATCATCCCCGGCATGACCGTGCTGTTGCCGTGCCTGCATGATGAGTGCTTCGCCTACCTCGACACCATGCGTGAGATGTTCAACTCGGTCCATGGCTGGATATTCAACACGGAACCGGAGCGGGATCTGGCGGTTCGTCTCTACGGGATCGATGCGGCCCGCGCCCACGTGGTGGGGCTCGGCCTGGATCCCTTCCTCGCCGATGGCACGCGCTTCCGGCAGGCGCACGGTATCCATCATCCCTACGTCCTGTACGCCGGACGCCGCGAACCGCTTAAGGGCACCCCCCTGCTCCTCGATTACCTGGCCGTCTTTCGCGAGCGCACCCGGCGGGATATCAAACTCGTTCTGACGGGCAGCGGGCCCGTCGAACCGCCGCCGGGCATGGCGCCCCATGTGAACGATCTGGGGTTTGTCAGCGAACAGGATAAACACGATGCCATGGCCGGAGCGCTGGCGTTTTGCCATCCCTCGGTCAACGAGAGCCTGAGTATTGTCATTCTGGAATCGTGGCTGGCCGGCACGCCCGTCCTCGTCCATGCCGGGAGCGAAGTCATGCGCAAACAGTGCCTGCGATCGAACGGCGGACTGTGGTTTTGCAACTACCCGGAGTTTGAGGAAGCCCTGATGCTGCTGATCACCCAGCCGGATACGCGCCGTGCAATGGCCGCTAACGGAAAAAGGTTCGTTGAGTTTGAGTATGCCTGGCCGGCCGTCGAATCCAGACTGCTGGCGGCAATCAACGACTGAACCGTCGCCGCCCCTGTCCGCCTCGGCGCATCAGGAAGCCGGCGCCCCACCGGATGTCGCACTCTTCCGGGCCGACTCGGCCGCGCTCTCCAGAACCTCCGCAATCCGCACGAGGGACCGTTGGATAATCTCCATCTCGCGCCCGATCACGTCAAATCGGATGGCATTTTCCGAGCGGATTTTTTCAAGGGCTTCGCGACGTCGCTCGAGGTCTTCCAGTTCGGTCTCGATCTCGATCATGCGGTTCTGCGAGGCCGAAAGCACCTCGCGCATGTGGATGATCTTGACCTCCTGATCCTGCGTCGAACTGTCGATATCCGACACGTCCATCCCCTCGGGGATCGGAACCTGTATCCGGCTGGCACAGTCCGGGCACGCGATGGTCAGGCCCGCGCCGTGGTAATCGATCGCCAGGCTCTTCTGGCAATTCGGACAGTCAAAAACGATATCCGACTCCCTGATCTCGCTAGGTTCGTTGGTGACATTGTCCATGGTCGTCTTCCTCCACGAACGCCTTGTATCACCTTCCGGGATCACACTCCAGCCCATTTCCGCAATTCGCACCATGACATCACGTCATCCATCGCTCGCAGGCGAGTTGCCTGCAAATCCAGCTTACGACCGAGCCCCACGCCAGTTCAAGTCCAGTTCGAATCCCGTCTGGACAGGCCGCACGCTTTGGCTATCATCCAAGTGACCGCAGGCGCCTATGGGGGCGGGAGGGCTGACGGCAGCCGTCCCGGGGTACCGCTGACACGGAAGGATGGTTTACGATGACCGTGATGGCGAGTGACTCTCTGCTTGGCGAACTGGAAATGGCCTTGCTGGCTCTTGACCGGGTCGAGGTCAAACGCCTCCTGATGGAGGCCGCGCCCACCAGCAGCCCCATGGAGCGCATCGAGAGCCTGATCGTGCCCGTCCTGGAACGGATCGGCCTGGGCTGGGACGAGGGACGGGTGGCGCTCTCCCAGGTCTACATGAGCGGCCGCCTTTGCGAGGAACTCGTCGACCTGCTCCTGCCGCCCCTGGATCCCGCGCGCAGGGATGTGCCGCCCATGGCGATCGCCGTCCTGGAGGACTATCACCTGCTGGGCCTGCGCATCGTTTACTCGGCGCTCCGCGCCAGCGGCTTTGCCCTGCGCAATTACGGTCGCTGCGACCTGGACACCCTGGCGGTCCGCGTCAAAGCCGATGGCATCCGCATCTTGTTGCTCTCCGTCCTGATGCTGCCCTCCGCCTTGCGCGTGAAGGACTTGCGATCCCGCCTGGAACGGGATGGCTGCAAGACGCGAATCGTGGTCGGCGGCGCGCCTTTCCGGTTCGACGACCGGCTCTGGAAGGAAGTCGGTGCGGATGCCATGGGGCACACCGCGGCCGATGCCGTGGCGGCGGTGAATCGTCTCGCGGAGGACCTGCCATGAGCGCGAAGGCGATGACGTCAGCGGAACGACTGGGCGCCGCCATGGCCCATCGTGAACCGGACCGCGTGCCGTTTATTCTGCCGACCGTGCTGCAGGGTGCGCGTGAAATGGGGTTGCAGATCGAGGAGTACTTCCGCAGCCCCGAGGCGGTCGCCGAGGGACAATGCCGTCTCAGGGCGAAGTTCCGTAATGACGCGCTGGTGGGGTTCATGTATGGCGCAGTCGATGCCGAGGCCTGGGGCGGTGAGATCATATACCGGGGCGACGGTCCGCCGAACGCGGGGGCGCCGACGATCGTCTATGATGCCGATATCCGTTCGTTGAGGCCGCCCCCTGTCGCCAGCACACCCTGTCTGCAGAAGGTGCTGCGCCTGATTGCCTTGTTGCACGAACGGGCCCGCGGCGAGGTGCCGGTGCTTGGCGGGGTCATTTCGCCCTTCTCGCTGCCGATCATGCAAATGGGGTTCGAGGCGTACCTGGTGCTGCTGCATGAGCAACCGGCCCTCTTCGAGCGGCTGATGGCGGTCAACGAGGAATTCTGCGTGGCGTGGGCCAATGCGCAACTGGCGGCGGGGGCAAGTGCGATCAGCTACGCAGACCCGATGTCCTCCACCAGCATCATCCCGCGCGCCCTGTACCTGAAGACGGGGCTCCCCGTGGCGAAGCGGACGCTGGCCCGGATCCGGGGCGCTGTGGCGACCAGTTTCGCATCGGGCCGTTGTCTGTCCCTGATCGACGATCTGGTCCCGACCGGCACGGTCGGGGTCGCGGTGAGCGCGCTTGAGGATCTGGCGCAGGTCAAGGCGGCCTGCCGTGGCCGGCTTACCGTCATGGGCAACCTGAATGCGATCGAAATGCGACGATGGACTCCGGCCGAGGCCGAAGCCAGGACCAGGGAAGCCATCGCCAAGGCCGGCGTCGGCGGCGGTTTTGTGCTCACGGACAATCATGGCGAGATCCCTCTGCAAGTCCCTGAGCCGATCCTGATGGCCATCGCGAACGCGGCCGAACGGTGGGGACGCTACCCGCTGGATTGGGTGAAGGATTATGCGCTCTAGCCTTCATCTGCTGGTCTGTCAGTACTACCTGCGTGAGGCCCAGGCAATCGTGCATGGACCGGAATTCGAGGGGGTGACCGTCTCCGCCTACCCGGATGTGTGCGTCCATCCCCAGGCCGAACGGATGAAGATGGTGGAGCGCCTGTTCGGTGAATCGGAAAGCTCAGAGCGCACTGTCGTGCTGGTCGGCGGCTGCTTTATGCCCCGCACAGGCCAGCGTCCCCTGGTCGAGGACCGCCTTCACAAGGTCTACCATGCCGACCTCTGTTTCAGCCTCCTGCTGAACAAAACGCTGATTGACGATTACCTTCGCGCGGGGGCGTACCTGGTGACGCCCGGGTGGCTGGAAGTCTGGGAGCAGCACCTGGCCGATTGGAAGTTCGATCAGCCCACGGCACAAGCCTTCTTCTCCGAGACCACCCGCAAACTGGTCCTGCTCGATACCGGCGTCGATCCGGAGGCCGCCATGCACCTGAAGACGTGCTCCGAGTACCTGAAGCTGCCGTCAGAAAGGGTGCCGACGGGACTGGACATGTTACGCCTCGTGCTCGCCGGGATCGTCCAGGACTGGCGCCGGAACGTGGCACACGACGAGGCTGCCACCGCCGTGGGCAAGGCGCACCGTAAACTCGCTGACTATATGCTGGCCCTGGATCTGCTGGTTAAACTGACCCGGATCATGACGGAGGATGAGGCCATTCATCTCATCCTGGAACTGTTCGTCATGCTGTTCGGGGCCGGCAATGTCTCGTACGCAACCGTGGTCGACGGGACCATCGGGACCATCCATGCCACCCATCCTGAATCAGACGATGCACGCCGGATGCACTCCTGGATCGAACGTCTCGGGGCGCAGGAGGATACGGCCACCACGGAGTCTGGTTTCTGCCTGCGCATCAAGTACCAGGATGAAACGGTCGGCATCGTTTGCGCCTACGCCGTCGCCTTTCCCCAGCATGAAAGTGACTACCTGAATCTGGCGCTGGGAATCGTCAACCTCTGCGGACTGGCCATCGCCAATGCCCGCACCATCACACGGCGCGAGGAGGCGGAAGATGCCCTGCGTCTCAAGTCCGAGGCATTGGCTCGTTCGAACGCCGAACTGGAACAGTTTGCCTACGTGGTTTCACATGACCTGCAGGCGCCGCTTCGCCGGGTCCTGGCGTTTGGGACACTTCTGGACAAGGAGGCCGGCCCCGCCCTGGGCGATGAGGCGCGCGATTACCTGGCTCGCATACAGAAGTCCTCATTGCGCATGCAGCGACTCATCGAGGGGCTGCTGACGTATGCACGCGTCAGCACGCGCGGTCAACCGTTCACCACGGTGAAACTGGCGGCCGTGATCCAGCAGGCGCTGGAGGACCTGGCGCCGCGACTCGAGGAAAGCCGCGGGCGCGTGGATGTCGGCGACGTTCCGACCGTCAAGGCGGACGAACTGCAGATGTACCAACTGTTCCAGAACCTGATCGGCAACGCGCTCAAGTTCGCCGCTCGCGGCCGCCCTCCCCGCGTGCGCGTCTTTTCAACCCTGTTGGGCGATGGCCGGGTCACAATCTCGGTCGAGGACAACGGGATCGGGTTTTCCCCTCAGGATGCCGACCGGATGTTCCAGCCGTTTCAAAGGCTGCACACCGAGGAAGAGTATCCCGGATCAGGCATCGGGCTGGCCGTCTGCCAGAAGATTGTGGCGCGTCACGGCGGCACGATCACGGCCAACGGCCGGCCCGGTGAAGGCTCCACGTTCATCGTGACGCTGCCGGCATGCAGCGATGCGTCCCCCTGAGAGGGGCCAACTCAACGGCGCCCATGACGCGGTCAACGCCCGTGTCTACAGAAGAGAGCCCATTCCGACTGTGTCTGTAGTCTTCAGTCTGTAGTCGGCTGCCTGGGGCTGTAGCGGGGAAACCACAAAGAAATTGACTATTCGCCCCTGTCCGATGACCATGCTTGCGTTTCAGTTGCCCCGGTAGCTCAGTTGGACAGAGCAGCGGTTTCCTAATCCAAGAAATCTCCTCTTATTTCTTAGCAATATCGCTATTTCCTAGGAAATCCGCAAAACACAAACACTCGCTAAGACCTGCTCGCCACCCTTTGACCTGCCCGAGGCGTAACAAATGCGTAACATGGGAGACTGGCGCCAGCGCACATTACCGCCTCCACCTATACCAGGCAAACCAGGACACCGTCACGCCCAGGAATCGCGTGCCGGCCTGCAGGGCCGACATCCTGTAGGCCCGCTGTATCCGGTAGAACCGGACGTTCGCCTCCCACCCGCCATGACCGGTCTGCCAATCGA
>CAZTAJ010000009.1:0-62402 GCA_964611575.1 uncultured Verrucomicrobiota bacterium
ACGCGCAACGAGCCGTTGGCATCGCGGTCGCTGGAAACGCAGCGCCCGGCGAGCAACAGCCCGTCTATCTCGGCGGGCACCAGGCAGCCGTATGGGATATCGTACCAGTCGCCATCCGGCGGACGGTTGCGCCCGTACTTGACCTTCAGGCTTTGGCCACCGCTTCCGTCGTGCAGGTCGAGGAAGAACGACGCGCGGCACACGCCGTCTTCGCGCTTCCGTCCCTCGACGACATCACGACCGGTGATTGTCGCAAGTCCCTTGAACCGGCGGGTCTCGCGCACCCCTAGCACGGAGGCGGTTCGGCTCAGGAAACAGTTCCGCGCGCCGGGGAAGTACCGGCGGAAGAACTCCACCAGTTCAAACACCCGCTTGCGCGACTCGTTCATCGCCAGGGTCATTTGCCAGGGATCGCTTCCATCAACGCCTGTGACGGTGTCCACATTGACGCTGTACTCGCCTTTTCCCAAGGTGCTTCCTTTGTACACCATGAGCGGCAAAATGCCCTCCGGCAGTTGCAATGCACCGCGTTCGCGCTCGATCCGGCAGTATTCGGCGCACTTGGCGCGGTATTCGAGGTAGGCATCTTCGCTACGTGCCTCGTCGTCCACCCCGCCGATGGTAAAAAACAGAGTGACGTTCTGCAGCGCGCCGTCCGGTGCTCCCTTATCGAATGCCGCGCCGGCCGAGGCGGCGATGTCGCCGTCGCCCGTGCAGTCAACCGTCACGTCAGCCTCGAGCATGCCCGGCCCCGCCTTGTTGACAATCTCCATGCCCGTGACCAGGCGGCCGTTCATCGTGGCGCGCGCGGCCGTGGTGAAAAGCAACTGTTCGACACCGGCATCCTCCAGCATCGTCTGCATCGCGTACTTGAGAATCTCGCTGTCGAAGCAGACGCAGACATCCACTTTCCAGCCATTCAGCGTCGCCATGCGGTTCAGCAGCTCCTCGAAGACGCCTTCCGTGCCAAAGGTCGGCATCCAGGGGCCGACGAGTCCGAGCGTGCCCTGGCCGCCGGCGCAGCCGCCCGCCTCCACCAGCAGTGTTTTCGCGCCCAGCCGCGCGGCCGCCACCGCGGCGGCGAATCCCGCCGGACCGCCGCCGGCGACGAGCACGTCGTACTTCCGGGGCGCAGTCCCCGGACGCTGGTTTTGTTCTGTGCTTGAAATGGACCTGTTCTTCATGTTTCTCACCTGATTCCGAAATGCGTCTTCATCAATTCCACGAGACAGGCGCTTATCACTTCGCGGTTACTTTAATCCGCAGGCCGATGACTTCGTGCCGCTTAACGTTGAGGTGGACGGTGTTGTCTTTGACCGGACAGTCTTCATCGGTCTCAACGTTGGTGACGGTGTAGCCCGGCGACAGGCCAAGGGGTTTGGGATCGATGGTCAGGGTGGCTGGCCGGTCGGCATCCGCATAGGCACACAGCACCACCCAGGTCTCGTCGCCCGGCACGCTATGGACGATCACCGGCAGATCCACATCGCCGGTGCTCACCGGTTGTGCCACCTCGTCCCAGTATCGCCAGGTTTTCACCTCCGGTTTATGGAGGTGCTGCATCAGCCCTTCAACAAAGCCATCAACCCACGCCGGATACTTCTTGGCGTTGCGGGTGATGTCGTAGAACGTCACATCATGGAGCATTTGCACACCGGTGTAGGAGCGCAGCCCCAGCAAATCATCGCTCTTGAACCCATGATTCCACAAGGGGATGGAAACCAGCCCGGCCAGCTCGCCGCTGGTGCCGACCTGGAGGTATTCGCGGGAGAAACGGTCCTGTGTGTCACCCTCGCCAGCCTTCCATTCCCAGTCGAGCTGCATTGTCGCAAAGGCGAGTATGGGCAGGACGCTGGCCGAAGTCATGTGCGGGAACGTCCGCGGCTCCATGCCCTCCTCGTTCAACATGATAAAGGTGCGTTTGCACAGCTCGCGCAGCCCCCAAAGTCCGGTGGACGGGACGATCTCGCCATCTGCGCCGCGGTAGGCATCGGTCATCTCCAGATTGTAGGTGGGCTCCAGATACCAGTTGTCCCAGTAGACACCGGTGTTCCGGCCGTATTCAAAGGATTTCTTGTACCAATAGAGGGCGAAGTCGATGTAGGACTCGGACGGCACCAACTTGTTCTCCCAGTTGACCAACTTGTAATCGTGGCCAGGCATCTCCTTGAGCATCCACTCGTCGAGGAAGGTGGCGTATTCCTCGGAGCAGATCGACTGCGCCCGGTTGTAGTAGAACAGCATCTGCCGACCGATGTGCCGGCCGCCCAGATTCGCGTATGCGGTTCTTGTCCAACGCGCGACGTCATCTTCACCGAAGGGCTCGAAGTAGGGTGTGCCGCGCGCGACCGCGTCGTCGATCTCATCCTTTGTCAACTTCTCCTGACTGCTCCGCGCCAGGATACGCCAGAAGAAAGGATCACGTCCGACTGGATAGACATTGTTGCAACTCCCGGGGCCAGCCAGCCAGTTGATGTCGGTCAGGAGCGGATTGATCTTTTTGTCCGACCAGTAGGTTCTGTGGTTCTTCCACAGTTGTGGCTTGACCGGCGCGGCCAGGAGGCCGAACGTGATCGTCTGGGGCGAAGTGACGACCAATGGCTGGTTGACCAGATGAATCCGCAGGGTCAGCTTCTTGCCGTCGCGGACCAGTTCCAGGTTCGGTGTCTTCCGATCCCAGCTCCAATTCTTGTCATTCTCCGCGAACCAGGACAGGCCGCGGTGTCCATTGCCAAGGAAGATGTAGGAGCAGAAACCTGCCGGCAGCTCCCCGAGAATCAGTCGTCTGGCATCCCACACGACACCTTGTCCTGCGGCGATCGGCTCGCAGATCGGCCCTTTGCGGATGCCCTGGCTCAGCGCGTGGATCAAGGGCGCCCGGGCATCGTCGAGCGGAATGTCGAGGGTCAGCTCGTCGAGGGTCTTGCCGCCGGAGGAGTTCAGCGTGAGTTGATACTTTAGCGTGCCGTCATAATCCCAGACGCCCGTGGCTGAGGCGTCCAGAGCTCCAGCCCTAATGCGGCTCGCCGTCACCACCTCATTCCCTTGCGCGGAGGTGAAGGCGAGCGGCGAGGCGCTCACGGCGACCTCCTTCCCGTCCACCTTGGCGGTGAAGGTCATGGGCGCGGAGAGCATATTCTGCCCGGCGGCGTTGACCTGGTCGAGCAGGCCAAGGTCGTTGAGCTGGTGGGTGCGCAGGACGGTCTTGAGTGTTTTGCCGGCGACTTCGATAGGCGTGAACGGCGGATAGACCTTGGTGCTCCGCCCCATCGGGTTCTTCTCCCACGGGTAATGCCTGCGGACAAAGGTCTTCACTAGGGCGTGGCCGGGGACGTTCTGCCCCTTGGCGAGGGCTGAGATCTCATAGATGCCATCCGACAGGTCCGGCAATGCGAGGCTGACTTCCTGTTTTCCCTTCGCGCTGAAGTCCTTGAGCGTGGTTGATGCAATGATCTCCGACGACCACTGCCTGCCGACGTTGATCGTCAACTCATCAACCTTGGCGTCCTTCGGCAGGCCCGAGATGTCCGCGTCGATCCGCAGCTTGTTTTTATAGGGATAGTAGCCAAAGGAAAAATCAACCGGCAGCTTCTTCTCCACGACGGTGTCCCAGCGCTTTTTGCGGGGTTCAGCCCAAGCCGTGCTGCGCTTGTAGTAAACCACCGAGCCATCCGCCGAGGTCACTTCGGCGAGCTGATCAAAAGCGTAGCTGTTGTCCTCCTTGTGGGCGAAAGTCAGCGAGGCGGAGCCGCCCGGGGCGATCTTCAGCTCCTGCGACTTCTCCAGCTTGAACATGGTGTTGCGCTCCAGCTCAAGGCGCGCCTTCACGATCCGTTCCTCTGGCGCCGGATTGTGGACGATGAGCTTGGTTTCGAGGTCGCGGGTGAAGGGGTCCTTGAGCTGTTCCAGCGCGACGACCGCCCCAGGCGACGCAGTAAACGTGAAGCGGGTGTTCCGCCCTCGGAAGCTGCCGGGGGCCGACGTCTGGCTCCAGGGCTGCTTCCAGTTGCGGCAGACGCCGATGCCCCAGACACCGTCCGTGCTCTTGCGGCCCTGCGCTATATGTTCCAGCGGAATGCGGATCTCCGTAACCCAGCGGTCGCTCGTGAATCCGTTCTTGATTTCGAACCGGCCGTTCCAGCCAGGTTGCTCCGCCGCGCCGCCACGCGGATGGACGGTGTAGACACCTTTCCCGAGACTGTTGAAAAGTGATTGAAAGACGTTAGCCTTCGCATTGGCTGGGTCTGGATCAATCCATATCTCGAACGAGTCGTCAAAAACGACCTTGAAAATGTCGTCCTTGGTATCAGTGACTAGCTTCCCGCCGCCGTCGGGCAGCTCGGTGACCAGGGCGATATATAGGGCGTCGACCGTGGCACCGACATAGGTCCGACCGGAACGCTCGTCCAGCTTCCCGGCCCTGTTGCCGGTCGCCTGGGTCAAGCCGTCGAATCCGGCGCAGCCGCGCCACTCATCGGGGCTGAACGCGCCGTCCAGCACGGGAGCCTTTTCCAACAGGGGCAGGGTGAATTCATTGATGAAGTCCCCGGTGTTCACCCCACCGGCCAGTAATTGACCTCCAACGGTCACCATCGCTATGGCAAACGACAACTTCTTCATCATACGGTCTCCTTCTGTTTATGTGGGTTCCGTCAGATAACCCTCGGAACGTTCATCTCAGAGCTTGGGCCGACAAGACGTGGGCTTAGTGGTTAGGTTTGCATTCGTTAATATCTCGCAGGCAAAGATTTTGAACCCGTTGCCAGCGCAGGGCGGGACGGGCGTCGGGGGTCAGGGTGCGCAAGGATAGATCCGTGAGTTGAATCTCCTCGGCGTCGCGCAGGAAGATCGCATAGGAGGGCAGGCTGCCAAAGGCGTCACAGGAAGGATAGCAGTCGCGCTTCAGGGGAACGGTGGACTCGGCCAAGGCGTCGTCGCCGCCTCCCTCGAATTCGAGATCGCAGTGTTCGAGGCGCACGCCGCGGATAGGTTGCTCGGGCAGACCCATGATATAACCGCCCGTGGCGCTGGCCTGCCGGGCGGTGATGTGAGCCAATCGGATGCCGCGGGCGTATTGCACAGGCCGCCGGATGTCCGTGCCGTGAATCGGCGTACCGCGGTCGCCGAGTTTGATAAAGAACGGCACCCGCACCTGGTCCATCTGCACATGGCTGATGGAGATGTTCTCCAGCATGCCGCCATCGACGCATCCCAGGGCAATCCCGCAGGCGCCACGCCAGTCGGCCCCGCCGGTGTGGGGATCGGATTCGCGCACAGTGCTGGGAACCATCTGCATATTGCTAACGGTGATGTTGCGAAACCCTCCGTTGGAGTCGGTTCCGGTCTTGAAGTGGTTGCAGTGGGTGCGGGTGATGCAGTTGGTGATGACCACGTTTTCGGTCGGCCAGTCGTTGCCGGATTTCAGGCAGAGCGCGTCATCATGTGAATCGATGTTGCAGTCGCTGACGATCACATCGCGGCAGCCGTCAATATCGCAGCCATCGTTGTTACAGGAACCGTGGTTGTAAACAGTCAACCCGTGCAGCCGCAGGCGGATGCACTTGAGGTAGTGCTGCATCCAGAAACCGGAGTGGCGAAGGTGCAGATTCTCCACGGCGACATCCTCGCACTCGGCGAACCAGATGTTCCGCGGCATCGACGCGCGCACGCCCTTGGGCCGATGGATCGCCGGTCCCTGGCCATCCACGATGCCCGGGCCGCTGATGCGGATGTGGCGCGCGCGGTGCGCAAACAGCAGCGCGCGCAAGCCTTCCTGATCTTCCGCAAAACGCACCGGCGGCGGGTTGATCAGCGGATAATCGTCCAGATCCGTGCTGCCCAGCAGCGTCGCCCCCGCTTCCAGGTGCAAATGAATACCGTCGCGCAGCGTCAGGCCGCCGGTCAGATAGTTTCCGGCGGGAAACACCAGGGTCCCCCCGCCCCCCTCGGCGAGACGGTCAATCAGCGTTTGCAGTTTTGCCGTGACCAGCGTTTTCCCGTCAGCCGCAATACCCTCGGTCAATACATTCATGTTGCTTGTCGTCTCCTTTTCAACTTATTCGATGACTCTATAAGCTACTTCGTGCTCACCGCGCCGAAATGCGCCGCGAATAACCGCCCCAGAATCGCTTTGCCGCCATCATTGACGTGCTGATGATCGCGCATAAACGAGGCGTGCGAGCGGCCGCTCCGTCGGACGTAGTCCGCCCACGGCGCCGAAAGGTCCATGACCGCAAAACGGTCGCTTGCGCCATAATCCGCCAGGCGCGCCAGGTAGTCCGCCTTTTTTCCGGGTTCCTGGTCCTGCGTGAAGCCCCCGTCCACATTGACAAACAGCGCATCAAGGTCGCCGCAGGCGGCGCGGGTCCGGGCGATGATTTCGCGAACGGCATCCTCCTGTCCCATGTGGGACAGACCGCCGACCATCAACACCTCGGGCCGGTGACGATACACCAGGCGCTGCAGCACCGCTTCATTGTTGTACTTATTCGCGAACTTTTCTGGGCCGTTGGCGTGGATGATTCGAAGGCGGAGACCCGGGCACATATCCTCGATCCACAGGTGCCCCTGACCGTTCAGCAGATCGTTGGACAAGCTATCCCCCAGCGCCACCCAGCGAATCTCGCCCGCCTCGGTCAGCCGGCGCCGCAAGTCTTTCAGCCGATCCCACGGCAGCGGCGGCGGCTGAACCTCCAGCGGCGGCAGAGTTTGGAGGAGCGACTGCCATCCGTCACGCGCCTCATCGCGCGAAATCTCGGCGACCGAAACATTTCGGACCGTCAGATCGGTTTTGAGGGCGATAAAACCGATTTCGCCCCGGACGGCGTCCGGCCGCGCGAAAAAGATGGATTCGTGCGGAAGCCAATCCGTGGAAGGGAAGACGGCGGAGTTGTTGTCGGCATAGTTCTTGACGCCGGCGCTGTCGTAAAAATCCGCATACCAATAGGCCGGACCGTCGCTGCGCGATTCGAATCGCACCCGGTAATAGGCGAAGGGCGTCAGCGGCAACGGCAGTACGACGCAAGACTGGCCGGGGGCGACAGAGCAGGTTTTGTTGTCGGCAAATGATTTCATGGTCTTTTGTGTGCAGAGGATTAGCCCTATTCGGCGGCGTGACGCCGGATCGGCCGCCAGCCACCCGCCGGGGCTGTTCGCGCAAGTTCACAGGTCGTCAGGCTTTCTTCCAGGAGAGATTTTCCGTCCAGTACCGGTCGAGATCGCGGTGCAAGGCATGAATCTTCGCGCGATCCCGAATGCGCCAGTGCATGCCGGTATAGATAAAGATCAGGCGAGGATGATCGGCGTAGCGATCCAGATCGCGACGGATGAATTCATATTCCTCCCCGGGCGGAAGTTCCTGCCCGATTTGCAGGGCAATCGGACGGTCGCCGATCTGCCGCAGCGCGTCGTCCACGCCGATCGCGCCGGCCGCGGTCTTTTCGATGTATCCCGCCTCCGTTTCGACAACGTCGGGGAACAACTCCAGCGTTTCACGGAAAACGTGCGGACCGCTGCACGGGTGTATGGACACCGGCCGGGCCAGCGCTTGGAAAGCCCGTAGGTCATACGGAAGAATGAACTCACGGAAAAATTCGCCCGAAACCAGATTGGCCGAGCATTCGCCGATATGGACGCGGCGCGCCTGCTCTGGAAGCAGCCATTCCGGGCCGATCCAGCGCTGCAGCGACCGCCAGGCCGCGATCCAGAAATCGGCCATGCGGGTCATAAACTCGTGGTAGCGTTCCAAATCGCCATAGGGGCCGATCATGGCGTCCTCGCCCAGAATCGCATGCGCCAGATTGAAAAGTCCCTGCATATTCGGCATGGCAATGTACAGGCCCCTGCCGGACGGCAGCCGGCTCTTGATGAACTCAATCCGCGCGCGGATTTCCGGCATGATTCCCGAAGTTTCCGGATCCGGAACGGGCCGCTTCAAAGCCTCGTCCAGGGTGATGGTGTAGGCGGGCGATTCGCCCACTTCTGCGTTCAGGGGCGTGCCGAAACAGGGCACCATGCTGCTCACCCCCCGCCCCAGCGGCAGTGCGGGGGTGACCGGATTCAGCATCTTCAGCGGCTCCAGTAGTCCCGCCACCTGCCGGATCAAATCGCCGTCCGGACCGGCCGGCGCCTCAACCTCGGGCAATTCCACCGCATTTACCTTCTCCCCGCTGTCGTCCGGCGAGATGAGATAGTTGATGACCAATCCCGAGTGAGCCCGCCGCTTGCCGAGCCGCGCCGCCTCCTTGATCGGAATCGCCTGGCGTTCGGGAAAACGCTCCAGCGTGGCGAGAACATACTCCAAGGCTTCGGTCGGATGATTCAGACGAATCGGCTTCATTCTTTCCTTTCGTGTGTTGATCTTGTCTTACTCCTTGGCGGCCCCATGGGACGCCAGTGTCTCCCAATTGAAGCGCGAAGTGATGGTGATGTAGTGCGGGTGGTAGTGACTGACAAACAAGCCGGCGGGTCGGCCGCCGGCAGCGTCGTAGATCTCGACCGCCTTCAACAGGGGCGCACCTACCGAAAGAGCGAGTCGATTCTCGTCCGTGGGCGTGGCCTTAACCGCTTCAATCCGCTGATGGCAGGCGGCGGGACGAAAGTGCTGCGCATCGCACCAGGCTTCGATGAAGTCAACACGGGCGAGGTCATCCCGGGTCACGTTGTCCGCGTGGGCCACCGGGATGTAAAGCGCGTCCCATGCCACGGCGGTGGCGTCGAGGCGATCAACGCGCTCAGCGTAGAGGACGGCGGCGCTGCGGGACACCCGCAGCTCGTCGGCCACCCACGCCGGCGCGATCATGGTGCATGAGGCGAGCAACTCACGGGAGAGGGTCGGGGCGTGTTCGCGCACGCTGCCGGTGTAGTCGATCATCAGGGGAATGCGCCGGGTCGGATTCTCACGCACGTAGGTGCCGCTGCCCTGGCGGCGGACGATCAGCTTCTCGTCCGCGAGGAGGGCCAGGGCATGCCTGATCGTGATGCGCGAGACGCTGTACTGCGTGCAGAGGTCCCGCTCGGTGGGCAGGCACGTCCCGGGCTCGTGATGTCCCGCGAGGATATCCTGCCGAAGCAGGTCGGCCACCTGGCTGTACTGGGTTGCAGTCATCGCGTTCAATATAGTATTGGTTATAACCTATTGACAATCATCAAATGGTGTACGCATATTGATTGGGCACAATCATTCAAAAAGAAGGCGAGCAATGACACGCGCACTGAGCAAGATATCGGCGGACTGGTGGGACTACAACCACTCCCCACGGGTCCTTTGGAGTAGACTCTCCCGTGGGAGTATGTCTTCCGGGGCAGAACAAAGCGCCCGTTTTCGGGGGCCCTGCCCGCCTACCGGAATTCCGCCCATTCGGGCTCGTTCTCGAAGATCCAGCGGTAGTGTTCCTGCTCCTTGAGGCTCGCCGCGGCAGATTCGTCGCACACCACCGTGCATCGGGGATGCATCTGGATGGCGCTGGCCGAAACCATGCCCGTGATCGGCCCTTCCACCGCCTTGGTGAGAATCTCCGCCTTCGACGGGCCCGTGACCAGCACCACCAGGCGCTTGCACTCCAGGATGGTGCCCACGCCCATGGTGATGGCGCGACGCGGCATCCGGCCCGGATCCTCGAACTGGCTCGCATTCTCCCGGATCGTCACCGGCGTCAGCGCCTTCGGCCGCGTGCGCGACAACAATGCCGACAGGGGTTCGTTGAACCCGATGTGCCCCGACTTTCCAATGCCGAGCAGTTGGAGATCGATCCCGTTGCACTCGCGGATCAACGTCTCGTAGCGTTGGCATTCCGCGTCAAGATCGGCCGCCATCCCGTCGGGAAGGTGGGTGTTGCGCGGATCGATGTTCACCTGCTTGAACAGGCGTTCGTTCATATAGCTCCGATAGGAGTTCTTGTCGCCCACGGGCAGGCCGATGTACTCGTCGAGGTTGAAGGTCCGGCAGAGCGAAAAGTCCAGGTTGCCTTGCTTGTACAGGCCGACAAGGTCCGCATAGACGGCTTCCATGGTGCGGCCTGTCGCCAGGCCCAGCACGAGATGGGGCTTGCGATTCAGGGCGCCCTGGATGAGCCGGGCCACCAACAGGCTGGCATCACCGGCCGTATCGCGAATGATTACTTCCATGGCATGCTCCCATCCGGGAACAGGTCCTTCAACGATGCGACGCTGGGCACGATCCGCCCCCCCTCGAAAGCCGGACGCAGGGCCCCCGCCTCCCATAGGTAGGCCCCGTACAAGGTGCAGAACAGGAAGTCTGGGGCAGCCCCGCCCTGCCCGCCCACCAGTTCCCCCCCGCGACGGACGTTGTCCTGCATCCAGGCGGGCAGCGTCAAGTGATAGGGATTGCGTTGCACCTCGCCCGCATGGAACGAGGTCGCCGCCATCAGGGACGCCACCTCATCCTCGGTCGATTCGATCATCAGGTTGGGTCCTTCCATCGCCGCCCAGAATTCGGTGGTCACCACCCGGCAGGTGAAATCGGGCGGCAGGCGTTGCAGCGCCTCGAGCACCAGGTGGTGCGTGCCGATGTGCGAGCTGTTCGCATCCTTCGCATGCGGAATGAACACCACGGCCGGCAGGTAGGTCTTGAGGATGCCCGCAATCACGTCCACCGAGGCCTGCCAGCGCGCGGGATCGCCTGCCCGCCCGGCAGGGTTCACCTTCTCCAGTCCGCCGGGAACGGTCGGGATGCACTCGAAGCCGAGGTACCGGCAGGCTTCCACCAACTCCGCCCAGCGGCCCGCCTGGCGGTCCTTGCGGCTGCCCTGCGTCACGGCCACGTTGACAATCCGCATGCCGGCCTGCCGGAGCAGGCGCAACGGCAGGGCGCCGGTGATGCACTCGTCGTCGGGATGGGGGGAAAAGAGAAGCGCCGTCGGGGCGCCCGGCGCGGGACGCGGCGGCGGCACATCGGGGGCAAACCCGCCCAGCGGCAGGTGCCGCCCCTCCTCGATCATCCGGCGACACTGTTCAACCATGTGCAAGTAGGGGTTCTTCATTGTCAGGGTCCTTCACCGCGCCGTCGTGATCTCCGGCAGACTCGCCGCCGCCACGGCCTGGCCCACACGGCGGCTCTTTTCGTCGGGCATATGCACCCGGATCCGGTCCGCCATGTCCGGAAACTCCATCCGCAGCACGGCCTTGGCCTGCTCGACCAGGATCTCACCGCCCCGGCCGGAGGTGACGCGCCCGAGCAGGAGCAGGTTGCGGTAGTCGTAAAACTCTGCATAGAAGGGAATCGTGTAGCCCAGGTACACGCCGATCGTCTCGAAAATCTTCACCGCCCCGGCGTCACCCCGGGCCACGCGCTCCTGGACCCACTTGAGGCGTTCCGGGAGCCCCACGGCGTCGTCGAACACATAGCCGGCCGCCGGAGCCAGTTTGTTGACGGCCTGCTGGGAGAAGTAAAGCGCCCCCACGCCGCGATCGCCCGACCACTCTTCCGGCGGGGCGTCGGGATTGAAATCCACCGGGGTAAAGGCCAGTTCGTTGATCCACTCGGTAAGGCTCCCGTCCGGGGTCATGAATCCGCCCGCCTCGCTGGAGCCCATCGCCACGCCCAGCATCCCATGCGCCTGAAGCGACATGGCGCCCGCCAGCGCCGTCACCTCCCCGTCATTGATGACCAGCAGGGGAACGTTCCATTCCCGCGCCAACCGTTTGAACATGGGCTTGATCTGCCGCTCGAACGCCTCCTCGGGCACCGAACGGAACAGCGACCCCACCCGCGGTTCATTGTCGACAAAGATCCCGGCGGAACTGCCGCCGATGGCGTCCACGCGCGGCAGGTGCGACGCCGCCAGTTTCAGACCTTCCTGCAGTTTGCCGTAGTGGTACTGGGGATCGCTCTGCGTCTTCGGATCCCAGGGGAATTCGTCGGAAAACACGACCTCGCCCTCCTTGACCGCGGCGATCTTGTAATCGCTGGCCCCAAGGTCAAACCCTATCCGGCACCCATCGAGATGCCCGCCCATGGTGGACTGGGCTTCGCGGGCCGCCGGAACCGACTCCGCCGTGGTCACAAGCACGTCAAAGGGCCGCCCGTACACGCGGCTCATCAGGTTCACATCGAAGGCCCGTTCGCCTCCCCGGGCGTAGGCCGCCCTGAGATGCTCCCCGATCCAGACCGGTCCGCCCACATGCAGCCGGTAGCCGCCGCGCGACCACAGGAAGAACTTCACCATCCGTTCCACGTAACGCAACGTGGTCGCCCGGGCGCCCCCTTCATCGGCGGCCACCCGCAGTTCCAGGCGGCTGAGGCCGCCGTTGGGGCGCTCCGTCGCGACGACCAGCCGTTCAGACTGCCGGCTCTTCTGCGCCAGCGCCCGGTACTGGCGGCTCGCCAGGGCCGCCGGCTGGAACCCGGGATCCAATGGCGCCGGACACCGGCACACCGGCTTGAGTTCGAGATCCGTTTTACGCTGAGCGCTCATCGCAGGTCTCCATCACGCATTGCACCGTCAATGCCGCAATCTGCCATATTACATTTGAGCGCTCAAATGAAATCTGAGCCGCTGGCAGAACCTCCTTCGTCGGCTCTGCAAGCGCAGTAGGGTCAACCCTTTTTCGTCTTCGTCAGCCGGGCGGGACTCTGGGGAAGTGCGGCATATTCTTCCGGATGGAAGAACAGGCGGCGCGCCAGCAGGAAAGCACCGCGCCGCAGGCGGGCTTCAGGATTCGGACTGGCCGCCGGTTTCAGGCGCGCGACTTCCTCCGCTTCCAGCGCGGTCAGCAGCCCCTCCCGGAAGGACCGCGTCACCGACGCAAACGTCGAAGACACCGGCCCCGTCACCGTGATCCGGTCCACGCACAAGGTCTGCAGCAGAACGACCAGGCTGCTGCCCAGGAGAAACGCCGCCCGCCCGGCGATGGCCAGAGCCCGCTTGTCCCCTTCCTGGACGCGCCGCACGAAATCGCCCAGAGTCCGCACCCGCGGCGAATGCAGCGCCTCCATCAGCGCCCAGCCGCCCGCATACGCCTCGAGACACCCGCGCCCGCCGCAATGGCACAGCCGCCCGCCGCGCCGAATGCGCACGTGGCCCATCTCGGAGATGAGCGGGCGCTGACCGCTTTCCAGCGCCTGCAGGGACAGGACCCTCTGCCCGCGCCCGAAGATGACGTTCACGCCCAGATCCCAATGCACGACCATGGTGGTCAGGTCGCTGTCAACCCCCTCGGTCTCCCCCTGAAAATAGGCCAGGCCCAGGGACCCGGTGAAACACGAGAGCTTGTAGGCGCCCCGGATGACCGCCCGGAAATCGAGTCCGTCCAGCGCCGGGAAATTCACGGCCTTGATGACGGCCCCCGTGTCGGGATGCAGCAGCCCCGGGAACGCCGCAAAGACCTGACGAATACGCGCGCCCCGGGCGTGACTCTCCTTCAGGCAGGCCGCCATGAACGCATGGATCCTGGCGACGACGACGGTCCGGTCGGCCGACCCCGCGAGATCCTGGCGTTCCTGCATGAGGATGTTGCCGTCGAAGTCGCTCAGGTTCGCCTCGAAACAGGGAACGTCGAACACAAACGTGACGCAGAGATTCCGGACCCCGTCGAGCTCCCACAGCACCGTGGGACGGCCCTTGCCCTTCCGGGAGTGCACATGACGGCGAATCAGGCCTTCATGCTCAAGCCTCTGAAAATGAAGATTGCAGGTGCCCGCCGACAGATCCAGGCGCTCCGCCGCCGATGCGTGCGACACCGGTCCCTGTGCGGCGACCAGGCCCAGGACACGCCGCGAGCTGGCCAGGTCGCTGCAGTCCAGGCGATTCCTGATGTAGTCTGGAAATGGCTTCATGAAACGGCCAGACTATGGCGACTGCCACCGGAAACGTAAAGGCTCGGCATTCTACTTCCCGTAACGCACCCGTCCGTCAGCCACCCGTCGCGCGGGTTCGACAGTCACGGGCTCACTGATCTCATACAGGAAATCCGGCGACATATCTGCGCCATTTGCCCACACCACCGTATCCAAGTCCGAGTTGAGGCGTGCGGTGCGAAACTGCAGCCGGTCCTTTAGGGGTTCGAAAACCTCTCCATCCAAATGCTTTTCAAGGTTGGCAATGCGCTCCGAATCATCCTCAAACCGCAGCCGCAGTCTGTACTCCCCCTCGTACTGTACTCCCGTCACAAAATGCATAAGCCCCTCCCTCCTACTCCAATGGCGCTATGGGTCTAAGCGCTTTGTGGGCCATGGCCTGTTGCCAGTTGTCCATCAATTCATTCCGGTGGAGAATTGCCCACTCGACTACAAACGCTGTGACTCGCGGTGGCAGCCCACCCTCCAAAAGAGCGAGATTATCGATGCCGAAAGACGCACGATGTTCGCCGTATTTCGCATGAAAATGCGGAACTCCATGCTCCTTCCAATAGATTCCGATCACAATCCCAAAAAACCTGCTGATTTCCGGCATATCCTCTGTTTTCTCCAACACAACTCTCACTCCGCCATTCTCACCTCTCCGCTTTGATCCGGTAGAAGAGCATTCGGCCCGTTGCACCTTATTCGACAACGTTTGTAATGAGGACTGCGAGGCATCTAAGGAAGCAACGTGTGACGGCCTTGCGACTCTCCCCATTAATTGGAACACTGCCACAGGCCTTCGCTAGCCGTCAATCAGGGAATCCCAAAGCAAAAGGGTCTCCGCGGAGTGTCTCCGCGGAGTTGACCGGCCCCGCCACGCTCTATACTCTCTGCCCCATGAATTCCACGCCCCTGCCCGCCCGGGCCACACGACCGGCCGATGGCCACCTGCATACCCCGCTCTGCAAACACGCCAACGGGGCCCCCGACCTGTATTGGCAAGCCGCCGCCGCAGCGGGGGTCGAGGCCATCGCCTTTACCGACCACGCGCCGGATCCCTCGGGCTACGACGCCAACAGCCGCATGACCATGACGCAGTATCCCGAGTACCCGCAACAGGTCCGCGACCTGCAGGACGGACGCACCCCGCCCGTGTCCTTCGGCATTGAAGCCGACTACTATCCCGGGTCCGAGGTCTTCCTGGCCGACTGGCTCCCGCGTCAGAATTTCGACATCATCCTGGGGTCCGTCCACTATCTCGGCGACTGGGGCTTCGACAACCCGGACAACCTTCATGTCTGGAAGTCGGTCGACGTCAAGGGCGTCTGGAAGGCCTATTTCAATCAGATCGTCGCCATGGCCGACCTGCGGTGGATGGATGTGATCGGCCATTTCGACCTGCCCAAGAAGTTCGGGCACCGCCTGAGGGATCGCGATCTTCGGGAACTGGTTCAACCCGTGCTCGACCGTTTGATGGGCACACCCCTGGCCATTGAAATCAACACCGCCGGCTGGCGCAAGGACGTGGCGGAAGCCTACCCCTCGCCGCTGATCCTGGAGTTGATGCGCGAACGCGAGATCCCGATATGTTTCGGGTCCGATGCCCACGAGCCGAAACACGTGGGCTATCGGTTCGACGACGCCGTACGTCTGGCGCGCGAGGCCGGCTACACGGAGAGCGTCGTCTTCAGCCAGCGGCAGCCCAAGCGCATCCCGCTGCCCCCGCCGTTCACTCCACCGACCGTACCCTGAAGGTGTGCGTGGTGCTCCCGATCGGCATATCAAAGGCATCCCCCGCGGTCTTGCCCAGCACCGCCTGCCCCAAAGGCGAGCGCGAGGTGACAATGGTGATCTCTTCCCCGTCCATCGTGAGGGTCTCCCCGCCGGCGGCCGAGCCGAAAAGCAGCGTGCGCGGCTTGCCGTCGCCCGCATCCAGTCGTATCAGGGCGCCCAGTTGAATGCGACTGCCGCCGGGCAATGCTTTCAACGGCAGCATCTGAAGGCTGTCCAGGGCTTCGGTCAGCTCGTCCACTCGCCTGGCCTGGCCCCGGGCCAGAAAGGAGGACTCGAGCTTGAACGTGTCGTACTTGTTCTCCGCGCGGTGTTCTTCGCTGGTGGCCGTGGCGAAGGACGCCCTGGCCGCTGAGGTGATGGATGCCAACTCCGAGGCAAGCTGATCCATGAAGCGCTGATGGATCTCTGGCTTGGTCAACCGGCCTTCGCTTCCGCAGCCGCCGCCTTCTTGCACTGCTTGACGATCCAAGGGTACGTGCGCGCAATGCCATCCTTGAGATCGAATTGGGACTTCCAGCCGGTGGTGTAGATTCTCGCGTTGCTGAAGTTGCGTGACTGCACGCCCACGGGGCCGGGAACCGTCTTCGCCTGAAGGGTCTTCTTGGCCACGCCCGCCACAATGTCCACCAGTTCCTTGACGGTGTAGTACTGCGGGCAGCCGATATTCACGGCTCCCTCCAGACCCGAATGCATGAGGCGGAAGATGCCGTCGACCATGTCGTCGACATACGTGTAGGATCGCACGGCGCTGCCGTCGCCCCAGATGTCGATGGCGTCGCCGTTCTTCGCCTGGGCGACCTTGCGGCAGATGGCGGCGGGCGCCTTCTCGCGTCCACCCCGCCAGGTGCCTTCCGGACCGTAGCAGTTCTGGAAGCGGGCGATACGCACGATCATCCCGAACTTGCGGCCATAGGCCAGGGCCATGCGTTCGGAATAGAGCTTTTCCCAGCCGTACTCGTTGTCGGGATTGGCGGGAACCGCCTGGGCCTCGGTCATTTCCGGTTCCCCATGCTTCATGTCGCGGTAGACGCACACGGACGACGAGTAGAAATAGCGTTTCACGCCCAGGGTGGCGGCCGCATGGGTCATATGGACATTGATGAGCACGCTGTTATGCATGATCTCGCACTCGGCCGAATGGATGAACCCCATGCCGCCCATGTCCGCCGCGAGTTGATACACCTCATCGACCACGCCCGTGTCGAGGGAAACCGCCTTGACGCAGTTTTTCGGAATACGCAGATCGAGAACCTTGAATTCATCGGCCGCCGAGCGCGAGAACTCGGGACGCTTGATGTCCACGCCGCGCACCCAGTATCCTTCCGCTTTCAAACGCTTGACGAGATGACTGCCGATAAACCCGCCCGCCCCGCACACAACCGCTGTCTTCATGAGTAGTCCCTTTCCTGTTTCATAGATGGATGTCAAAAAAATCTAACGGACTCTATCACCGGAATCGGCCCGCGTCCAGAATCACAGCCGGCTGATTTTGCCCAAACCCTCACCCCAGGGACCGGTTGAGCGCGATGATGGGCAGCAGCACCGACAACACCACGACAAAGACAAACAGGCCGACCAGCCCGATCAACGCCGGCTCAAGCCAGCTCAAGGTGCGGGACACGAAACGATTCCACTGGTGCTGATAGGCGTCACCCGCCGTATCGAGCATCTTTTCCAGCGAACCGCTCGCCTCGCCGGCCTGGATCCAAGCCGGCAGCGAGGCGGCCAGCACGGGCACCCGGCGCAACGCATCGGCCAGACTGCTGCCGTGGCGGACGGTATTCGTTTCGCGCTCGAGTTCCCCGGCCACCCACTCGCTCCCGGTGGACCGTCCCGCCAGACCGAGCGCATCGACCAACGGAACGCCGCCCTTGAGCAAGATCGACATCGTGCGCGCACAGCGCAGGTTGACGATCAGCCCCCACCCCCGCCCGATCAGCGGCAGGCGGAAGCCCAGCCGTTCCAGCGTCAGGCGGGCCGATGCCCGGGCCGCCAGACGACGGCGCAGCCACCAGATGCCGGCCGCCGCCGCCACTCCCGCCACGGGCAGTCCCCAGACCAGCCCGCGCCCAACCCCGATCATGATCCGGGTCAGCCGCGGCAAGGTGATCGACACCTCCCGACTGATGGCGGCCGCCGCCGAAGGCACGACAAAGCCCAACATGACCACCGCCACCACCAGCGCAAACCCTAGAATGATAACGGGATACAGCAGTGCCGAGATGACGCGCTCGCGCAACTGCTGCTGTTCCTCCAGAAAGCCCGCCAGTCGTTCGAGGATGGCATCCAGGGTGCCCGACTTCTCGCCGACTTCCAGAATGGCCCGTTCAAACGGGCGCACGCGGTTCGTCACCGCCCCCAGCGCCGCCGCCAATCCGGACCCTTCGCGCACCCGGTCGCGCACCGTGGCCAGCAAAACCGGGGAGACGCCAAGCTCCGGCGATTCCATCAGAATTTCAAGGGCATGCACCAGCGGCAGTCCTGCGCCCGTCAGCACGCCCAGCTCACGGTAGAAGGCGACGCGCGTCTCAAGGCCCAGACCCCGATCCCCTGTCTCGCCCCCTGCGGCCGCATCCCGCCCGGCAGGCGCGACGTGTTCCGGGAACACGCCCCTCGCGGCGAGTTTGTCGCGTGCCTCCTTGACATCAAGCGACTCGATCAACCCGCGGCGCGCGGCGCCCGAGGCATCGAACCCTCTGTACGAAAACGTCCTCACCGCCCCGCCGCCCCGGACCCGCCCAGCGCAAAGGCCACCTCGGCAAGGCTCGTGGCCCCGGACAGCACCTTGTCGAGCGCGTCATCAAGCAGCGTGGGCTGCCGCCCCGCGTCGGCCGCGCGCATGGCCTGCGGCGATGACACGCCTTCCCGGATCAGCCCCTGCATGCCCTCATCCACCAGCAGCAGTTCGAAAATGCCGACCCGCCCGCGGTACCCCTCCAGGCAGGCGGGACACTGCGCCGGACCATGAACGGTCTTCCCAATCAACCGGCCCGCGTTCGCGCCAAACGGCGCCGCCATGGCCGCCGACGCCGCAACCGGCGCCCGGCACTGCGGGCACAGCCTCCGCACCAGGCGCTGGGCCAACGCCGCGCGCAGGGCGCCGGCCAGCAGATAGGATTCGACCCCCATGTCCATCATCCGGATCACCGCCGACGGCGCGTCGTTCGTATGCAGCGTCGTCAGGACAAGATGCCCCGTAAGCGACGCGCGCACGGCGATCTCCGCCGTTTCGTTGTCGCGCGTCTCACCCACGAGAATCACGTCCGGATCCTGCCTCAGGATGTGCCGCAAGCCGCGCGCAAACGTCAGGCCGATTTTGGGCTTCACCTGCATTTGCCCGATGTCGGGGAGCTGGTATTCGATCGGGTCCTCGATGGTCAGCACGTTGCGGCCCCGCGTATCCAACTGCCGGATGGCGGCATACAGCGTGGTCGTCTTGCCGCTGCCGGTCGGCCCGCATACCAGGATCAGCCCGTGCGCCTCGTGCAACACCCCCTGGAAGCCGGCCAGCATCCGCTCCGGCATGCCGAGGTCCGTCAACGGCAACAGGGAGGAGTCACGGTTCAGCAGGCGCAGCACCACGCGCTCGCCTTCCGCCACCGGGATCGTCGAGACCCGGATGTCGATCTCGCGCTCCCCGACCCGCACCCGCGCCATGCCGTCCTGCGGCAGACGTTTCTCGGCGATGTCAACCCGGGCCATGACCTTGATGCGCGACACCAGCGCCGGTTCCAGGTGGCGGGGCGGGGCGGACTGCTCGTAAAGGATTCCATCCACCCGGAACCGCACCCTCAGCCGGTCTTCAAAGGGCTCAATGTGGATGTCCGAGGCGCGGCCCTTCACCGCCTCAAGCAGGATCAGGTTGACGAGTTGGGTGACCGGGGCTTCCTCGCTCATCTTGAGCAGGTCGTCGCTGCGGGACTCGACCGGGTGGTCGGAGGGGGCGGCATCCATGCCGCGCAGGAAATCGTCGGCCGTGTCGTGCCGGCTGACGTAACACCGCTCGATGCTTTCGGCAATGATTGCACGGGGAGCCAGCACAGGACGCAAATCGGTCCCGATCAACAGGGCCACATCGTCCAGGCGCCCGAGATCGGCCGGGTCGGAGACCAGCAGGCACACCTCACCCCGCCAGCGGACCGGCAGCAGGGCATGCGTGCGCGCCCACTCGACGGGCAATCCCTTGAGCAGGTCGGGATCCAGCAGGTCGTCGCCCACCTCGGTCAGCCAGGCCAGTCCGAAATCCTCCGCCCGCTGGCGAAGTTCATGAAGTTCGTCGGGTGTAGGCGCCATACGCTCCATCCGGGCCGGGCGCGAAGCCCGTCACCGCGTCGCCGCTCCCGTGACCGTGCCGGTCACGGCCGGGGGCGGGTTATTGCTCAACCCCGTGCGGCGGCTCCAATCGTCCGTCGCGGCCTGCGCGTCCGCCGCTTCCGTCATCACGCGCGGCGTCACAAAGATGATCAGGTTCGTCCGCTCCGTTGTGTCCACCGTGTGGCGGAACAGGAAGCCCAGGATCGGGATCGAGCCCAGGATCGGGATCTTGCGCACCACCTTGGTCCGGTCTTCGCGGATCAGGCCGCTGATGATGATCGTCTTGCCGCTCGGCACCGTCACCGTCGTCGACACCTCGCGCCGCGCGATCGTCGGCGCAAATTGCGTGCCGGTGGGCCCGGGATCGATGATGGCCTCGATGCTCGGGTTCAAGGTCATGCAGACCTCGTCGTTCGGGTTGATGTGGGGCGTCAGCTTGAGCTTGATGCCCACGTCCAGGCGGTCGATGTTCTGGATGATGTCACGCGAGGTGCCGGTCCCGGCCGAAATAGTCGATTTCAGGATCGGCACATTCTTGACGACGCTGACGCTGGCTTCCTTGTTGTTCTGGGCCACCAGCGGCACGCTCGACAGGATCTTGACGTTGCCTTTCGACTGGAGCGCATTGATATTGATGGCCGCCGGGTAGCTGGCGACGACGTTGCCCTGGGCATCCACGCGGGTGCCGTGCGCCACGCCAACGGAGATACCGCGGGGGAAAATCCCGTCCTGGATCGCGTTCATCAGCCCCACGGTGCTGTCGCTCAAGGTGCTGCCGCCCGAAACCACCGTCTTGCCCACCGCCGAGGGCAGGTTGAGCGCCGTCATCTCCACGCCCACGTCCAGCGTGTCATCGACGCCCACTTCCGCGATCATGACCTCGATCATCACCTGCCGCGGCATCTGGTCCAGTTCCGTCACCAGGGTCTGGACCAACTGGAAATCCATGGGCGAGGCATCCACCAGCAGCGCGTTGTTCGCGGGACTGGATTCGATCGCGATACGGCGCCGCTCGCCCGCCTTGGGCGCCTCCTTGCCGAGCGATTTCTCGAGCAGTGCGTTGAGGCTCTTCGACGCCTCCTCCGCCCCGATGTACTTGAGGAAGATCGCATGCAGGTTGCCGCGCCCGGACGGCGACTCCACGTCGATCAGGGCCAGGATCTTCTTCACGTCCTCGACATCCGCACCCACACCCACCATCACCAGGCTGTTGGAGTGCGGCGAGGCCAGCATGATCAGGTCGCGGCCCGGCTTGACGACCACACCGTCACGGACCGTGCGTTCCCGCCCGATCGCCGCCGCATTGTACTGCTGCACGAACTCGGAAGCATCGACATGCTTGAGGAAGACGACTTCGCTGACCGTGCCGGCGCCGGGCTTGTCGATCTCCGCGATCACCTGCTCGAACCGCCGCACGGCCTCCACGGTATCGGTGATGATCACATGATTGCTGGACTCCAGCAGCGCGACATGGCTGCTCTTCTCCCGCCCGGTGATCGCATCGAGCACTTTGCGCAGGTCCGTCACGCTCGTGTGCTGGAGGCGGATGACGCGGGTGACGATCCCCTCCCGCGGCATCGGTTTGCCGTCCCCCACCACCGGCGCCGACGGCTGAAAACGGGGCGCCAGCGGCACCACGCGCGTCAGGGCGCCTTCGTCAATGACCGAGCAACCCGCCGACTCCAGGATCTTGAGACACACGGCATACGCCTGGTCGACGGGAATCCGGGGAGCCACGACGGAGATCTGGCCCTTGACGGCCTCATCGATGACGAAACGCCGACCGGTCATCTCGCCCATCAGCTTGACGAACGTGCGGATGTCGACCTGGTCGAAGCTGAAGTTGACGGTGCCGGCGGTTTCCGCTGCGCCGGCGGCGGGCGCCTGGGCCCGCACGGCCGTCGTCAACGCCAGGACCGCCGCCAGCACGAAGCGACCGACCCGGCCCGCGCCGGGCCGCCGTTGCGTTGATGGCCGCGCTGTCATAGTGTCCTCCGCGCCCGGGGCGCTCACTTCAGAATACCGCGCTCGGATGACTCGATAAACGCCAGCAGTTGCTGGATCTCGGGCAGGGACGGCAATTCCGCCCGGATCCGCTCCACGGCCTGGCGCGTGGACAACCCTTCGCGGTACAGGAGCCGGTAGGCCTTCTTGATAACCGCCTGGGTCTCCGCCGGGATGTTCGTCCGCTGCATCTTGACCGAGTTGACCCCATGCGCCGCCGCGGGGTTGCCCTCCACCAGCATGAACGGCGGAACGTCCTGGGTGATGCGCGACATGCCGCCCACCATGGCCATGCGACCGATGCGGGTGAACTGGTGTATGCCCGTCATGCCGCCGATAACCGCATCATCCTCGACCAGCACATCGCCCGACAGCGACGCGGCATTGGCCATGATCACGCGGTCCCCCACCCGGCTGCCATGCGCCACATGACAGTAGGCCATGATCAGGCAGCCGCTCCCCACCCGCGTCACCTCGCCATCCGCCGTGCCGGAGTGTACCGTGACGTATTCGCGAAAGGTCGTTCGATCGCCGACTTCGACATACGTCGTCCCGCCGCGGTACTTCAAGTCCTGCGTCAGGCTGCCGATGCTGGCGAAAGGGAACACCGTGCATTCCACGCCCAGCGTCGTGTGCCCGTCCAAAAACACGTGCGGCATGATGCGCGTCCGGTCGCCAAGCCGGACATGGGGACCGATGACGCTGTAAGGGCCGATCTCGACATCCACGCCGAGTTGCGCGCCCTCGTGCACCACGGCCGAGGGGTGAATGCAACTCATGCCTGCACCTTCTGGTCCGTGATCATGCACATCATCTCAGCCTCGGAGGCCAGTTCGCCATCCACGAGCACCCGGCCCTGAAACTTGGCCAGCCGGGTCTTGATCGTCGTGAACTCGATCTCGATGCGCATCTGGTCGCCGGGCCTGATGACGCGCCGGAATTTCGCCTTATCGATCGACATGAAGTACGGCAGGCGGCCGCTCGAACCGGCAATTTTGTTGATCAGCACCCCGCCGGTCTGGGCCATGGCCTCCAACTGAAGCACGCCGGGCATGACCGGCATGCCCGGGAAATGCCCCTGGAAGAAAGGCTCGTTCATGGTCACGTTCTTGAGGCCCACGATGCGCTTCTGGTCGTCGCACTCGATGATGCGATCGACCAGCAGGAAC
Organism: uncultured Verrucomicrobiota bacterium; assembly: GCA_964611575.1. Lineage (GTDB taxonomy): Bacteria > Verrucomicrobiota > Kiritimatiellia > CAIKKV01 > CAITUY01 > CAITUY01. The sequence goes on from CAZTAJ010000009.1 coordinate 23,083, forward strand.
GGATACCGGTGCGGCAGGCTCTTGAGAATGTCCTGAATGTCCATGGTCGCCATAGTCGTTGTCTGCCTTTCCGCCCGATCGGTCCTCAGATCGCGGCTTTCAACTCCGCCACCTTGTCGGTGCGTTCCCAGGTAAAGACATTCAACCGGCTGGTGCGACCGAAGTGCCCGTAGAAGGCGGTTTCGCCGTAGATCGGACGCAGCAGGTCGAGTTCCTTGATGATCTCGGCCGGCTTGAGCCCGAAGACCCGGACCACCGCCCTGGCGATACGGCTGTCGCTGACCGTGCCGGTGCCGAACGTGTCGATATGCACCGACACCGGTTCCGGGTACCCGATGGCGTAGGCGAGCTGAATCTCGCAACGGCGAGCCAGTTTGGCGGCCACGATGTTCTTCGCCACGTAACGGCCCATGTAGGCCGCGCTACGGTCGACCTTGGACGGATCCTTGCCGGAGAACGCGCCGCCGCCATGCCGGCCCATGCCGCCATAGGTGTCGACGATGATCTTGCGGCCGGTCAGCCCGCTGTCCCCATGAGGTCCGCCGATCACGAACCGGCCCGTCGGATTGATCAGGTAACGCGTCTTCTTGAGCAACGACGCGGGGATCTGCTTGCGAACGATCTCCTCGATAATCCCCTCGCGCAGGGCCTTGTGGGAGACCTCGGGCGCATGCTGGGCGGACACCACGACCGTATCCACCCGCACCGGCCGGCCGTCTTCGTAAGCCACCGTCACCTGCGATTTGCCGTCCGGCCTCAGCCATGGCAGCACGCCATCGCGCCGCGCCTCGGACAAGGCCCGCGTCAGGCGGTGGGCGAACATGATCGGCATCGGCATCAACTCCCGCGTCTCGTCGCAGGCATACCCGAACATCATCCCCTGGTCGCCCGCGCCCTGTTCCTTGAACAGCCCCTTGCCGGCGGTCACGCCCTGCGAGATGTCCGGCGACTGCCGGTCCATGGCGACCAGCACGGCGCAACTGTCGGCCGCGAAGCCCAGGGCCGTGTCCGTGTATCCGATCTTCCGGATCGTCTCCCGGGCCACGTCGGTATAGTTCACCACGGCCTTGCTCGTGATCTCGCCCGCCACCACCACCAGGCCGGTGCTCACCAGCGTCTCGCACGCCACGCGGGCGCGCGGATCCTGCGCCAGATTGGCATCCAGCACCGCATCCGAAATCCCATCCGCCACCTTGTCGGGATGCCCCTCGCAAACGGATTCCGACGTAAACAAATACCGGTCTGACATGCTTCTCCCCGCTTTCTTGCGCTGCTCGCTTGGAACCGACACCGAAATGGAATTTATACACGAATCCCTACACCAATTCAAGTATCTCCGGCGCCGTTTTCTGGATCAGCGAGCGGCAGTATTCCAGCACCTCGGCCGCCGTCGAGGCGGCCAGCGCCCGGTCCGCCAGTTCCCGCGCCTGCGTCCAGTTCACGCTCCGGATCACGTCCTTGATCATCGGCACAGTCGAGGGCACCACGCTGAACTCATCCAGCCCCAGCCCCAGCAGCAGCGGGGCCATGAGCGGATCGCTCCCCATCTGCCCGCACACCCCCACCCAGATGCCCGCGGCGTGGCCGTTGTCGATCGTGGTCTTGATCAGTTTGAGCACCCCGGGGTGTGTCGGTTCGTACAAGTGCGCGACGCGGTCGTTGACGCGGTCCACCGCCAGCGTGTACTGGACCAGGTCGTTCGTGCCCAGGCTGAAGAACCGCACATGCCGCGCCAGAACATCGCTGATCAGCGCGGCGGACGGGATCTCGATCATCACCCCCACCTCGAGCGCCGCGTCATAGGCCAGATGCCGGCGGGCCAGTTCCTGCTTGCACTCCTCGACCAGCGCATTGGCCCGGATGACCTCATCGACGTTGCTGACCATCGGGTACATCATCCGCACCTTGCCGAACGCGCTGGCCCGCAGAATCGCCCGGATCTGGGTCTTGAAAATCTCCGGCTGCGCCAGGCAGAAGCGGATCGCCCGGAATCCCAGGAAGGGGTTGACCTCCTGGGGCATCTTGACCGCCGAGGCGAACTTGTCGCCGCCAAGGTCCACCGTCCGGATGATCACCGGATCGGGTTTCAAGTACTCCGCCGCCTCGCGGTACGCCGCCAACTGCTCGTCTTCCGTCGGGAGATCCTTGCGCGCAATGTACAGGTACTCGGAGCGGAACAGGCCGATGCCTTCCGCCCCGTGCTTCTTGACGTCGCCGATCTCCTCCAGCAGTTCGAGGTTCGCCGACAACGTCACCCGGTGCCCATCCCGCGTCTCGGCCGGCTCATCCTTGAGATGATTCAGCCCGCTCCTAATCGTCTTGCGGACCTGCGCCAGTTCCCCGTACTTCTTGAGGCTCTGCTCCGAGGGGTGGATGATCAGCACGCCCTCCGTGCCGTCCATCAGGATCATGTCGCCCGTCTTGACGCGCGTGGTGATATCGCCGAACCCGACGACAGCCGCAATCCCGAGCGCGCGGGCCATGATGGCCGTGTGCGATGTGCTGCTCCCCAGGTCCGTCGCGAACCCCATCACCAGATCCTTCCGCAACGAGGCGGTCTCCGAGGGCGCCAGGTCGGCCGCCACCACGATGCTCTTCTCGCGCAGTCCGTCGAGGGCGTGGGTCTTCTCGCCGGCCAGGTTGCGCAGCACGCGCCGCACCACGTCCTTGACGTCCGCCACGCGTTCGCGGAGATAGTCGTCCTCCACAACGGACAGCGCCTCGGCATACCGCGAAACCACCGCGCGCACCGCCGTCTCCGCGTTGCACCGGTCGCTTCGGATCTTCCGGAGCGTCTCCTCGATGAAGGCCCCGTCGTCGAGCACCATCTTGTGCACGTCGAAGATGTTGGCGTCGTACTGCCCGATCGCGCGCTGAACGTTCTTCTGGATGGTGTTGATCTGCCGGCGCGTCTCGATGACCGCGGCCTCGAACCGGCGGATGTCGGCAGGAATGTCGGCCTCGCTCAGGATGGTTTCGGCGTAGGCCCGCTCCTCGGAGGTGATCAGGTAGACCGGCCCGCAGGCCACCCCGGCCGACACGCCAATCCCTCGAAGTGTGATTTCCGAAGGGTCGTTTCTGCTCTGCTTCTTCACGACCGGCCTAGTCCTCAAAGAACTTGCCTTCGACAAGATGCTGAAGCTCGTCCAGCACCTCCTCGGCATCCGGCCCCTCCGCCGTGACCGTCAGCACGCTGCCCATGCCGACCTCCAGCGTCATAAGCCCCATGATGCTCTTGCCCGAGACCGTGTTGCCATCCTTCTTCACGGTGACATCGGACTCGAATCGCGACGCCGTCTTGACGAACAGCGCCGCCGGCCGGGCATGCAGGCCGAGCTGGTTGACGATCTTCAGTTCGCGCACGACGATTCGATTGCCGCCGGCGGTCTTGGACTTGCGGTCACTCATCGGATTTGCGGCTTCCTGCAAGCACGGCGATCAGTTTGGCATCCAGCTCCTTGGCCGCATCGTGCCCGAGTCCCTTGAGCATCTGATCCAGCGCAGCCACCTCGACAATGTTCGCCACGTCGCGGCCCGGCGCCACGGGAATCTCAATGTTCGGGATATCAACGCCCAGCACCGACCGCGTGCGCATCGCCTGCCCGCTGCGATCCTCCGCTGAAACGGCTTCGGGACTGCACAGGGTGATGGTCAGGTCGAGTCGCTTCTCGCTGCGCACCGACGCGACCCCGAACAGACTCGGGACGTGAATGATGCCCAGCCCGCGGATTTCCATGTGGTAGCGGGTCACCCCGACCGCCGCCCCGATAACGGCGCCGGAACTGTCCAGCCGCAAGGCGGTGACATCGTCGGCCACCAGGCTGTGCCCCTTCTTGATCAACGCCAGCGCCGTTTCGCTCTTGCCCACGCCCGCCTTGCCGGACAACAGCACCCCGATGCCCAGGATCTCAACCATGGTTCCCTGGATCGTCGTGCGCGGCGCCATGAGGTTTTCCATGACAATCGTGGCGGCGTTGATCAGGTTCTTGGTGATCAGGGGCGTCCGCAAGACGGGCGTGCGGTATTCCTCCCCCAGCTCCTCGATCTCGGGAAGCAGCCGCAGGCGCCGGGTCACCACCAGGCAGGGAATGTGATGCTCAAACAACTGCTTGACCCGCAGCCGCCGTTCGACGTCCGGCAGGGAATGCAGATAGGTCATCTCGGCATGGCCGAGAATCTGGATGCGCCGGGGGGCGAAATGCTGGTAGAACCCGGTCAGGGCGAGGCCCGGCCGGTTCACGGCCGCCTCGTCGATGCGCCGGCTCAACCCCGCCTGACCCGCGACCAGGTCCAGATCCAGCTTGTCCCGGCCGGCATTGAGGAACTCCTCAACCGTCACCGCTTTTCTTTCACCCGTCGCATCGCTCATCATGGCGTGGCCTTCAGTCCTGCTTCATCTCGTGGTCGGTCAGTTTCTCTTGACCCTTGTGTTCCTCGCGCTTGTCGATCGACTTATGCAGTTGTTTTTCCATCTTCTCCAGGACCAGGTCAATCGAGGCGTACATGTTGTCGGAGCTCTCCTTGGCTTCCAGCATGATGTGCCGCCGCGCGTGGACCACCACCTCGGCGGTGTGCGTAAACTTCTGGATATCCAGGATCACGTGAATCTTGTCAACTCGAGGAAACTCCTCAACCAGCTTGTTCAGGCGTTTCTCGGCGTACTCGCGCATGCTGTCCGTCACATCAAGGTGCCGGCCGGTAATTTCGATGGCCATAATTGAGTCCTCCTGCGTCGTTGCCTCTGCTGCGCTCTTACATACTGAAACGGGGGCCCAAATACAACTCCCGACTGACCGGGTCGTTGATGAGAAATTCGCTCGTGCCTTCCCGCAAAACCCGTCCCTCGCAAATGAGATAGGCCCGGTCGACAATCGACAGGGTCTCGCGGACGCTATGGTCCGTGATCAGGATGCCCAGGCCGCGCCGCTTCAGGTTGCGGATGATCTCCTGCACATCGTAGACCGCCAGCGGATCGACGCCGCTGAACGGCTCGTCCAGCAGGATCATCGCGGGATCCGTCACCAGGGCGCGCGCGATCTCCAGACGCCGCCGCTCCCCGCCGCTGAGGGTGAAGGCCATCTGCTTCGCCAACGCGCCAATGCCCAGGTCGTCCATCAGTTCAACCAGCCGCTGACGCCGCTGACGGCTGTTCAACGGCCGGGTCTCGAGGATCGCCATGATGTTCTCGGCCACGGTCAGCTTGCGGAAGATCGAGGGCTCCTGGGCCAGGTACCCCATCCCCATCCGCGCCCGCCGGTACATCGGCAGCTTCGTCACGTCGCTGTCCTTGAAGAGAATGCGGCCGCGCGTCGGGCGCACCAGACCCATGATCATGTAGAACGTCGTGGTCTTCCCGGCGCCATTGGGGCCGAGCAACCCCACGATCTCCCCGGCGCCCACCGTGATGCACGCATCCTGCACCACCGTTCGCCCGCGGTAACTCTTGACCAGGTTTTCGGTCTTGATAAGCATCGCGACACCCGCCTCAACGCTTCAGCATGCTGTCCAGCCCCGCCCCGCCCCCGCCCTGTCCGGGGATCAGCCGCAAGGTCGCGTTTTCGCAGGTGACCTTGTCGTCATCCCGGCTGAAGATGATCCGGGAGCCCGCCAGTTCGTCCGTGCCGCGGAGCACGCGCGGCTGGCCAGTCAGCACGAGCAAACCCGATTTGACGCTGTACGTGGCACGGGAGCTCAACGCCAGCCGGTTCTCCTGCTCGATGCGCACGTTGCCCACCGCCGTGATCGTCTCCGGCTGGCTGTTCGTGTTGAACAAGGCCGTGATGCTGTCCGCCTTGATCGTGACCCGCGGATCGGTCACCACGACATCGCCATCGAACACCGCCGTCCGCTTGGGATAGTCGAAATCCAGGTGCCGCGCCGTGATGACCGTCGTGTTGGTGCCCGCGCCCCCGGCCGGGTCCGCCGCCAGGCCGGTCCAGGCGTTCAACGCCAGGCACAGGCCGAGAGTGAGGCTGATCGTCTTGCCCATGTTATGGTTTCTCCTGCTTGTTCCACATTTTGATGCCCCTCAGTTCGACGCGCACATCGTTCAGGATCTCGATGTGCTGCCCCTCCGAGTTCCAACGCAGCCCTTTGCCGGTGATCACCATCGGGCCGCGTTCCAGGCTCACCGCCGTGTTGGAAAACGCGCTCTTGTCCTTCCGGTCGAAGATGCACTGGTCCGCATTCACCGTGCCTTCCACCGTCACCCCGTCCTTCTCGTACAGCACGATCCGCAACCCGGTGATCTTGATTTTGTCGTCCGCCATCACGTCCGCCAGGTCCCCCAAGATCTCCGACTTCTTCAGACCGTTGGCGTCGAATTCCGGCACGCGGAAATTCTTGATCTGCTGCGGCAGCGCCGGCGTCTGCGCCTGCACTCCCGCCGCGAGGACCAGCAGGGCCGCGGCCATCCACCGCCACACGTTACGCACGGCTGATTGCTTCATCAATACTCCTTAGCACCGTCCAGAGCCGTCCCAGCGACGCCAGGGGCACCGTGTTGTCCTTGTCCGAGAGCGCCTGCTCCGGCGCGGGATGCGTTTCCATGAAAACCGCATCGCACCCCGTCGCCACCGCCGCGCGCGCCAGCGCCGGCGCCCAGCGTCCGTCGCCGCTGCTGCGGTCGCCCGCCCCGCCCGGCCGCTGCACGCTGTGCGTGGCGTCGAAAATCACCGGGTACCCGGTCTCGCGCATGATCAGCAGGCTGCGCATATCGGCGACGAGCATATTGTACCCGAAACTCACGCCCCGCTCGGTCAGCAGGATCTGCCGGTTGCCCGTGCTCTCGATCTTCTCGATCACGTTGCGCATGTCCCACGGCGCCATGAACTGGCCCTTCTTCACGTTGACCGGCTTGCCGGTCTCGCCGCACGCAACCACCAGGTCCGTCTGCCGGCACAGAAACGCCGGAAGCTGGATCACGTCCACCACCTCGGCCGCCCGCCGCGCCTCCTCAATGGTGTGTACATCCGTCAGCAACGGCAGCCCATACCGTTTCTTGACTTCCGCCAGGATCTCCAGCCCGCGCTCGATCCCGGGACCCCGATAGCCTTTCAGCGAGGAGCGGTTGGCCTTGTCGTACGAGGCCTTGAACACCAGCGGAATGCGCCGCGCCCGCGCCAGCTTCGCCAGCCGTGCCGCAATATCCAGGCAGCCTTCGCGGCTTTCGATGACGCACGGCCCGGCGATCAGCGCCAGGGGATGACGCCCGCCGAATTTCACGCCGCCGATATCAATGACTCGTGTCGCCATAGCCGCCTGCTCCCAACCACCCCGTCTATTACGCCAAACCCGCATCCCGCAGGGCCTGTTCGGCCCGCGGCACATCCTCGGGCGTATCGACGCCCATGCCCGTGTCGTCCGTCTCGATCACCTTCAGGGCCGCCCCCAGGTGCAGCGCCCGCAATTGTTCCAGCTTTTCCGCCTGCTCGAGCACGCAGGGCGGCGTCGCCACCAGCCGCGCCAGGAAGGCGCGCCGATAGGCGTAAATCCCCAGATGCCGCCAGTGCCGCAGCCCCGCGGGCGCCTGATCCCGCACGAAGGGGATGACCGAACGCGAAAAATACAGCGCGCGCCCGTCGGCGGCCCAGACCACCTTCACGACCGAGGACTTGCCCAGGTCCGCCGCATCCCGGATCGGCGTCGCCGCCGTCGCCATATCCCAACCGGGTTCACGCACCATAACGTCCGCCAACCGGTTGATCAAGCCCGGATCGATCAGCGGTTCGTCACCCTGGATATTGATGATGACCCCTGCCGCCCGGCCGGCCACCGCCTCCGCCACGCGGTCGGTGCCCGAGGGATGATCCGCGCGCGTCATGACCGCCACCCCGCCCGCCCGCCGGACGGCCTCCGCAATACGGTCGTCGTCCGTGGCCACCAGCACCTCGTCCAGCCGTTCCGCCTGCCGCACGCGCTCCAGCACCCGCACGATCAGCGGCTTGCCGCACAGCAACACCAGCGCCTTGGCCGGCAACCGCGTCGACGCGTACCGTGCCGGGATGACCCCGATCACCCGTGGCCGCGCGTCAGCACTCATGGGTTTCCACGCTCCCGATGAGTTCCTCCACCGAACAGGTCGCCGTGCCGAGTTTGCCGACCACCACCCCGGCGGCGTTGTTGCCCAGCACCGCCGCCTCGTCGAACGTCGCCCCCGCCGCCAGCGCCAGGACGCACGTGGCAATCACCGTGTCGCCCGCGCCGCTGACATCGAACACCTCGCGGGCCCGGGTCGGGATCACGCGGGGCGGACGGTCCTTCGACGCCAGGTACATCCCCTGGGGCCCCAGGGTCACGATCAACTGCTCCGGCTGCCACTGACGCAGCAGGATCTCCGCCGCCTTGCCAAGCGACGCGTCCTTCAGGGGGTCCCCCGCCGGCGGCGGGCGCGGCGTGAGCCCCGCACACACATGCGCCTCCTTGTAGTTGGGCGTCGCCAGCGTGATTCCCCGGATCCGCAGATCGAGATTGTCCTTGGGGTCAAGACCGACCGGGATGCCCTTCCTCCGGGCGGCGGCCAGCACGACATCGACGACTTCCTGCCGCACAATGCCCTTGTTGTAGTCTTCGATCACCACGCCCGTACAGTCCGCAATCGCCCGTTCCACGGCCTCGCAGAAGGCCTGCACCGCCTCGTCCGGGTGCGGCTTCTCATTCTCCCAGTCCACCCGGATCATTTGCTGGCGTTCCGCGATGATCCGCGTCTTGACCGTGGTGCGCATCCCCGGGATGACCGTCAACGCGCCGGTCCCGATGCCGAGATTCTCGATCGCGTGCCGCAATTCGAGCCCGGCCGCGTCGTTCCCGACCACACCGGCGATGACGGCCGCCCCGCCCATGGCGCGGATGTTGCCGGCAACGTTGGCCGCACCACCGGGCACCTGGCGCTCGCGCATGACGCGGACCACCGGCACCGGCGCCTCGGGCGAAATCCGTTCCACCACCCCGTGGATGTAGCGGTCGAGCATGACATCGCCCACCACCAGGAGACGCTGCCGCCCGAAGGCCGCTGCCAGTTTCTTGACTCGGTCTGAATTCATCACGGCACTCCCATCGCTGCATTCGCGGGCGGCGACGACCACCAGTCGCGCCCGGCCGGACCCGCCTCATCCCAGACCCCGCGGTAGGCCAGTTCAAGATACCCTTTCTCCGGGGCGCTGATCCACTCGCGGCGCACCGCGCGGCCGGTCGTGCCGCCGGCCCGGTTCACCTGCCCGGCCTGCACTTCAAAGTAACGCCAGACCTGCCCGCCCACGCGGACCGGAAGGGACCGGAACCCGAGGCCCTGTACGCCCCAGGTGTTCGTCCCCGCCATCCACCGGATCGTGCTGTCGCGGACGTCCAGCGTCAAGCGCGGCGCCTCGATGAAGAACCCCGGCGTCTGCAACACATCCGACAAGGCGCCCACCTCCGCAAAGGACTCCGGCATCCAGCCGTCCGTCCCGGATTTGACCAGCGTCAACTCGGCCCCGAGGATCTTCACCACGGGCGAGCCGTCGATCTGCCATTGCAACCTGACTTCCCGCACCGACAAATCGCCGTTGGTGGCCCCGCCGCCGCGCGTGCGCAAACCCTCCAGCACCAGGTCACAGGGCAACGCAAGCCGGGCCTTGCCCAGCGTCACGTCCAGCCCCGTCCGGTCCCGGAGATAATCGGCGATCAACTCGCTGCCTCCCCGCGTCCGCAAGGCGAAGGCGATCGCCGCCAGCAGGATGGCGGCGATGATGACCACCGTCACCAGGCATCCCGCCAGGGGATGGGCGCCGCCCACCGGGTGCGCAAAATCCTTGTCATCAGGGGATATCGGCTTCATGGGCCTCCACTCGCGGGCGCTGTCCGAAAAGAAGCGTGCCCACGCGGACCCACGTGGCGCCTTCCTCGATGGCGATCTCGAAATCGTGTGACATGCCCATGGACAACTCCGGCAACGGCAGGCCCGTCCGCGCCCGCCATGTCGCCTGCAATTCGCGCAACTGCCGGAAGAACGGCCGCGCGGTCTCGACATCCTCGGCCACCGGCGGGATCGTCATCAGGCCCACGATCTGGACCTTGAACAAGCCCGCCGCCCGCTCGAAAACACCGCCCAACTCATCGGGTTTGAGGCCGAACTTGCTGCGTTCGCCGGCCACGTTGACTTCCAGGCACACCGGCATCGGCCGGCCCGCCTCGGCACACGCCCGGTCGAGCGTCTCGAGCAGCCGCAGCGAGTCCACTGCGTGGATCATTTCGAACAGGCCCACCGCTTCCCGCACTTTGTTTGTCTGGAGATGGCCGATAAAATGCCAGTGTGCGCCCCCTGGGCAAAGCGGAATCTTCTGGCGCGCCTCCTGCACACGGCTTTCGCCGAACACATCCAGGCCCGCCCGCACCCCCTCAGCCACGGTTTCGGGCGGATGGGTCTTGCTCACCGGCAACAGGCGCACCGAATCAGTGGCACGCCCGCTCCGGACACAAGCCGCCGCCATCCGCGCGCGGATCCGTTCCAGCCGTATGGCCAATGAGTCCTCCAGGGTCGCACCCATGTCAGCACCACCTCATCACAGTCGCCCCAGTAGTCAGAAGCCAGAAGTCAGAATCCAGAATGAAATACACACGTATCATCATCGAAGACCGCACAGGATAGACCATTGGGACACTGACTCCTGACTTCTGACCTCTGACCTCTGACCTCTGACCTCTGACCTCTGACTTCTGACTTCTGACTTCTGAATTCTCTCTGCCCTACCCCGCACTTCGCCCCTTCACGGCGCGCGACAGGGTCACGGGATCCGAATGCCCGATGCCGCTGCCCGCCGGGATCCCCGACGCCAGGCGCGTCACGCGCACCGGCCGCGACTTCAGCAACTCCGTGATGTAACTCGCCGTCGACTCGCTCTCCACGTCCGTGCCGAGCCCCAGGATAACCTCCTGGAAAGCCTCCTCCTCGATGCGCCGCATGAGCGAGCCCAGCCGCAGATCGCGCGGCCCCTCGCCATGCATCGGCGAAATGATCCCCATCAAGGCATGGTAACGGCCCTTGTAGCTCCCCGTGCGTTCGATGGCCACGATATCGCTCGGGTCCTGCACCACGCACAGCAGGGTGCGGTCGCGGGCCGGATTGGTACACAGCCGGCAGGGATTCTCCGTGGCTGTCGTCATGCCGCCGCACCGCCCGCACAAGCGGACATGCGCCTGCGCCTCGCGCAGCGCATCGAGCAATTCGCGCAGCACGCCGTCCGGGTCCCACGCCAGCCGGTAGGCCATGCGCTCCGCCGACCGCCGCCCCACGCCGGGCAGGCGGGCCAGCGCCGCCGTCAGACGGTCCAGATGTTCAAGTCCGTTCACGCCGGTTCACTCAATGCAGACCCGGCATGCCGGGCAACCCCAGTCCGGCGGTCACCTTCTGCATCTCGGCCGCCGACATCTCGCGCGCCTTCTTGATGGCGCCATCCACGGCCGACAGCACCAGATCCTCCAGCATCTCCTTGTCGGCCGGGTTGATCACTTTCGGGTCGATGGCAATCGCCACGACCGTCCCATCCCCCGACGCGGTGGCTTTCACCATCCCGCCGCCGCTGCTGAATTCCACCCGCCGGGTCGCCATTTCCTGCTGCACGCGTTCCACGTCGCGTTGCATGCTGGCGGCCTTCTTCATCAGTTTCATCATGTCCATAAGTCACACACCCTTCACACAAACCCACGAGCATTCTTGGGAGGGACGGCGTGCCGCCGTCCGCGGCACGCAGCATGCGCGCCCTCCCATTGGGTTGCGGGCGATAGCCCGCCTCACCCTTCTGAATCCTGACTCCTGAATTCTGACTTCTACTCCCTTATATCCACAATACTGCCGTTGAAAATCTCCAGCGTCTTGCGCACCACCGGGTCCGCCTGCCACTGCTGGCGCGTCCGCGCGCCTTTGCGTCCGGGAGCCCCGCCGCCGCCCGCCTGGTCCACCGTATGATCCGCCGGCACGTCAACTCGTGACGGGGATTCGATCAGCCTGTACTCGATCGTGACGGGTCGTTTGAGAAACTGGGCCACGACGCTCTGGGCCGCCCGCTGATAGGTCGGCGCGCGCATTCGCTCGATGTTCTGCGCAAACTCGGGATCGAACCCGATCGTCACCCGCTCCGCAGTCACCTCAAGCGGCCGGGCGTCAATCAATGCCCCGCGGGCGAGTGAGGCCAGCGCCCCGATCTTGTCGATCAGGGCGCGCCAGTTCGCCACCAGCGCCTCAAGTTCGGCCCCCGGCGTCTTCGGCAACGCCGCGGATGCCGCAGGCGATGGAGCCGCCGCAGGAGCCGGCCCGCGTCGGGGCGTGGCAGGCGCGGCGTAGCCTGGGACCGCCGGTTCGCTCACACGGGGTGCGGAAGGACGCGGCGCGGCCGCCGTGGGGGGCGCCGGACGCGGGAGAACCTCGACGGGGGTCCCGCCGCCACCCCCGCCGTCTGCCCCGCCCTGCAACTCCTCAACCCGCCGGATCAGGGCGTCGATGGAAACCGTGGTGGAACGCGCGCACCGGATCAGCGCCGTTTCCAATAAGGTCCGGCGCGACAGGGCGTACCGGATGCGATCCTCCGCCTGCGCCAGCACTTCCGCCATGCGCAACAGCCGGTCCGCATCCGCCAGCGCCGCCTGCGCCTCGATCGCCTGGACTTGCGTGGACAGCACGTCCATGCTTTCCACCGCCTGCGGCGCGCATTGGTACACGAGCAGGTTGCGCAGGTGATCCAGCAACTCCAGCAGCACGCGCTGCATGTCCTTGCCCCCGGCGTCAAACTCCGCAACGATCCGGATCAACTCAGGTACATCGCCCTTGAGCACCGCCTCGGCCAGGGCTTCGAGCGTGTGCCGGGCCACCAGGCCGAACACCGCCAGGACGTCATCCTCCGCAATGCGCTCGCCGCGAAAGGCGATCAATTGGTCCAGCGCCGATTCGGCGTCGCGCAAGCCGCCCTCGGCCCCGCGCGCGATGGCCAGCGCCGCATCGTCCTCCAGCGTCACGCCCTCCGCCTTGGCGATCAATTGCAGCCGCTCGACAATCTGCGGGGCCGAAATACGCCGCAAGTCGAACCGCTGGCACCGCGACACGATCGTGGGCAGCACCTTCTGCGACTCGGTGGTGGCGAAGATGAATTTGACGTGCGGGGGCGGCTCTTCCAGCGTCTTCAGCAGCGCATTGAACGCCGCCGGGCTGAGCATGTGCACTTCGTCGATGATATAGATCTTATACGGGCCGCGCGTCGGGGCGTACTTGACGTTCTCCCGCAACTCACGGACCTGATCCACGCCGTTATTCGACGCCCCGTCGATCTCCATCACGTCCATGGACGAGCCGGACATGATCTCCTTGCAGGCTTCGCACACATCGCATGGCGTGGCCGTGGGGCCTTTGCGGCAGTTCAGGGCCTTGGCGAAGATGCGGGCCAGGGAAGTCTTGCCGATGCCGCGCGGCCCGACGAAGAGATAGGCGTGCGCGATGCGGTTGGCCTTGATCGCGTTGGCCAGCGTCTGCGTGACGTGCCCCTGCCCGACGACATCCGCAAACTGCTGCGGCCTCCATTTGCGTGCCAGAACCTCGTATGCCATGGTGGAACCCCGCCTCTCGTCCCATTCAGCTTCCGGGACTCCGCCCGGTCGATCGCAACCGGATACCGGCTCCAACCAGGACAGCCGCGGCACCCGGGAGACATGGCATGCCGCTGCTACCTTCCGGTCCTGACGGGGTTCTGCCCGCTCCCGATGCACGACGCCCGATCTTCAACGCCGATATCCGGATGCGATCGGCCGGGGTCAGAAATGAACCGTCCAACACAAGTCCAACCGCCCCGGCGTCATCAAGGTGCGTACCCTATCCCCCCACCCCGCATTGATCAAGGAGATAGCGCGAACAGCATAGGCGCCGCCGGAGGCCGTCGCCCTGCCTTTAAGACCGAAGGACAGGTAGGGCGCGGGCCTCCGGCCCCGCCGCGACAACGACAAAGGGTGACACAAGAAGGCGGTGGCCCCAGCCCAGACCGAAAACGGAACACCATGGAACACAACGGAACACCCATGGAGGATGCTCGGCCATGCATCTCAGATCGCAACCAAATGATTATGAATAGGTTACGCCGTCGAATGAACCGCCGCGACCCTTCGCCCGTGTTCCATTTACGTCGCAACCATTTCTAGTTCAACACGATGCGACGGACCCAGCCGCAATCCGTCTGTCACCATGTGGGAAGGACGCCGCGCATTCCCCCGCATTGCGCAAGGGGCGGCCGGCGCCGCCCGCAAAGCGTTCCCGTGGCTGAATAGGCGCTTGGCGGGCTTGAGCGACCCGCGCGTTCAGGACATGTGCGTCTATTCCGGCGAGCACCTGTGGTGGACGGGGGAGTTGTATTTCTTGACTCGATCAGGCTCCCGTAACGCCTTCGATCAGAATCGCAATTCCGGTGCCGCACCCCATAACATGGGGGCCTTCTGCGGTCAGACCGCCGATGACCCCAGATTCGATGGAGAAGCGCGGATCACGTGTTCGGACAATGTCGCGCACCACCTTAAACGGGTGGACGCCGCCGAGGCTCAGGATATTCCCACCGAGATGTGCCGGGATTTGCTGGGGCGCCGGTTCTTTGATGGTTCCCGTCACTTCTGTAGAATTGTGTAGGGGCTCATTTGGAGCCGGAGTTTCTTGCGGACGATGGCGATGAGGACGTAGACGGCGATGGCGATCCAGATTTGCGTTTTCACAGCGTTGGGCGAAGTGCCATAGAAGGCTTTGATACGAAGATGTTGCTTGATCCATTTGAAGAACAATTCGACCTGCCACCGGCACCGGTAAAGGTGGGCGATGGTCAGCGCGGGTTCGTTCATGTTGTTGGTCAGAAAGATCAACCGCTTGCCGGTGTCCGGATCGACATATCCAATCCGGCGCAAGGTGTCGGGATAGTCTTGTCGGGGATAGAAACCGGTCAGAACCACCGTTTGATCGAATCGGAGCCCCGTGGATTTGTCCACCGGCGCGGAATAGCGTCGCTGGAACTTGAAGTTGGCCTTGGCTCGGGTGACAAAGAATGCCGAAGCACGGTGAATGCGATGCAGGCGACCGAAGTCGACATAGCCCCGATCCATGACGTAGAAAGCGCCGGGCTCGAACGTCAGCTCGTCGAGGATATTGACGTCGTGAACCTTGCCGGGAGTAATAATGATAAGGGTCGGGAAGTTTCCATGCAACGTCAGCAACGTGTGCAATTTGATGGCCGCTTTCGTCTTCCGGAATTCGGCCCAAGGAAACAGCGAGAGGCACAGGTCGATGGTGGTCGAGTCCAGTGCATACGCCGCACTGGACAATTCTGCTCCGAACGGTTCTCCCGAGTAGAGATGGGTGGCCTGTCCGATCAGGATGTGGGCAAAGTCGCTGAAGATCCGCCAATCCCGATTTTCGTTGGCGTCGGCGAGGGTGCTTTTGGGAACATGCCGCCGAATGCCGGTCTGGTAAAGTTTTTGCCCCACAGCTCTGAGGCAGGTCTCGATGTCCCGCAGACTCTCCCGGTACGTCAATTGGGCAAAACCCATGATCAGAAACTGCCCATGGCAACGCAGCTTCCGCGTGCTCTTGTTGCCGCCATACCGATCCACGCATTTGTCGAACTCGTACCATGGATTGAATTCCATCAGTTGGGCAAATACCGTTCGACCCTTTTCCATCAGCAGTCCCCCTTCGTGGTTGAAGGGGGAAAACCATGCGAAATGGCGGTCCTGAGTTGAAATACAAAAATGTAACCATGCCTATTCCATGCCCGTCAAATAAGGCCAATACCAAGGTCACTCAAGATTAAACCGGACAGTAGTGAGTGGACGTCTTTTGATCATGATGGCACGAAGTAGGCTCCGTGCAAAGTCGGATACGGGTCATGAGCCGTTTGAATCAACGTGGTGGCGCAGCCGCATAAAGCCTACTTCATGCCTGTCCGATCGGAGGGATCTACGGCGTTTGCCTACAGCCTACAGTCTAAACCGCTACAGCCTCGGCATCCCCCCGGGATGCCGCTTCTTTCAGCTCTCGACCCGGCCGTCGCGGAGTTGGATGATCCGGTCGCAGCGGCCGGCCAGTTCCATATTGTGGGTCACGAGGATGAGAGTGTGATGCCGTTCATGGGTTAGGGCGAAGAGGGCCTGCAGGATGAGCTCGCCGGTCACGCTGTCCAGGTTGCCCGGTGACCGTTGGGGTGGTGACCGTTGGGGTGGTGACCGTTGGGGTCGTATATGGACATTGGACATAGTCATTGCAGAATGCGGGAGGGGCTGGTAAGGTTGGGGCATGCCACGATCCATCAGGCAGAATGTTGAGGGTGGGTGGTACCACATCACGACGCGCGGGCTGGGGAGACAGCGGATCTTCAGAGACGTTCGGGACCGAAGCCGTTTCGTGGAAGTTCTGGCGGAGACCGTCAACCGGTACGGAATTGTGGTGCATGCTTATGTGTTGATGGATAACCACTATCATCTGCTGATCGAGACGCCCCGTGCGAACACGAGCAGGGCCATGCAGTGGCTGAACCTGAGTTACAGCGTGTGGCATAATGTGAGGCATCAACGCAGTGGGACGCTATTCCAGGCCCGCTTCAAGAGTATCCCCGTGGATCGCGAGGGGTCTTGGTCGCTGGCGGCGAGCGTGTACCTGCATTTGAATCCTGTGCGGGTGCGAGCGTTGGGACAGGGAAAGCGGGATCGTGCGGCCGAACGTGCTGGGCTCTATGCCCCAGTTCCAACAGCGGTACTGCTGAAGCGTCTGGATCAGTTGCGCGGACACCCGTGGAGTTCATATCCGGTGTATGCGGGATATCGTCCGCGGCCGGAATGGCTGACCTGCTCCGCGATCTGGCGTCTGG
This sequence comes from uncultured Verrucomicrobiota bacterium, assembly GCA_964611575.1. Classification (GTDB taxonomy): domain Bacteria; phylum Verrucomicrobiota; class Kiritimatiellia; order CAIKKV01; family CAITUY01; genus CAITUY01. The sequence goes on from CAZTAJ010000009.1 coordinate 39,939, forward strand.
CCGCCATGCCGAACATGCGTGATACGACCGCCTACCGACGTTATCTGGAAGACTACGTTAAACAGGGTGCACGGGAAGACATGCTGCGGCAAGTGACGGCGGCATTGGCGATTGGGTCGGCTACGTTCGTTGAAGCTTTGCGCCGGCGGTTGCCGGAGAGCGGAGGAGAACAGAGTAATCTCAGGCAGTGGCGGCGGCTGTTGCCTTTCGAGACCGTGAAGCAGGCCGGAGCTACTGTGAAGGGCGAGGCCTGGGAAACGTTTGTGGACCGCCGCGGTGACACGGGACGTGACCTTGCCTTGTACTACGCGAGAATGCACAGTGGCTACACGCTGCACGAACTGGGTGGGTTTGTGCAGTGCGGGACATTTGCAGTGAGCAAGGCCATTGCGCGAATCCTCAAGCGACTCGAATCGAGCCGACGTCTTCGCCTGATGATTGCGAAGATCGACCAATACGTGAAGTCAGCGCCTCCTGCTGCTACTGCAACATGAGTGTCCAATGTCCATATACGACCCCCACTGGCGCCCGCCTTGTACTACGCGAGAATGCACAGTGGCTACACGCTGCACGAACTGGGTGGGTTTGTGCAGTGCGGGACATTTGCAGTGAGCAAGGCCATTGCGCGAATCCTCAAGCGACTCGAATCGAGCCGACGTCTTCGCCTGATGATTGCGAAGATCGACCAATACGTGAAGTCAGCGCCTCCTGCTGCTACTGCAACATGAGTGTCCAATGTCCATATACGACCCCACTGGCGCCCACCCCCACTGGCGCCACCCCCACTGGCGCCTCAATGTCCCGACCCCCACTGGCGCGACCCCCACTGGCGCCCTATACGACCCCCACTGGCGCCCCTGGCGCCTCTGCCGGAGTTGGCTTCAAGTAGTAGTTCTTTCACGTTGTCATGTGCGGTTCCTCCTACAGGGGACTTGCACCCCATTTACAACGCGCCCATGATGGGCGCACACCACGGTGCCCACCATACGCCACTACCGCGTCGTTGGTGGCGACGAGCGCTGGGCATGAGAGACGACCATGGAATTGACCGTTTTAGGATTTGACGACTGGTTCAGGGAACACTCCTCCGCCCTCCTGCAACCGGGACACCGCCTTGCGCGCGTCACAGCCGTCGACCGGGGCGCATTCCTGATCCGGGACCAGGACGCCGAGACTTACGCAGAACTCGCGGGCAAGTTCCGCTTCGCCGTTCAGTCCGCCACCGCTATGCCATGCGTGGGCGACTGGGTGTGCGTGCAGAGCCACGGATCGGGCGGCCCGGCCATCATTCACAGCGTCCTGCCCCGGAAGACCTTCCTGCGCCGCAAGTGCCCCGGCAAGACCGTGGACTTTCAGATGATCGCCGCCAACGTCGACGTCGCCTTCATCGTCCAAGCCTGTCACTATGATTTCAACCTGCGAAGGCTCGACCGCCATCTGGTGATGGCCAGCGAGGGTCACATTGAACCGCGGATCGTCCTGAGCAAAACGGACCTGATCTCTCCCGAGGAAGTGGATCGGACGATGGCGCAGATCAAGTGCGCCGGTATCGCTGCCCAAATCCTCGCGCTCAGCAATACGACGGGTTTCGGGCTCGGTAATTTCCAGGCGCTCCTTACGCCAGGCAAGACGTACTGTCTCCTTGGCTCATCGGGAGTCGGGAAGACCACACTCATCAACCGGCTGGTCGGGCGGGAGGCGTTCGATACAAACGCTGTCAGCGGAACGGGAGAAGGAATCCATACCACCTCCCGCCGCCAGTTGATCACCCTCGCCTGCGGAGCCATGTTGATCGATACGCCCGGAATGCGGGAGTTGGGCCTGCTGGGTACGACTAACGGAGTGAACGACGCTTTCACGGACCTTCACGACCTTTCATTGAACTGTCGATTCTCCAACTGCACCCATACTCAGGAGCCCGGCTGCGCCGTCTTACTCGCAGTCGCGAACGGGGACTTGAGCGAAGACCGGTATCAGAGTTACCTCAAACTCAAGAAGGAAACCGAGTACCACGATCTGACCTACGTTGCGAAGCGCGGGAAAGACAAAGCGTTCGGGCGATTCATAAAATCGGCGAAGAAGAGCATGACCGAGTGAGATGCAGGCGCCGAACATCCTCGCGGAACGCTGCGGTGCCCAATCGCGCCGAGACCTTGTGCCCGTTCCCGAATGCGCGTTCCGTCAAAACGTTCACGATTCCGGACACGAGAAGACGTTTGAATAGTCCGGCCCCGCTTGATACCTTGTGGCCGTTTGTGCATGCACAAGGAGGCTCTCTGCATGGAGTACATCCTGCTCATCATCGGCGCGGTGCTGGTCAATAATTTCGTTCTCACCCGGTTTCTTGGCATCTGCCCCTTTTTGGGGGTTTCCAAGGATCTGAACACCGCCATGGGCATGGGAACGGCGGTCATTTTCGTGATCACCTGTGCATCCGCCGTGACCTGGGCGCTCCAGTATCTCATCCTCGTGCCGCTCGGGGCCGCCTACCTCCAAACCATCGCCTTCATCCTGGTCATCGCCACGTTCGTCCAGTTCGTCGAGTTGGTCCTGAAGAAGACCAGTCCCGGGCTGCACAAATCGCTGGGCATCTTCCTGCCGCTCATCACGACCAACTGCGCGGTGCTGGGCGTGACGGTCTTGAACGTGCAGAAGGAATACACGTTCTTCAAGAGTGTCGCCTTCGGGTTCGGCGCCGCGGCCGGGTTCGCACTGGCCTTGGTGATCTTCACGGGACTGCGCGAAAAGATCGACCGTTCCAACCCGCCCACCGCATTCAAAGGCACGGCGATTGCGCTGGTCACGGCCGGCCTCCTGAGCCTGGCGTTTATGGGGTTCTCGGGATTGGTGAAACAATAGGCAGGGAACGCCCATGGATATCTTCATCCAGACGCTGATTATCGGGGGCACGGGCCTGGCCTGCGCGGCCATCCTGGCCATCGCCGCCCGTTTCCTGGCCGTTCACGAGAACCCGCGCATCGAAACGGTGACCGCGTGCCTGCCCGGCATCAATTGCGGCAGTTGTGGGTTCGCCGGCTGTTCCGAGTATGCCTGCGAAATCGTGCTGCGCGAGGCCCCCATCAACCTGTGCAAGCCGGGCGGACACGAGACCCTCGTCAAGTTGTCCGCCGTCATGGGCATGACCGCCCTTGCCGCGGAGCGCCAGGTGGCCATCGTCCTGTGCAAGGGCGACAACACCGCCGCAAAGCGCAACGCCCTCTACAACGGGCTGTGCGATTGCATCGCCGCACAGCAGGTGGGCGGCAATGGCAAGGACTGCCGCTACGGGTGTATGGGCCTCGCCTCGTGCGCGCGGGCCTGCCCCGTAAACGCCATCGAGATCCGCAACGGCCTGGCGATCGTGCATCCGGGCCTGTGCATCGGCTGCGGAAAGTGTGTCGGCACCTGCCCGCGAAAGTTGATCAAACTCGTTCCCGAGTCGCGGTTCATTCACGTTTTGTGCTCGTCGCATGACCGCGGGCCCGACGTGAAGCAGGCGTGCAATGTGGGCTGTATCGCCTGTACGCTGTGCGTCAAGGCCGTCGGCAGCCAGGGGATTTCGATGCAGAACAATCTGGCCGTGGTGGATTACGGCGTGCCGGTCACCAACGAAGACACGGTGGCCAAGTGCCCGGCGCACACGATCGAGAAACGACTCGGAACCCTCGGAGGCGCCGCGTGAAACTCGTCCGCGCACTCTTTGCCCCGCGGGGCGGCATCCACTCGCCGTATCTCAAGGACGCCACCGCCACCCGACCGATCGAGGTCATGCCGGTCCCGCAGACACTGTGGGTCTCGCTGGCCCAGCACTTGGGAGCCCCCTCCCGTCCCGTGGTCAAGAAAGGCGACAAGGTCCTCAAAGGCCAGCCGATTGCCGAACCCGCCGGCTATGTGTCCGCCTGGGTGCATGCCCCCACCTCCGGCACGGTGAAATCGGTCGAAAGCCGGCTGACCGCCTCCGGCCAGCTCGCCACCGTTGTCGAGATCGAGTCGGACGGCCAGGATCAGGCCGCCGAGTCTCCCGTGCCGGCCGCCGACTGGACCGGCATGGCGCCGCGCGACCTGGTCGACATCGTCACCCGGGCCGGCATCATCGGCATGGGCGGCGCCGGTTTCCCGACACAGGTTAAACTGCTGCCCCCGCCCGGCAAGACGATTTCAACCCTGATTCTGAACGGCGCGGAGTGCGAGCCGTATCTCACCGCCGACGACCGCCTGATGGTCGAGCAGGCCGACCGGATCTGGCAGGGCATCCGCATCCTGCACCGCATCCTCGGCGCCAATCACGTCCGGGTGCTGATCGAGGACAACAAACCCGCCGCCATCCAGGCCATGCAGACCGCCATGGCCGCCGCCGAAGGTGATGTCGAACTGGTGATCGCCAAGACGCGTTACCCCCAGGGCGCCGAGAAGCAGCTCATCTATTCCGTGACGCGTCGCGAAGTGCCTTCCGGCGGGCTGCCCATGAATGTCAATTGCCTGGTCGAAAACGTCGGCACGGCCGCCGCCGTGTGCGATGCCGTCCTGCGCCGCCAGCCTCTGATCGAACGGGTCGTTACCGTCACCGGCGACGGCATCCGCGAACCGAAAAACGTCCTGGCCCGGGTCGGCACGCCCTTCCGCGACCTGATTGCCTTCTGCGGCGGCACAGCGGGCGCGGTGGGCAAGGTCATCTGCGGCGGGCCCATGATGGGCGTTGCCCAGGCCACGGCAGACGCCGGCGTCAACAAGACGACCTCGGGGTTGCTCCTGCTGACGCGCGACCGCATCCCGCAATTCGAGTCCACCCCCTGCATCAGTTGCGGGCGTTGCGTCACCGCCTGTCCGTCAGGCCTGCTGCCCTGCACCTTGAGCGAGGCGATGGAATCCGAAAACGTCGCCTTGGCCGACGAGTTGAATGTGACGGACTGCATCGAATGCGGCGCCTGCGCCTTCGTCTGCCCGGCCCACCGGCCGCTCGTCCAGCACATGCGCCAGGGCAAGTCCAAGGTCATCCAGCGCCGCAAGCAGCGTGAGGCTGCGGCGAAAAAGGACAAGCCATCATGAGCGAAACTCCCGACACATGGATGGTCAGCCCGTCGCCGCACGCCCATTCGGGCGATTCGGTGACCCGCATCATGCTGACCGTCATCCTGGCCCTCCTGCCGGCCCTGGTCGCCGGCGTGGTCTGCTTCGGGTTCAATGCCCTGCGCCTGACGCTGGTCTGCGTGACGACGTGCGTGCTGGCGGAAGCCGCCGCGCGCCGCCTCATGAAGCGCGATGCCGGCATCGGCGACCTGAGCGCCGTGGTCACCGGCATGCTGCTGGCGTTCAATCTGCCCCCCACCCTGCCGACCTGGATGGCCGTTGCGGGTTCGGTGGTTTCTATCGTGATCGCCAAACAACTCTACGGCGGCATTGGGTACAACCTGTTCAACCCGGCCCTCATCGGCCGGTCCTTCCTGCTGATCTCCTTTCCCGTGGCCATGACCACCTGGGCGGCGCCCCTGCAGGGGTTCTGCGTGCCTGACGCCATCACGATGGCCACGCCGCTGGGAGCGTGGAAGACCGCCTGGCAGGCGGGCGCCGCGCCGGCCGGCTATTTCGCCGCGTTCCCGTTGCGCGATCTGCTGCTCGGCACCCGGCCCGGCTGCCTGGGCGAGACCTCCGTGATCGCACTGCTGCTGGGCGGCATCGTCCTCCTCTGGCGACGCTGCATCACGTGGCACACGCCCATCTTCTTCATCGGCACGGTGGCGGTCTTCGCCACCATCCTGCACGCGGTGCGCCCGGAGCAGACCCTGCCGGCCGCCCATCATGTCTTCAGCGGCGGCCTGTTTCTCGGCGCGCTGTTCATGGCCACGGACATGGTCACGACCCCGGTCACCGGCCGCGGCATGGCGATCTTCGGGATCGGCTGCGGCGTTCTGACCATGACGATCCGAGTCTGGGGCGGCTACCCCGAGGGCGTGAGTTTTTCGATCCTGATCATGAATGCGCTGACCCCGCTCATCAATCGTTTCACGCGACCGCGGGTGTTCGGCCACCTGCGCAAGGAGCAACCGGCATGAAAGAAATCGTCCGCCTGATGGTGGTTTTGACGTTGATCAGCACGGCCGCCGGCGTCGTGCTGGCCTACACCAACAAGGTGACCCGCGACCCGATCCAGAAGGCCCGGAGCAAGGAAACCGTCGAGGCCCTCGCCCTGGTGCTGCCGCCTTTCGACAACCAGCCGTCCGCCTGTACGAATGTCATCGCCGCGCAAGGGCGGAACTGGACCTTCTACGTGGCCCGCCTGAACGGCCGGTATGCCGGCGCCGCCTTCGAGTCGATTTCTCCCAAGGGATACGGCGGCGAAATCAAGTTGATGGTCGGCGTGACCGCCGACGGTGTGGTGAAAGATGTCCGCATCCTGTCGCAACAGGAAACGCCGGGCCTCGGCACCAAGGTCACAGAGAAGCCGTTCCGCAGCCAGTTGGCAAACAAGCCGGTCGCAGGCACCGTGTGGAAGGTCCGCAAGGACGGCGGCCCATTCGATGCCGTCACGGGCGCGACGATTTCCTCCCGCGCCGTGCTGGAGGCCATCCAGTCGGGGCTGGATGTCTATCGCGAACACCAGGCAGCGATTGCGGCGACGAAATAGCGTTTTCGAGAGGACGGATACCATGGGCTTTCTGAAGGAATTCAAGAAAGGGCTCTGGGACGAGATCCCGGTCTTCCGCGTCGTGCTGGGCATGTGCCCCACCCTGGCGGTGACGACCTCGCTCATGAATGGCATCGGCATGGGGATCGCTGCCACGTTCGTCCTGCTCTGTTCGAATGTCGCCGTTGCCGCGTTGCGCAATGTCATTCCCGACAAGGTCCGCATTCCCTGTTTCATCGTGATCGCCGCCACGTTCACCACGGTCACCGACCTGGTCATGAACGGCTTCGCCCATGAGTTGCACAAGAACCTGGGCATCTTCATTCCGTTGATCGTGGTGAACTGCATCATCCTGGGCCGGGCGGAAGCCTTTGCGGCCAAGAATACCGTCTGGCTGTCGCTGGCCGATGCGCTGGGCATGGGACTCGGGTTCACGATCGCCCTGATGGTCGTGGGCAGCATCCGGGAAATCCTCGGCAACGGGACGCTGACCGTCTGGACGTCTCTGGCCTTCAGCGTGAAGGGCATAGAACCGACGCTGCTGATGGTGCTGGCACCGGGCGGGTTCATCACCCTCGGGTGTCTGCTGGGCCTGATGAACCGGATCGAGATGCGGTTGGCCGCCCGCCAGGGCCGGGTCTACGTGCCGCCGCCCGCCATGGACTGCCGCCACTGCGTGATCTGCAAGTGGGGCGGCGTCGAGGCGACCCCAACGCCGGCGCCAAAACCGTGAAGGCCCGTCCACCCTTCGCCCTCCTCGTCGGGGGTGTGGTGCGCATCCCGGAAGTCCGTGTGGCGCGCCGTTTTCATGAACGTCTCTTCGGGTTGATGGGACGCGGCCGGTTGGCCCCCGGCGTGGCGCTCTGGCTGACGCCCTGCCGGAGCATTCACACCCTCGGTATGCGCTTTGCGATCGATATTATCTTCCTGGACCGTGATGGGCTTGTCCTGCGCATCACCCCCGCCCTACGCCCCTGGCGCCTGGCCTGGGCGCCACGTGGCACGTATTCCGTGGTGGAACTGACAGCCGGTTGGCTGGCGGAAGATGCCATCCGGATCGGGAACCGGGTGGAGGCGCGTCACTAATCCGGCGTTACGCTTTGGACGGCGCGTCCGCGCGCACGGCATGCACATGCCCCTCGCGGGCATACTGCAGGATCGCCTGATCGGCGGTCATAAGGGTCGCCTCGGACTCCCAGACCTAGTTTTTCGGGTCCGGTGGCAACGAGTCAACGGCCAGCACGTCTTCGGCTTTGATGGTCTTGAAGATGCCGGGCTTGGTCTCGATCACGACATCCCCGTTCGGCTGTTTCTTCGAGAGAATGCCCGTCACCGCGTCAGGGGGCGTCCCCCTCGTGCGGACCACCGTGTCGGCGATGAACTTGCGTTTCATGACCTCACGCACGACGACAGTCTCGTTGCGCTTGACGGTAATCGTCTTGTCCGCCGAATAGAAGCCCTTCTTCGACAGTTGCAGCCGGTGTTCACCCTCCAGCAGATCCATCTTCAGGACCTGCGACGCCGCTTCCGGCAGGGTCGGTTCCGTAACGCCCTCGTCCTGCCCGTCGACAACGACACCGACGCCCGGCGGATCCGTCACGAGTTCCAGCACACCGGTCTTCCGCACCAATTGGATATCCTGAACCTTCGCCTGGGCCCGGCCGATCTCCACCGTGAGCGTCTGCGATTCGCAACCGGCCAACTCCGCGCGGACTGTGTGGACGCCGGGTTCGATCGTTTCGATGGCCAGCGGCGTCTGGCCGCGGACCTCGTTGTCCACGAAGATCCGCGCGCCCGACGGCGTGGACATGACCGACAGGGAGGCCGGCACCGGCTTGAGCGTGACCTTGATCGTCTGCGCTTCGCCCGCCTGCAGTTTCACCGCTTGCTCAAAGGGCAGGTAGTCCGCCAGCACGAGTGCGATCCGGTTATCCCCGCTCGGCAGGCGATCCACGGTGCAGGGCGTTGTACCGCGGGACAACCCGTTCACCGTCACCGCCGCCCCCGGCGGCGTGGACTCGATCGCCACTTGCGCCGAATCGGAGGCCAGCTCGACCGCCACCTTCTGCGGGATGCGGCTCTCGACCTGGAACTCGACTTCGCGCGTGACATAGCCCGTGGAGGACGCCTTGAGGCGGTACCGCCCGAGCGGCAGGTCTGTCAGCAACAGCGGAGCCCGGCCCCTGTGCGCGCCGCCGATCTCGATCTCCACGCCTTCAGGCGCCGACTCGATCAGCACCAGGCCGTTGATCGGCTCCAGTTTCAACTCGAGCGCCGACCTCTGGCCCGGCAGCAGGGAAAGGGTCTTCCGGACCTCGTTGAACCCCGGCTTTTCGACCACGATCAAATGCGGGCTGGGATCGAGATCCCGGATGGTCAGGGGCGTCGCATCCTGCAGCACGCCATCGCACGACACCATGGCACCGGCCGGATCGCTGGTGACGCGCACCTGGGCCTTGGCGCCCGCCGTCTGCGCCACAACCGCGGCGGCCCACCCCGCCACCGCCATCGCCATCGCCATGCCCAACGCGCGCTTCATGATGGGTTACCGCTCAAGTCGTCAGGAGTCAGAATCCAGAATCCAGAATGGAATACATACCGATTATTCATCGAATATCGCCAGGCGCCATTTTGTCGAGTCAGTGAGTATATCGCCTGTTCTCTTGACCTCAAGGTGTTCCCCATGCTGACTCCTGACTCCTGAATTCTGAATACCTGAGCCGTTCCCATGGTTCACCTCTCCGCGCCCAGACGGCGTTCGACATCGACCAGCTTCTTGTAGGCATTCTGGTTTCGCTCATCCGACCGGTCCGGGATCATCTCGATGACGATGCGCAGATGCTGGGCGGCTTCTTTCCAGTCACGCAGTTTGACGGCCCGCTCGGCCATGAACCAGACATCGTCGTACCGCTTCTGCAGTTCGCGTTCGCCGTCGGCCTTGTGGCTCAACGCCTCGCCATAGAAATCGGGTTTCGGTTCGATCGTCTCGAGATACAGCTCGCAGTCCCGGAAGGCCCGGATGGCCAGGCCCAGGTTCTCGTAACGCACTTCGCGTTCGTCATAGAGCCGTTTCCCGAGCAACAGCGCCTCCCGGGCCTTCTCCACGAGCTTCTCCGGCTCCACGGCCAGCGCCGCGAGACCGAGTTCGTTCTTGCCGAACTCCTCGAGTTGGCTGCGCACAGCGGCGAACGCCTCGGGCTCGACCCGGTTCAGCACACGGCAATGGTGCGCCCGCGCCCCGATCGTCACCCGGATGTCGCCCAGGGCGTGCACGCCGGGGGCCAGTCCCAGATAGTCCGGAAGCAGATCATAGAAGCCTGCCGACTCCACCGATTTCGCGAGATCCCGCACCAGGGCCGGGTCGAGTTTCTTTTCGCGCCGGACATGCCGGGCGTTCTGGAGATCGTCGACCTGCACCACCAGCGTGTCGTGCTGGATCTGCATGAAATAGCGGAAGATGTTGGACGACGTTGCCTCGACGCGTTCGTAGGCCAGGTCCATCACCGGCAACACGGCTGCCGCGGCCGCCGGCGGCGCGGGACGCCGCCACGCCTTGAATTCCTCGATCACCCGCGCCCAGGGGACCCAGGCGAGGATGGCCACCAGTGCCATCGCGACCGCCGCGCCGACCAGCAGGCCCCGCAGGCGATTCGGTTGCGGGTTCCCCGGCGACCGCTTGAGGCCCAAATCAATCGCAGGCTCGGAGAACCCCGGCGGCGGAGCGTCCGGCGCAGCGGCGGTCTCACCCGGATGCCGGTCGCTGCGGACCCGCATGGTCGTGTCGCCGATCGAAATCTCGTCGCCCGGATTGACCCGCTTTTCGTCCACCGGCGTCCCGTTCACCAGGGTCTCGTTCGAACTGCCCAGGTCAGCCACCCAGAGACCCTCGCCCGGTTTGAAGAAAAGGCGACAATGAAAACGGGACAGGGAGGGGTCCTTCAGCACCACGTCATTGCGCGACGAACGTCCGACGCGCACGCCGCCGGCGGAGATGTGAAGCTCACGGCCCCGTTCAGGCCCGGCCTCAACCATCAGATGAATCCATGTGTCCATAGCCAACACGGTCGCCTTTCTCCGGCACCCTACGGTCGGTCACCCGTCCTGTCAATCGTCAAGTCCCTCAGATCTGCCTCAGGATCTGCAGGATCATGGGTCCCAGCAATACCAGAAATACCGCGGGAAAGATGAAGGCCACGAGCGGGAACAGCATCTTCACGGGCGCCTCGTTGGCGAGCTTCTCGGCGCGCTCAAAACGGCGCTGCCGCATCTGGTCCGCCTGGATGCGCAGGATCTGGGCGATGCCCACCCCGAGTTCATCCGCCTGGACCAGGGCGTTGACGACGCTGCGGATTTCCGACTGGTTGACCCGCTCCGCCATGTCGCGCAGGGCGACGCGCCGGGTCTTGCCGAGTTGGATTTCGCGCAGGACGCGCACGAATTCCTCGCCGATCGCATCCACTTTGCGGCGGTCGACAATCCGCTGCATCGCGTTCATGAAATCGAGACCGGCCTCCACCGACAACGTCAGCAGGTCGAGCATGAACGGCAGCGCCTTTCGGATGCTCCGGTGACGCTGTTTCAGGACATTTCTCAGCCAGAGACCGGGATACGCGTAGAACCCAAGCAGAATGATAAGGCTGAAGGTGAACTCGTGCCCCCGCAAGGCGATCCCTGCCCGGCCGGGCACCATGGCCAGCCCGGCCCAGAGCGCCGCCACGCCCAGCACGCCCAGCACGGCAGGCATCAAGACTTTCAACGCCAGGAATTCCTCCGATGCCAGCAGCCCCGAAAAACCGGCGGACACAATCTGGCGGGTCACCTGCGTATTGGCCTTCTCGAAACCGGGCCGCCGGAACACCGGCCCCAGGTTCGGCGCCAGCGGCAGCAGCAACCGGAACATGAACGGCAGGCGGCGTTCCGTGCGCCGGCCGTCCGCCAGCGTCACATACGTCACCTGTCGCACGATGTGCGCGCAGTACCAGGTCGCGCAGCCGGCGAACACCGCCCAGCCCAGGCTCAGTAGCGTCAGGATCAGAACGTCCACCACCGTCTCCTTATACGTCGATATGAATGATCTTGCGGATCACCAACGCCCCCAGCACTTCGAGGACCACCACGGCAAACACGATGCCCGCCCCGAGCGGCGATTGCAGGAACATCACCATCATGCCCTTATCGAGCACGAACATCGCCAGCCCGAGCAGCAACGGCATGACGCCCACCACGATCCCCTGCAACCGGCCTTGCGCCGTCAGCGTCCGGATGCGCTGTTCGATGCGCATCCGCTCGCGGATCGTGTGGGCGATCTTCTCGAACACCTCGGTCAGATTGCCGCCGGTCTGGCGGGCGATTTCGATCGACGCAATCATCAGCGTCAGATCGTCGCTGCCGACCCGCGTCTGGAGGCTTTCGAATGCCTCTTCCATGCGCATGCCGACCCGCGTCTGGTGCAGAAAGACCCCGAACTCCTGCGCGATCGGGTTCTGGCCCTCGCGCACGACCAATTCGACGGCCTGCTGGATGCTGAAGCCCGCCTTGAGCGCATTGCTCATGTTGACCAGGCTATCGACGAGTTGGACATTGAACAGGAGCAGACGCCGCCGCCGCATGACGCCGAGCACCACGCGGGGAATGTTCCAGCCGATCGCGCCCGTGACGACGCCGGCAGCCAGCCCGCGCAGCAACGTGCGCCCCAGGAACCCGCCCAGGGCGAGGAACCCGAGCAGGAAGCAGACCGCGGCGCAGGCCGCGGCCAGTTCCAGGATCCGCCGCGGCGGGATGAAGAGGAACATGTCCTCCATCCGGCGCGCGGAATCCTCGGTGTAGGCCGACGCGTACTCCCGCGCGGAAGAACGGAACGCCTGCAGGATGAAATAGGTCAGCCCGCCGAGGCTCAGCATGTACAGCAGCGGTATCCAGACCATGATTCCGTCATTCATCGCGTTCTTTCATGCCGCTTTAACGCCGCGGGTCGAACAACCCCTGGTCCACGATCACGCCCCGCGCGCGCATGTCCTCCAGGAACGTCGGCACCGACCCCGTCGGCGTAAACCGGCCCACCACGCCGCCCAGCGCCGTGATGCCGGTTTGCTCGAACACAAAGATATCCTGCATCGTCGTGCGGTCGCCCTCCAGGCCCACGACCTCGGTGATGTTCGTGATCTTCCGCGACCCGTCGCTGAACCGCGACTCGTGGATGATCAGGTCCACGGCCGAGGCAATCTGCTCCCGGATGGCCCGCACGGGCAGATCCATGCCCGACATCAGCACCAGCGTTTCGAGCCGCGAGATGACGTCCCGCGGCGCGTTGGCATGGATCGTGGTCAGGGACCCGTCATGACCCGTATTCATCGCCTGCAGCATGTCCAGCGCCTCGCCGCCGCGGCATTCGCCCACGACGATGCGGTCCGGCCGCATGCGCAACGCATTCCGCACCAGGTCCCGGATGGCGATCGCGCCCTTGCCCTCGATGTTCGGCGGCCGCGCCTCGAGCGAGACCACATGCGGCTGCTTGAGCCGCAACTCGGCCGCATCCTCGATCGTGATGATGCGCTCCTGCTCGGGCAGGAAACTGCTCAGCACGTTGAGCAGGCTCGTCTTGCCGGAGCCCGTGCCGCCGGAGACGATGATGTTCTTGCGGCCTTCCACGCACGCCTTCAGGAAATCGCGCATCGCGACCGTCAGCGTATTGAAGTGGATCAGATCCTCGTCGGTGAACGGCACGCGCGAGAATTTGCGGATGGTGATGCACGGCCCGCTGAGCGACAGGGGATGGATGATCGCGTTGACGCGCGACCCGTCGCGCAGGCGGGCATCGACGTAGGGCTGGCTTTCGTCGATGCGCCGGCCCAGCGGCGAAACGATGCGCTCGATGATCCCCATGACGGAGGCCTCGTCCAGGAACACGCGATCGGTCAGTTCGATGCGGCCCTTGCGCTCGACGTAGATGCTCGTGGGGCCGTTGACCATGATTTCCGTCACATCGTTGTCCGCCAGCAGGTCTTCAAGGGGCCCCAGCCCGACGGTCTCGTCATACATCTCTTTCACCAGTGCCGCCGGTTCAATGCCCGGCGGCAGGCGTGGCGTGACTTCCCGGACAATGGTCTCAACCGTGCTCATCACCCGGCGGTGCAGTTCGCCTTCCTCGACCTGCGAGGCGCTGAGCCGCTTGATGTCCATGCGAACGAGCAACTCGCGGTGAATCTGCTGTTTGATGGCCTGCTTGCGCTGGGCGGCCCGCTCGTCACGGGCGACGCGTTCAAGCCGGGGGCTCGTCCGGCGGGCGTCCTGCAGCCTGCCTCCCTCCCCGGCCGCTGCGGGGAGCGCCGGGATAGCGGGCTCCGCAGGCGGTGGCGGCGGGACCGACGCCGCGACGGGGCGCCGTTCCTGGAAAACCTTGAAGGTGTGCGCCCCGATGCGAACGTCCTGGCCTTCGAGCACCTCTCCACGCCCCTGCACGGCCGCCTCCTCGATAAACGTGCCGCCGGGCGAGTTGAGATCTTCGATCCAGCATGACCCCGCGCGCAGGCTCAGGATGGCGTGACGCCCGGCCACGCCGGGTCCGGTCAGGATGATCGGGTTGTCGCGATCGGCGCCCACGGGGTAGACGCCGGGCTTGAGCTCCCGGATGTCCATGGAGCCGTCGGCGTTGCGGATTTCAAGATACATGTGGAGCACCGTTCCCGTTTACGGCTGGGAGCCCTTGTGCCGGATGACTTCCTGCCGGTTCCGGTTCAGTTCGGGAAGTTCCCGTTCCAACTTCTCGAAATTAACGCTCGGCAACTCGCTCACATAGTCGGGGTCGCCGGGATTACGCAGCGTCAGCGTCAGGCGCCCCTTCATGTTCTCCGTGAACGCCAGCAATTCCGCCTCGCGGGGCGTCACTTCAAAGGTCACCGTGCTGTAGCCGGCGCTGGGCCGGCCGCCCTCGCCCGCCTTGCCGAGCGTCTGGCCCACGGCGATCACGGTCACATCCTGCAACACCGTCAGGGTCACCGCCTCCAGTTGCTGGGGATTGGACTTCGAGGGCAACTGGAATGAGCCGAGCACGTCCACGCGGTCATTGGGCCGGATCAACCCGCTCACGGCGGCGGCGCCGCCGATGGCGATCGAGATGGCCCGCATCTTGGGACTGATCATGGGGGCCAGGCCGGACCCCGGCCGGTACGGCACATCGACATACGACCACATCAGCGAGTCGCCCTTGCCCATGCTCATCTTGAGCTTCTTGCCCACGATCTGGTCGACATCCTCCGGCAGGATCGTGTCCTTGCTGATGTCGCGTTCGAAGGATGGCTTGGCCTTGAGATCCTTGCGCAGGATCACGGTGCCGGCCGGCAGATCGCGGCCCGCGGCGACGACATCCGTCTGCCGCACGGTGGACAGGATGCGATCGCGTTCCGCCTCGATGGCGGCAAGGCGGGCCTGGAAATACTCCCGGGTGAGCCAGAAGGCGAGCAAGCCCATCAGGACCGAGATAATCAGCACCATTCGTTGCTTCATAGGGTCTCTCCTACTTCACCGCGCCCGGCTTGCGCACGATCGTCACCAGGCATTCGCCGCGCGGATCGGGTGCGCCAATCTGCACGCAACACACATCCGCCTCCTTCATGTACACCATCAGTCCCCGGTCCGGCGAGACGGAGGGAACCAGGCGGGCCCATCCGCCGCCCCGCAACGTGGCGTCATAATACGCAGCCGCCGCAGAGGGCGCAACCGCGGTACGCCGGGTTTCCAGGGCCGTCCGCGTGTCGTCATTGCGCATCGTACAGGTCAGGTCGCTGTCCGGCAACGGGGGAATACCGGTGGCGCCCGCCGCCTGCCCGGGATGACGCGACCGCTCGCGTTCCGCCAGGCTCTGGTCGACCGACACCACGAGGGCGCGATCGTCACGCCCGGGCGTCAGCGCCAGGACGGTCACCATGCGGCCCTGTCCCTCGATCCGTCCCGTTCCCACGGACTCCCTGACCGCGAAACGGACCGTGGCGCCCGGCGGCGCCGAGGCCGTCAGGGCACGGCCCGCCGCCGCCACGCCGCCCTCCACCGCCGTCACCGCCACCGCCGCCTCGCCGCCATTGAGTTGCAGGGTACAGGCATACACGCGGCGCCCGACGCCATCGGCGGGGAACAGCGAACCCCCGCCCAGCCGCTGAAATACGCGCGCCTGAACGACCGGCGCCAGGGCCAACAGGCCGACGATCACCAGGCCCTTGCACACACGACGGGTCATGATCAGGGGGGTCCGAGATCGCAGACTGCAGGCTGAAGGCTGAAGGCTGAAGATCGGAGGCATTTACGGTTATCTCCCTGGCGTTCCCATCATATTTCCCTACAGCCTAAATCGCTACAGTCTCGGCGTCCGACAGGACGCCGCTCAGTAAATCCCCTTCGTCCACGTCAGCCACGCCTCGCCGTGCACCCGGATCGTTTCGGCATCATACATCGTGTGGCGGACGATCGGGATGTTGCTCACCGTGACGTCATGCTCTCCGTGCGTAAAGCCGAACATCACTTGCGGGAAGGCTGCGTCGAAAAGTGTACTGACCTCGTTGTCGGGCAGCGTCTCCCCGAGCGCCTGAGGCTGGCCGTAGCTCACCACACGGTCCTGAAAATCGGCCACGTTCCCCGCCGTCGTTCCATCATCCCGCGAGTACGGCGTGGCATCGCCGCCGGCGGTGCGGGACTCGATGTAGGCCGGGCCCGAGAACGGGGCGGCATCCGCCAGGGCCGCCACCCCGGCGGTCCGCCGCGCCTCCTGTATGGCCACAGTCTGCGCCCGGCTCAAGCGGCCGAGGGTGATGACGCCGCCCACCAGCACCAACAGCGCAACCAGGCCAACGATCAACTCAACGATCGCCTGGCCTGCCCTGGGTTCATGCCTTGCCGGTTTACGCATAGACGCTCCACCCTCGGTCAATGGGAGGTCGCGCATGCTGCGCGCTGCGGACGGCGACACGCCGTCCCTCCCAGGAAATCTCCTCACCTCCCACCTTCCACCTCCCACCTTCCACCCAACACCTTCCACCTCCCACCCAACACCTTCCACCTCCCACCCAACACCTTCCACCTGCCTAATGTCCCCTTTGGCTTCCGCCGTGGGCGCCACCCGACCCGTACGAACGACACAACGCACTGTATTGCGCGAGCCAGTCAATGCCCATCTGCCGGAAAGCGGTGCTTTCCCAGGTGACCAACTGACGGCAATACCAGCACTCGCCCGGAAACAACCCGGTCCGCCCGTTCTGCATGTACAACGGCAGGTGTTCGTCAATATGCACACGCCAGTTCGGTTCCCCCCCTTGAACAGGCGTTGATGAGGCATCCACCGGGATCAGGCGAACATCATGGAACGCGGGCAGGACCAAGTCATAGGCGTTCGGCCGCTCCGTGTCATTGAGGTAACCGAACGGCTTGGCCGCCGCCGTCCAGATGATGGGGCTGTCCGACGCCCCTGGCGTGTACCGGCTGACCTCGGTTTCCACACGAATCGCGGCGTCGGCGCCTGCGTAGTCGTATTGCGGCAGCACCTCGCCGGTCGCCGGGAAACGGACCGGGGCTTCCGTCGAAATCTTCTCCCAAGGGCCCCAACTGCCGTCATAACAGTACCAGGATACGGTATAGGCGTTAACGCTAACGTGATCCACCCGGCCCGTCAGGGCGCGATCGTACGCGGGTCCGGCCATACGTTCGATGTCGTCCGCGTCCATGGCATGGACAACCTTGCGCAGACCCAAGTCGAAGTATTCGCTGTTCATCGGTTCCAACGTCGCGCGGCGCTCCGGCAGGTCCGGCCACCGATCGAAATTCTGCAACAGATCCATGGCGTTATGGAGGAACCAGCACCAGTCCTGCCCCACCACCGCGTCGTAGAATTCCGGGTCCAGCAGCGTGTGGCTGCCCACATAGTTCTGGTAGTAATGGGGGTTGTACGGGAGGGCCGCGACCCCATCCGCACAGATGGCTTCGATCATATCGGCGTACTCGTTCCAGGCGTCCGGATAAGGTTGTACAGGGTATTCTGTCGGGTATTTTATCCGCACCATCTCGGCGTCGGGCAACAGGGTGTCGTCCTTGAACCCCGCGTTGTTGAAGACGCCGTTGTTCTTGGCCGCCTGCTGGGCGGCCATGCACCCGATCATGGGCCCCACGTAGCAGAGCCGCGCCTGCATCCCGGCGATCTCGGCTGCTTCATTCGTCCTGCCGTCCGTGAGCGCCACCGCCTGCATGATGTTGAGGTCGCCGATAAGATTGAGGGTGATGCCCTGCCAGCGGGCCGCGGCCAGCGCCGCCGCGTCGCCGGCGTTCTGGCTCAGCGACTTGACGTAGATGATCTTGTGCAGATCGAAATTCCAGAGCGCTACGAACGTCAGGATGATCAGGATCATGATCAGGAAAATCATGGTCTGGCCCGACTTCCCGCGGCGCCTGGACGGTGACACACTCATCAGTCGCGCTCCTCCATGTAGAGCGTGTAATGCGTCTCGATGGTGGCCTCGCCCCTCAGCGGAACCGCATCCCCGCGGTAGTAGGCCCGGTGGAAGCCGTTGCTCATAAACGGCATGGCCTGGGGAACCTCCATATGGAGCGTGTTGTCGGCCAGCAGCGTCGGCGGCTCGATGCCGATAAAATCCCACCCTTCGTAACGCAAGAGGTCGTCCCCACCCCCCCACTCATCAGAGGCGAGGTAGTGTCGGATCCCGGAGGGTCGCGTCTCAACGTTCAACTGGTCGAGCGGGCCGCCGACAAAGGTGGGTGCGACCAGCCGGCCGGCGTTGGGGATGGCGCCGACGCGAATGGTCTTGAAGACCATGAAACGATTGAAGCCAACGGTCTTGGCGCGGGCGCCCCGCGCCGCCGCGTAATCGAGAACATCCTGGGAGGCGAACAGTTGCGAAATCTGGAAGACACCGAAAAACGCCAAGCAGATGAGCGCCAGCACCAGGCAGGATTCGATAAGCGATTGGCCCGCGCGCGTCTCGCCCGGCAACATCCCCACCTCTGCCCGGCTTCGTCCAACGTGGGCAAACCGGCGCATGCTCGCGCCCTTCTCCGGAACCCCGGTCACTTGATCTTGGAAGTGCCTTCGAGTTCCTTCAAGTACGTGGCGGAATCCTTGTCCAGAGCCGCCTGCGACTTGGTCTCATCGCCGCCAAGTTCCGTCACCGCCCCGCCCAATTTGTTACGGATGGTGTCACCGAACACACCAAAGATGGCAATGGCCGCCAGTGCGATGATCGCCACGATGATGATGTACTCCACCATGCCCTGACCGCTCTTGTTCTGTTTCTTCATCCGGGTTCTCCTTCGTGTGTTATCGCTGTCTGACACCGATCCATGCCATTCGCCACCCATCACGCCGCACAGCGGCGTGGCTACAGCAACCCCTGCCTGCAGCGTCATCCCTGTAGCCACGGCGCTGTGCCCCGTGCCGGCAGCCCACCCCGAACGCCCCACCTACGGATACTCCGACCCTACCAGGTTCAGGACCCGTGTGCCGTACTCTTTGAACGTCGCCAGGAATACCCACAGGATCGCCAGCGCCGCCAGAATCATCCCCGCCACGACCATGAATTCGACCATGGCCTGACCCCGCTTCCGATGATCCTGCCATCCCTGCACAACCCTGCCCTCAATTCTAAAAAACGAGCATACAACGGCATTTACTGCATGGCAACCGTGCGTCAGGTCCCATGGAGCAGCAACTTGAAGAGCAAACCCGCCACCGGCTGCACCACCCAGTCCAGTAGTCCCGCATAGAGCAGTACGAACAGCACAATAAACCCGTAGCGCTCGATCTGCATGTACGGGCGCAACCAGCGGTCGGGCAGCACCCCCATCAGCACACGCGACCCGTCCAGCGGCGGAATGGGGATCAGGTTGAACACGCCCAGGAACACGTTGGTGATGCACATGATGGCCAGGAACCCGATCACGACTCCGCCGAGCGGGGCCAAGACCC
The DNA here is from genome assembly GCA_964611575.1 of uncultured Verrucomicrobiota bacterium. Taxonomy (GTDB): domain Bacteria; phylum Verrucomicrobiota; class Kiritimatiellia; order CAIKKV01; family CAITUY01; genus CAITUY01. The sequence continues at coordinate 59,519 of CAZTAJ010000009.1, forward strand.
GGAGCAGCAGCGCGCTGATGATGGCCAGGATGAAGTTGGCGCCCGGGCCGGCGGCGCCGACGATCATGATGCCCTTCTTCGGATCGCGGAAATAGTAGGGGTTGAAAGGCACCGGTTTGGCCCAGCCGAACAGCACCGGGCTGTGCGATATCACCAGGATGAGCGGCAGCACCACCGACCCGATCGGGTCGATGTGCTTGAGCGGGTTGAGCGTCAAGCGGTCGGCCATGCGTGCCGTGGGGTCCCCCAGCCGCCACGCGGCATAACCATGCGCGACCTCGTGAACGATGATCGAAAACACGAGCGCCGCCACCTGGATCACAATGAACCCGACTCCCGCAACATCCGAAGGCATGTTCGATTGCCCCGTCAGTTGGTGGACTGAACCCCGATCAACGCCCCTTCAACGACGGCAACCGGCACATCGTTGGTCAGCCCGAAGAGCACCGCCGGCGCCATGTCCCGGGTCAAGGCACCCACGATCACCGCCCGTTCCGCCAGAAGCCGGCCGTCAGCCAGGGGCTTGAAATAGACCTGCACGGACGCCGATTTGAGGCTCTCGTTCGTGACCACCTGAATCTGCCCGTGTTCCTCGGCCAGCACCGTCTGGAAACTGGCAAATGTAAACGGCGTCGCCACCAGGCTGCCGTTCATCTCGCAGACAATCCTTCGCGACGTATCCTTGGCCCCGCAACCGGACAGGACACAAGCCGCCGCCAGTACCGCCACGCCCGTCATCCATTGCCTGCTCATAGGGTCACCTGTTCCTTGTCACATCGTCCACCCGTCTCAGTGGCCGTGCGCTCCAGTATACCGTTTCGCAGCATCAGGTACAGCGGGAATGAGAGCCCTGATCCGCGCGCAGTGTGTGGTCCGAGTTGCGGACGGACACGCGAACGGCGGCTTGCCGGAATTTTGCCGTCCAAAATAAAGATCGCCGGCGGATGCGCCCACCCCTGGGTTGGTCTCACTACGGCACAGTCTGGGAAACGGAGCTTGTCTTCCACAAACGGGTCTCGCACCGGCGCGGCTCACATCATGCGTTCGATCGAGGCGCGCTTGGCGGCATAGACCTTCCCCAGGCCAAGCGCGAGCGCTCCGTCACACAGGGACAACGCCCTTTCAAACTCCCCGTCGTCCAGGGCCAGGGCGATGCCCCGTTTGATGGGTGATCCTGGCCATCAGGTGTCCTTCTCATCTTCCCGACATACTCATTGGCCAGTGTGCTCCTGGTACAAGTAACGCTGGAAGTCGGAGAAACACCTTCCGATTTGTTCCGCGGGACCCAGATCGGCTACCGCATCCGCTATGGAATCGTGGTACTTGAGTTTCAGCAGGGGGGAGAGTTTCTCCTGGTCGAGTTCATCGACGCCTACGGCGATATAGTGCTGGAGCACGAAGTCCAGAAAGGCTTGTTGCTTGGCGGTGAAGCGGGTGTTGATGTAGACGCGGGCTTGTGACGCGCGCACTTCGCGGGTGACCGGCGGCATGGCATAGGCCACGTGGGCCAACACGTCGAATAGGTCGCTCTTCTCGGCATCAATGATCTTCTGCATCTCGGCCAGTTGGTCGTGACCAAACCCCTTTTCGTCCAAACCCTCCAGGAGTTTCTTGCGGGTATCAGGGGCACTCCAGATGGCCCGGAGTTCATCCTCATTCTTGAAGAAATCCGGCAGTTTGCCAAAGAGCATCTCCATGAACTGCTGGGCTGACATCGGCGTGCCATCGGGATGCCAGAAACTGGTGCACATCATGTGCTGGATGTTCCGTTCCTTGCCGTCGGCCAGTTTGACCTTGGCCTTCTTCCTGCAAATGCAAGGGCGTTGGCCGCATTTGGGACAGGACCGAGGCGGGCATATACAAGGCGATTGGCCGCAGACGGGACAAGGCCGGGGTGGCGGCTCGACGCAAACGCAGGGCAACTGGCCGCACTTTGAGCAGGGTTCCTTGGGTTCGGGTTCAATCGGTTCGCCGTCCCATTCCGGATCGCTGAAGTGGTGGTGCGCCTTCACGAAGTCGTAAATGGTGAAGTAGTCCTTGCCGTCGTACAGGCGGGTGCCGCGGCCGATGATCTGCTTGAACTCGATGAGCGAGTTGATCGGCCGCATCAAGACGATGTTGCGGATGTTGCGGGCGTCCACCCCGGTGGAGAGCTTCTGTGAGGTAGTCAGGATGGTCGGAACGCTCTTCTCGTTGTCCTGGAAGTCGCGCAAGTACTGCTCGCCCAGTTCCCCATCGTTGGCCGTGACCCGCTGGCAGTAGCTTGGTTCTCTGCTGGTCTTCATCTGGTTGATCAAGTCGCGTACCGCCAAGGCGTGATCCTGGGAGGCGCAGAAGACGATGGTCTTCTCGTTCTGGTTGATCAGGCCCAGGAAGATCCGGACGCGCTTGCGCTCGCGCTCCTTGATCTCGATGATCTTGTTGAAGTCCGTTTCGGTGTAGATCTTGCCGTAAGCGACTTCGCCTTCCATCACCCGATCATCGGGCGTGTAGACGTACTCGTCGATGGTGGTGGAAATCTGCTTCACCCGGAAGGGGGTGAGGAAGCCGTCGTTGATGCCGTCCTTGAGGGAGTAAACATACACCGGCTCGCCGAAATAGCGGTAGGTATCGATGTTCTCGTTGCGTTTGGGCGTGGCCGTGAGGCCGAGTTGAACGGCTGGGGCGAAATACTCCATGATCCCGCGCCAGTTGCTCTCGTCGTTGGCGCCACCGCGGTGACACTCATCAATCACGATGAAATCGAAGAAGTCAGGGGGGTATTCGCCAAAATAGGGGGACGGCTGGCCGTCCTTGGGCGGACCGCTCATGAAGGTCTGGAATATGGTGAAGAACAGGCTGCCATTCTTTAGCACCTTGCCCTTCTACAGACTGTCCGCCGGAA
>CAZTAJ010000010.1:0-62392 GCA_964611575.1 uncultured Verrucomicrobiota bacterium
CGATCGGCCAGGAAGGCGCCTCGGTCGGCGGCTGCTGGGGCATCGCCGCCACCGACTACATCACCTCCACCCACCGCGGCCATGGCGACAGCGTCGCCAAGGGCTGCGTGGCCATCCGCAGCATGTCCGACGAACTGCTCCGCACCCGCGTGCCGGAGAGCAAGGCCAAAACCCACGCCGACCTGGTCGAGGCGGCGATGGAAGACCACATCTACCGCACCACCGCCGAATTGTTCGGCAAGGAGGACGGCTACTGCCTCGGGCGCGGCGGCGGCATGCATATCGCCGACTTCACCGTCGGCCACCTCGGCGCCAACGCCATCGTGGGCGGCGGCGTGCCGATCGCGACCGGCGCCGCCATGGGCTGCCGCTATCTGCAAAACGGCGGCGTGGTGTGCTGCTTCGCGGGCGACGGCGCCTACGCGAACGGGATCGTGCTGGAGTCGCTGAACTGGGCGGCCATGTACCAGTTCACCAATGCGCTCGCCAAGGACCGCAAGTCCGGCGTGCCCGTGATCTTCCTGGTGCTGAACAACCACTACGGCATGACCGGCCGCGCCGACAACGAAGTTCTGGGCGTCAACGTCGTCGCCCGTCGCGCGGCGGGGTTCGCCGATAACAACATGCACGCCGAGGTCGTGAACGGCATGAGCGTCATGGCCGTGCGCGACGCCGTCCGCCGCGCCGCCGCCGGCTGCCGCGAAGGGAAGGGCCCCTACCTGGTCGAAGTCGACACCTATCGCTATTACGGCCACTCGCTCAGCGATCCCCGCAACGAGTACCGCACCCGCGACGAGGAGGAGGCCTGGAAGGCCGTCGATCCGATCCCGGAGTTCACCCGGCAGATTCTCGACGCCAAGGTGCTCACCAAGAAGGGCGTCGAGGAATTGACGCTCAAGGTGCAGGAACGCAACGCCCGCGCCGCCGCCAAGGCCGCCAAGGCCGCCGATCCGGACCCGCGCGACGTGATCAAGTACATGTACACCGACACCACTTCTGCCGTGGTGCCGGCCGAGGCCACCCGCGTGGAGGTGGTCAAGGAGCTGCCCGAGATCAAACGGGTCAACGGCCAGCTCACCTACAAGGACGCCCTGAAGGAAGCACTCGTCCAGGAAATGCTGCGCGATAACCGCGTGATCTTCTATGGCGAGGACGTGGCCGACTACGGCGGCGCCTTCAAGGTCACCAAGGGCCTCCTCGAGGCCTTCGGACGCCAGCGCATCTTCAACACCCCGATCTCCGAGGCCGCCATCTGCAGCACCGCCGTCGGCGCCGCCATGATCGGCCTGCGGCCGGTGGTGGAACTCATGTACATGGACTTCGCGCTAATGGCCAGCGATGCGATCTGCAACCAGGCCGCCAAGTGGCATTACATGTCGGGCGCCAAGGCGGAGATCTCGCTCGTCATCCGGGCCTCCGTCGGCGGCGGCAAGGGCTACGGCGGGCAGCACTCGCAAACGCTGGAGAGCGTCTTCGCGCATATCCCGGGGCTGTACGTGGTCTATCCGTCGACCCCGCACGACGCCAAGGGCCTGCTGAAGACCGCCATCCGCGACAACAACCCGATCATGTTCGTCGAATCCCAACTCCTCTATACGGTCAAGGGCGACGTCCCCGAGGGCGAATACCTGATCCCGATCGGCGTGGCCGACGTGAAACGCGCGGGCAAGGACCTGACGATCGTGGCGTGGGGCCCGGCCGTGCACGACGCCCTGAAGGCCGCCGACATCCTGCAGGCAGAACGCAAGGTCAGCGCCGAGGTCATCGACATCCGCTCGCTCGTGCCACTGGACATGGAAACGATCCTGACCTCGGTCCGCAAGACCGGCCGCTGCGTCGTCGCCAGCCAGTGCATCAACACAGGCAGCTTCACGGGCGAGATCGCCGCGAACATCATGAAGGAGGCGTTCGATTACCTCGACGCCCCGGTGATGCGCGTGGGCGCCAAGGACGGAATCGCCCCGCAGTCGCATATCCTCGAAGCCGTGTTCCTGCCGACGGCCCGGGACATCGTCACCGCCGCCACCGAGATTCTCTAACCCATCCCCACAAGGAGACCCACCATGGCCCAACCGATTCTGATGCCGAAGATGGGACAGTCCGTCGAGGACTGCGCCATCGTGAAATGGCGCAAGACTGAAGGAGATGTCGTCAAGAAGGGCGACATTCTGTTCGAGATCGAAACTGAAAAGGCCGTCCTGGAAGTCGAGAGCTTCTACGCGGGCACGCTGATCAAGGTCATCGTGCCGGTCGGCCAGCCGGTGCCCACGGGAACAACTGTGGCGTTTGTCGGCCAGCCCGGCGAACCCATCACCGCGGTGTCTGCTCCGGCTCCGGCCGCCATCCCCGCCACCGCGGCGCCCGCCACTCCGCTGGCGGCCCCGGCCCCGGTCGCCGTCGCGCCGGCCAGGCCGGCGTCCAGTGCGCCGGCAGCCACCCCCGTCGCCCCCGCGTTCGTCCCGCCACCGGCCGCGGCCGCAACGCCGACCCGGCTCACGATCTCGCCCCGGGCGCGCGCCCTCGCCGAGCATTCGGCCATCCGTGCCGACGCGATCCCCGGCACGGGCCCGAACGGACGGATCGTCGAACGCGACGTCCAGGCCTACCTGGACGCGCATCACTACGCGGAACGGCGCATCAGCCCCGCGGCCAAAACCCTCGCCATCCGGGAACGGATCGACATCCTGACCGTGCGCGGCACCGGCGACAGCGGACGGACCATGGTGCATGACGTGGAGCGCGCCATGCGGGAACGCCCCCGCCCCATGACCAAGATCCGGCAGGTGATCGCCCAGCGGCTGACCCAGAGCGTGCTGACCGCGCCGCATTTCTTCGTCACCGTCGAATCCGACATGACGGACCTGCTGGCGCTGCGCAAGACGCTCAAGCAGCAGGGCAAGGGCTACTCGGTGACCGACTTCGTCCTGGAAGCCGTCGTCCTGGCCTTGCAGGAGTTCCCCGTCGTCAACAGTTCCACCGACGGCAAGACCACCACGTGGCACAGCGCCGTCCACCTCGGCATGGCGACCAGCGTCGAGGAAGGTCTGTTGGTCCCGGTGATCCGGCATGCGGACCTGCTGGGTCTCGCCGAACTGCATACCGCCGCGGCCGCGCTGGCGGTAAAAGCCCGCGACGGCAAACTGCTGCCCGACGAGATGAGCGGCAGCACGTTCACCGTCTCGAACATGGGCATGCTGAACGTTGAGAACTTCACTGCCATCATCAACCCGGGCGAAGCCGCGATCCTGGCCGTTGCGAGCACCCTGGAAAAACCGGTGGCGCGCAAGGGCCGGATCGAGATCCGGTCCGTCATGAAAATCACGCTCTCGGCCGATCACCGCCTGATCGACGGCGCCCTGGCCGCGAAGTTCATCAATGCGATCAAGAACAAACTCGAGGATGTGGAATTATGGAAAAGTTTGACGTTGTCGTAATCGGGGCCGGTCCCGGCGGCTATCCCGCCGCCATCCGTGCCACGCAACTGGGCGCGTCCGTCGCCGTGGTCGAAAAAGAGCAAGCCGGGGGCACGTGCCTGAACTGGGGGTGCATCCCGACCAAGTCGCTGATTGCGTGCTCCGACCTGATGGCGCATATCCGCCATGCCGCCGACTTCGGGCTGACGGTGTCGTCGGTGGAGGCCGACTACGCCGCCATGGTCCAACGCAAGAACGGGATCGTCGGCAAATTGCGTTCCGGCATCGAAGGCCTATTCAAGGCGCACAAGGTCACGCTCATCCGCGGCACGGCCTCATTTCACGACCGGACCCGCATCGCGGTTCGCGACGCGGCCGGCACCGAACGCGTGCTGGAGGCGCGGACCATCATCATCGCGGCCGGATCGACCTCCGCCATGCCGGGGTTCATTCCCCGCCATGAACGCGTTGTGGAGAGTCGCGCCTTTCTCGACCTGACCCGTCTGCCCGCCTCGCTGCTCGTCCTCGGCGGGGGCGTGATCGGGTGCGAGTTCGCCTGCATGGCGGCGCAACTCGGCGTCAAGGTCACGGTCGTCGAACTGCTTGAGGACATCCTCATGATGGTCGATGCCGACATACGCCGTGAAGTGCGCACCCACATGGAGAAGAAACTCGGCATCCGCATCCTGACGGGCAAGCCCCTCGAGGCCATTGAGCCCTCCGCCACGGCGGTCACCGGCGTTTGCGGCGGCGAAACCCTGTCGGCCGACCTGCTGCTGGTGGCCGTGGGCCGCAAGCCGCTGTCCGCCGATCTCGCTTTGGCGAAGGCGGGCGTGAGGGTCGCGCCCAACGGCCAGATCCTGGTGGACGCGTTCGGACGCACCTCGACCGCGTCCATTTTCGCGGTTGGCGATGTGACCGGCGGTTCGCAACTGGCGCACGCGGCGACCTCGCAAGGCGTCATCGCCGCCGAAAACGCCGTGCTCAAGACGCAACGCCGGATGGACCCGCTGGTCCCGGCCTGCATCTTCACAACGCCCGAAATCGGCAGCGTGGGGCTGACGGAACAGCAGGCCCGGGACAAGGGCCTGGATATCAAGGTGGGCACATTCGCCTTTGCCCACCTGGGCAAGGCCATGGCGGCCGGCAGCACCGAAGGTTTTGTCAAATGGATCGCCGATGCGACGACCGACCGATTGCTGGGTGCGCACGCCGTGGGATTGCATGCCACGGAGCTTGTGGCCGAGGCGACCGCCGCCGTCCGAGCTGAGTTGACAGCCGACGAACTGGGCCGCACGATTCACTGTCACCCCACCCTGTCCGAAAGCTGGATGGAAGCCGCGCACGCCGTTCACGGCACGTGTATTCATGCCCCGCCGAAACGCGGGTGAGCCGAACGGCAGCCCGCCTTACCCCCGCCCACCGTGACTGAACACGGTCGGCGGGTGTTTTCGTCGGCGACGGTCCTCCGCCCCTATACTCTTGACTCCCGGCCATGCTCCCTGTCTAATTCGGACGGTATGCAGGTGGTTGTATGAGTCCTCTTTTGGTCGCGGAAATCGCGGCATTGCTGGTGCTACTGGGCCTTTCGGCGTTCTTTTCAAGTGCCGAGACGGCCTTGTTCTCATTGTCGCCCATGCATACCCACCGCATCGGGCGCACCCACCCGAAGGCCGCCAAACGCATCGAGGCTCTGCTCGCCGCGCCCGCCGATCTCCTGTCCAGCGTCCTCATCGGGAACACGATCGTCAACATCGCGGCGGCGAATGTCGGGTACCTCATCGCCGTCGCCGTCATCCCGACGCACGCCGAACTGGCCGCGATTCCCGTCCTGACGATCGTGCTGATTATGTTCGGCGATGTCGCGCCCAAACGCCTGGCCGTACGCCGCCCCGAGGCCATCGCCATCCACTATGTCGTGCCGCTCGCCTACCTGATCCGGCTGTGCACCCCCGTGCGCAACCTGCTGAGCTGGGTCACGGGCTCCTTCCATGAGCATCTCACCCCACAACACACGGCCCTTACCGATCAGGAATTATTGACCGCCGTCGATGTCAGCCATGAAGAGGGTGTCCTGAACAAGGAAGAGCGCATGATGGTCGATGGCATCATCCGTCTGGAGACGCTGCATGCGCGCGACGTGATGACCCCGCGCGTGGACTTGATCGGCATTGATCTCAACGCAGACCCGGCACGGTTCGTCGACACCTGCCGCCGTGCCCGCTTCCGCTACCTGCCCGTCTATCGCGGCGATCTTGACCACGTCGAGGGGTTCCTGGATGTCGCGGCATTCCTGCTCGCGCCGGAACACGATCTCAAGGCCGCCATGTACCCCCATTTTTACGTGCCCGACACGGCGCCGCTCGACACGCTGCTGACGACGTTCCAGCAGCAGAAACGCCGGCTGGCGATCGTCATCGATGAATACGGCGGCACGGCGGGCCTCATCACCCGGGGCGACATTCTTGACGAGATCGCCGAGTTTGCGATCGGGCTGCATGGCGAACAGAAGCTGAACGTCGAGCCGAACGGCCCGAACCGCTGGCTGGTCACCGGCACCGCCAACCTGGAAGAGATCAACTACGATCTCGATCTCGCCCTGGAAGCCGCCGGCGCCGACCGTATTGCCGGCTGGATCACCGCGCATGCCGGGCGCATCCCCCGCACCGGCGATGTCATCGAGGAACAGGGCTGCCGCGTCACCGTGATGCAGATGCGCAAACACCGCATCACCCTTGCACAAATCGAGAAGCCCTCGCCTTCGGACGATGCCGTGGAGGTGCTTCTATAATGCTCTCCACGCTGGTCTTCATTCTCTTCTGCCTTCTCTGCGTCGCCTTCTTCGAGGGCATCGAGACGGGTGTGATTTCCATCCACCGGATGCGACTCCGCCACCTCAGCGAGCAGGACGACGAGCGCGCCCAAATCCTGGAGTCGTTCCTGGAGCATCCCGACCGCCTGCTGGGCACGACGCTGACCGGCAGCAATCTGTGCACGGTGGCGGCGTCGGTCATGGCCGCCAGCCTGGGCCGTGACCTGCTGGGCTCGTGGGGCGAGGTGATCATGGGAACCACCTTCACGATGGGCGTGCTCGTGTTCTGCCAGTACCTGCCCAAGGCGTGGTTCCAGAGCGAGCCCACCAAACGCTGCCGGCAGTTCGCCTTCGTGTTGCGCTGGACCTCCATTCTGCTGCGGCCCCTGGCCAACGCCATGACGTGGATCACCCAGGGACTGCTGCCATCCTCAGTGAAGGACCAACCACGACGTCCCCTCTTCGCCACGAAGGACGAGATCGACATCCTGGCCCAGGAGAGCGAGGAGCACGGCATGCTGTCGCCGCGGCAACGCATCATGATCCGCCGCGTGCTGGACCTGTCCGCCAAGACCGCCCGGGACATCATGCGCCCGATCGCGGCCACCACCACGGCCCGTGCCGACGCCACGATGGACGAGTTCGCCGCCGTGGTCCGCAAGGGCGGCCATGCGCGTCTGCCGGTGTTCGACAGCGCTAAGAAGGCCTATATCGGCACGGTCAACTTCTTCGACGTCATGTCGGAATCCCGTGAAGGGGCCCAGACCCGCCTGACCACCTTTGTCCGGCCCCCGTTGTTCATTCCCGAGGGCACGGCCCTGGTCGAAGTCTTTACGCGGCTCCGTGTGTCGCGCCAACCCATGTGCCTGGTCGTGAACGTGCAGTCCGAGGTGACGGGCGTCATCACGACCCAGGACGTGCTCGGCCAGATTGTGGGGACGCTGTGACGCGGGGCGATGCCCATCGGCCCGATGGCCAGCCCGCCGATGTCGACTGCGGCTGTTGCGGGCGTTTCATCGGGCCCGAACTGACCTGCCCCTACTGCGGCGAGGACGCCGAGCGGCGCGCGCCGGTGCGTCTCCTGCGGGTGCTGGCCGTGGTTCTTGCCGTGGGCGGCCTGACGGCGCTCGTCGTGCAGGCCCGCCAGACGCCCGTGCCGCTGGTGCAGGTCGCCGCGCTGCGCCCCGGCATGGCCATGGCCAACGTCCGCGTCGCCGGGGCCGCCGTTACCGCCCCGCGGATCGCGAACGACCACGGCCAGACGGACTACGTCAGCTTCGACCTTGACGACGGCACCGGGCGCATCACCGTTGCTGCCGCGCGTCACGTCGCCCGCGCGCTGACCTCGGCCTCCGGAGCGCTCCCGCGGCGCGGCGATCGCGTCGAAGCCCAAGGCCGCCTGAGCCTGACACCGGACCGCCGGCCTCGTCTCTACCTGGATGACGTCCGGGGACTCAGGCTGACGGCGGTAGAAGGAGGAGGCCTGCCATGACCGGCGTGCCCACCCCCGTCGCCACGGGCCATGCGATGGCCCTCCTGTTCACCGCGGAAGAAATCCAGAGCCGTGTCGAGGCCATGGCCGAGGCCATGGTGGCCGAGTTGCCGCCGGGCGAACTGCACTGCATCGCCATCCTGCAGGGCGGCTTCGTGTTCGCCGCCGATCTCGCGCGCGCCCTGGCCAAACGCGGCGTCGCCCTGATCATGGATTTCGTCACCCTGTCCAGCTATGCAGGCGGCACCGCGCCCTCCGGCACGCTGACGCTCAAGCACGACCTGTCTCTGCCGGTCGCGGGACGTCACGTGCTGGTGGTGGACGATATTCTCGACACGGGCGTGACGCTCCAGAGCCTGTGCCGGCTGCTGGCCGAACGAGGCGCCGCCTCCATCCACACCTGTGTGCTGCTCGACAAACCCGCGCGTCGCCGCATTGCCGTGACGGCGGATACGGTGGGATTTACCGTCGACGACGTATTTGTCGTCGGTTACGGGCTCGACCACGCCGGACGCTATCGCCACCTGCCGTACCTCGCCGCCTTAACGATAGCCTGAGCAATGAACGTCCAACAACCAACATCCAACGCTCAACGCCCAAGTTGGCGGGAAACCGATCTTCCGCGTTGGGAGTTGGGCGTTGAATGTTGGTTGTTGAACGTTTCGCGTTTTCTGATCCCTTCGAACTGCGAGCCAACCGAGGAACTGAACCCACGAGCCTCCGGAGCCCCCCATGCCCATGGATAACCCGCCCAGCGCCAACGCCATCGTCAATACGGGCCTGGGCGCCAACATCGTCCTCGCCGGCCTGAAGACCTGCATCGGCGTTCTGGGCCACAGCCCCGCACTGCTCGCGGACGGCATCAACTCGACGTCCGACGTGGCTTACTACATCGTGGTGAAAATCTTCATGAAGCTGGCGGGAAAACCGCCGGACCGCGAACACCCGTACGGCCATTCGCAACTCGAGACCATCGCCGCCCTGGTGGTCGGTTCATTCGTCGTGGCCACCGCCATCGCGATCTTCTGGGACTCCGTCAACCGCGTCTACGACTACTTCGCCGGCACCAGCACCTACGGGGGCGCCGAGATCAGCGCGCTCTGGGTGGCTTTGTTTACGGTCGTCGTCAAGATCGTGCTCAGCATCATGACCCGGCGGGTGGGACAAAGGACGCACAACGCCGCCATCTCGGCGCTGGCCTACGACCATCGCAATGACGTGTTGTCCGCGGGCGGCGCAGCCATCGGCATCCTTCTCGGCAGAATGGGCCTGCCGTTCGGCGATCCGGCGGTCGGCGCGCTCGTGGCGGTCATGGTGCTGCGCACCGGCATCCACATCCTGCGGGAATCGTCCGCCGATCTCATGGACTCGGTGCCCGGTCACGAGTTGGAGGAACAGGCCCGCACGATCCTGGGCACGGTGCCGGGCGTGCTGGGCGTCGAGGAAGTCCAAGCGCACCGCTTCGGGCCGTACCTGGTGCTCAACATCCAGATCGGCATTGAAGGGTCGCTGACCGTGACGCAAGGTGATGCCATTGCCAGCCAGGTCGAGGACGTGCTGAAGAGCCGCATCGGGTACGTCCTGCGGGCCTATGTGCATTATCACCCCGCGCGCCAGGACGCGGCGCCCGCATGAACGGTTGGCTGCCCACCCTCGTCATCGCCGCGGTCGCGGCAGGCGGCGCCCTGGGCGGCGGGATGGTCGCGTGCCTTCCCGGCTTCCATGTCTACAGTGTGCTGGGGCTGGGGTTCCTGTGTATGTCGACGGCCGCCCAGGGCTTCGCCTCAGACCTGGCGCTGGTCGGCGTGGTGGCGGCCGTCACGGCCTGGGTCATCGTCAGTGCCGTTCCGGCCATCCTGTTTTCCGCGCCGGACGAAAGCGCCATCTTCACGGTACTGCCCGGTCAGCGTTACCTCCTCGAAGGACGCGGTCTCGAGGCGATCCACCTGACGGCGCTGGGATCGGCGGGCGCCTTGGTCGCCTTGGCACCGCTGGGTTTGGTCCTCGCTCCTGCGCTCCCGACCCTGCACCGGGTGCTGGCGCCGCATTATCACTGGATCCTCTGGGTGGTGCTGGCCTTCATGTTGCTCTCCGAGTGGCCCCAGGGACGGACCGCCGGTCTTTCCTCCGGCCGGCGGCTGCGCAGCGGACTGCGGAATGTGGCGGCCGGACTGGCGACCTTCCTGCTGGCGGGCCTGCTCGGGATGGTTCTATTCATCCGCTCGCCGCTGCCCGTGGCCATCGCCGCCCAGGGGCTCATGCCCGCGTTCGCGGGCCTCTTCGCCGCGCCGTGGCTGTTGCTCAACATCATCGGCCGCGTCCGGATTCCGGCGCAGCGGCGCATGTCGGGCGCCGGGCCCGACTTGCCGTCGCTGTTGCACGGCTGGGCGGCCGGCATGGTGGGCGGTGCCTTCGCGGCCTTCATGCCCGTTATAAGCGGAGGCCTGGGCAGCCTGCTCGCCGGCCACGCCCTCTCGACCCGCAATGAGCGCACCTTTCTTGTGGGGCAAGGCGCGTGCCGGGCAGTGTATTACACGGGTGGACTCCTGCTGCTGTTCATGCCGTCGCTCGGGGTCTCGCGAGGCGGCGCCGCCGCCATGTTGAAGGGGGTGCATACCGTCAGGCCGGGCGACCTCCCGTTGGCCCTGGCGGCAGCCGGCATTGCGGCGGCGCTCGCGCTGGCCGGCATCGGACCGCTCTCGCGGCTGACGCTCCGCCTGCTGGAGCGGCAGGGTTACCGGCGTATTTCGCTCGCCGCCTTCGCCTTGCTCGTCGCGCTCGTTGCCGGCGTGGGCGGGCTGGCCGGCTTGGCGATCATGACCGTGGCCACCGGAATTGGCCTCATTCCGCCGCTTTTCGGCGCGCGGCGTCTGAACGCACTGGGGGTGGTGTTGCTGCCCATGGCATGCGCCATGTCGGGGTTCATGCCGATCGTCACCCGCCTGCTCGGACTGGCACCGCCATGAAAGGCCTCACTCATCTCACCCTGGGCGTTGCGTGGGCCTCCTGCTGGCCGCAGGCCGTCGCGGCCGGCGCCGACGGGCATCCGGGCTTGTTTGTGCTCGCGGCCGCCTGCGGGATTCTCCCCGATACCCTGGACTTCCGCCTGTTGCGTTACCTCTATCCGCACGACATGGAGATCATTTCCGACCCGCGGCGACCCGATCCCGGCCTGATGGCACAGGCACTCGCCCAGGCCATCGGGCACGCTCGCGACACGGGCAAGGCCGTGCGGGTTCGGATCCACACCGTACGGGTGGGCGCGGGTATCTGGCAACATTATCGGCTGTACTTCGATATCGCAAAGCAACGCGTGCAGGTGGACTACACCGGCCTGGTGAACACCTCTCGGGACCCCATCACGGCCAGGGGCAGTGACTCGACACCCCTCACCGCGTCCGCGCCGCTGCCCTGCCCCGTGGCGCTGGATTACCATGCCGGGACGGACATCGACATCTTCGACGGGCCAACGTACAGCCTCGAGCCGCAACCGGACGGGCGGGTCATCGCGCGCTTCATCCCATGGCACCGGCAATGGACGCACAGCCTGGTGGTGGCGGGGGCGCTGGGACTGGGGATCGGACTGGCGGGTAGCGTGCTCGCCGGAATCGTCGCCAGTGGAGCCTGGGCGCTGCATGTTCTCGCGGATCAGGCCGGTTTCATGGGCTCGAACCTGTTCTTCCCATTCACGCGCCGGCGCACGCCGGGGTTCCAGATGGCGCAGGCGGACCATCCATGGGTTAATGCCGGCCTGATCTGGGCGGCCGGGCTCCTGGTGTTCTGGAATCTGGCCCGTCAGGCTGACCCACCGGTGCCGGGGCTGTCGCCGGGCGCACTGCTACTGGCAGGCGGCGTGCTGCCGCTGGGTGTGGCGGCCGCCGTGGCCGCCTGGGCGAAAGGGCCGAGGAAGAAAACAGTAATCAGTAAACAGTGAGCGGGCGAATCATTGATCCCGTTTACTGATTGCTGTTCACTGTTTACCGATCACTAACTTCCCACGGCGCGAACCCGCCGTCCGGGGTGAACGCCGGCTCGACCGGCCCCTCAATCGTGATTTCGGCGCGTCCGCGCAACGCCGCGACCGACGCCGGCGACGCCTGCAATCGGTCCAGCCTCAGCGTATTCCGGATGCGCAACACCCGCGCCTGCGCCGGATCGGGCATGCCGGCCATGCGAAACGCCCATTGCAGCGCCTCCGCATCCGTGCCTGCGATCATCGGCGTTTTGCCCCGTTCAAGGAATCCGGTCGTCATGACATTGGCGTACGTGGCGTGGAAATCGATCTTGGCAAACGCCGACCGCAGCATAATGTCCGCCAGCCCCATGCCCGCCGCGTTGCCGTGCGTCTCCGGCGTCAGGTCGCGCACAAGGATGACGCGAATGTCGGGCGTTTCCGGCTCAGGCTGGCCGCGGATTTTGAGGCGGCCGATGATGTTGGTATCCATGCCGAGCCCGCTGATGTTCTTGCCGATCTCATCGACCACTAGGAGGTCGATGGCATCAAGCGGCAGGTGCGGCATGTGAGTACGTGCGAGTTCGAGCAGTGCCGGTTCCTCGTCGGGGATGCGGGCCGCGGGAATGGCTTTCAACGCCATCGTTTCATCGCAGGCGTTCTCGACGACGGCAATGCCGAGCGTCACATTGGCGTGGGCCAGCACCTGTCGCGCCACGGCCGGCATGGCCTCACGCAGTCCGGCGACGCCCAAGGCATGAATCGCGAGGGCCTGGCGGTGTTTGCCGAGACCGACGGCCAGCATCTTCATCAGCCCGCTTTCGTAGCGGCCCCGGAACGAGGTGTGCGGCTTGATGCGGTTGATGAGGATCGTGGCGTCGGCCTCATGCGCGAGCCGGTCGAAACAGACCGGCACAGGGCACGCGCCGCGCGGCAACTCGACAACCTCCATGCACGAGCGAATGGGAGCGCCGACGCGCGCCTCGGTGATCCCGTACCCCGCCAGCACATCGCTCTGGCCAGCCGCCGTCGCGCCGCCGTGGCTGCCCATCGCCGGCACGATGAACGGATCGCCGCCCCGGCCCCGCACCCAGCGGACGACCTCCCCCACCAGACCCTCGAGATTGGCAATGCCCCGGCTGCCCACCGCAATCGCCACCCGTGAACCGGCCGTCACCGGAACGCCACACCCTTCAAGTTCGGCACGCAAGGCGGCGGCAGGCTCCGCCATTCGCGGGCACGCAAAAGCCTGTCGAATCCATGTCATCGTCATTGTGTTCATACGGCCCTGCACGCCCCCTCCCCGCCCCGGCGGTTTCTTCGCTGCCCATGATGGTACTCCACGCGAACGCAAGGGTCAAATGAGCCGCCGGATGAACATCAGGAGCAGTCCCGTCCACATCAGGTGTTAACCCGATTGACGAACTCCGGTGCGCCTGTTCTACTGACGACCAAGGAATCCGTTGGGGTGTAACATGAGCGATTCAAGAGGCACAATATTACTGGTCGACGATGATCCCGCCATCCTGTTGGCCGTCGGTGACAAACTCCAATTCGAAGGATACCGACTGGTCAAGGTGGCCAGCGCCGAATCGGCGATCCAGGAACTCCGGACACTCACCCCGGACCTGATCATTCTCGATATCAGCATGCCCGGCATTGGCGGCATGGCCTTCCTCAAGCAGATATCCTCGGGTGATGGCACCACGAAGTTCCCTGTCCTCGTATTCACCGCCCGCGCGGAACTCGACCAGTTCTTCGCGCACACGGGCGTCGACGGGTTCCTGCCGAAGACCACCGATCCCGACACCCTGATGAAGGAAATCGACCACATCATCAGCAAACGGCAGGCTCCTGCCACGCAGGGTCGGGCCACTTACACCGCAGGACGGCGTATGCGCGTCATGGTCGCCGAGGACGATCCGCACAAGTGCCAGCGACTCGTCAATTTCTTCACCCGTTACGGCTACGTCGCGCACGGGGTTTCGAACAGCTACGCGGTCATTGAGACCGCCATCCTTCACAACCCTGACGTGCTGCTCGTCAAATACATCATGCCGCATGTCAACGGGCCGGCCATCGCGACCATGTTGGGCGCCATGCCAAGCACCCGGACCATTCCCGTGGTGCTCTACGATGATAGCATGGTGCATGACCCTGCCAGCAAATTCACCAATGTTCGAACGTTCGTGCCGTCCAACGATGAAGAGCCCCTGCTCAAGGCCGTGGAGGCAATCCTGGCCCACAGAGCGACCTGATCACACCCACTGGGCGCCGTCACGCGGCGTATCCGCCAGATGGTGATCGTCGGAGATGCCCTGGTGGGCGATGTTGATGAGAATCCCGACGCCGATCATCGACATGACGAGGCTCGAGCCGCCATAGCTGATGAACGGCAGGGGCAGTCCCTTGGTGGGTAAACACCCGGTCACCACGCCAACATTGATCACGGCCTGAACCACCGTCATCAGAGTAATCCCCATGGCCAGCAACCGCCCGAAGAGGTCACGCGCCTGGCGGGCGATGATCAATCCGGTCGCCAGAATGCCGCCGAACAGCAGCACCACCAGCAGGGACACCGTCAGGCCCAGTTCTTCGCCCACGATGGCCAGGATGAAATCCGTGTGGGCTTCCGGCAGGTAGAAATGTTTCTGGATGCTCTCCCCGAGACCGCATCCGCCCACGCCTCCCATGATGAAGGCATCCTTCGACTGGCCAAGCTGGTAGGCGGCTGCCGGGTATTTGTCCGGCATTAGAAAAGCGAGAATGCGGCCCATCCGCACGGGATCGTGCAGGATGGCCACCGCGAACAGGACGAATCCCAGCGTGCCGACAATGGCCAGATAATTCAGGCGCGCTCCGCCGAGGTACAACAGGGCAAAGCCCACCGTGGCGATCAGAATCGTGGTCCCGAAATCGGGCTCCAGGAAGACCAGGCCCAGGAACAACCCCAACATGATTCCGGGCTTGAGAATGCCGTGGGCAAACAGGCGCGCCTTGCGTCCGATGTGCGCCATCCAGGCGCTCAGCATGATCACCGAGGCCAGCTTCGCAAACTCGGATGGCTGCAGGCTGAACCCGCCCACCTTAAGCCAGCGCCGGCTTCCGCCGACTTTGAACCCGATGTGGGGAATCAGAACGATGACCAGCAAGGCAACCGCGAAGACGGTCACGGGAATCCAGTGGCGCTGCCAGACACGGTAGTCGATCCGCGCCGCCACCACCCCGGCAATGAGCGCCACCGCGAGAAAGACAAGCTGGCGCTTCAGGAAATACGAAGGGTCCGTATGAGCATCGGCCCCCTTAACGGAGCTGGCGCTGGCCAACATGACGATGCCCAGCGCCAGCAAGAGTAGAACGATGCCCACCAGAATACTGGGGGCTTTCCACATCACTCAACAGGCGGCGGGATGTTGAGGGTCTGCCCAACCTTGACATCCGGCGTCGCCAGATTGTTGAGCCGCATGACATCCTCCACACGCACGCCATACATCATGGCGATCGAGTTGAGATCCTGGTTCGGCTCGACCACATGCATTACGCCGTTCGGCTTGGACTCGGGCATCCCCGCGCCCTCCGCCGGAGCCGCCGCGGGTTCGACCACGGGCGCGCCTTCCACCGGGGCCGCCGGGGCTTCCACCGGGGCCGCCGCCACCGCGCCGCCCTTGGGAATCGTCAGCTTCTGGTTGACCTGCAACCGGTCGCTGGTCAGGTTGTTCGCCTGCTTGATCGCCGCCACCGAAGAACCGCTCTTCTGCGCGATCAAGCCCAGCGAATCTCCGGATTTCACCAGGTACTCGCCGGCGCCAACCGTCGGCGCGGCCGCGTGCGACACCTTCTTCGCCACGACAGCCTTCTTGGGGCGGGGCGGCACAGGGGCGTTCAGGTTGACGTAGCCCGGAAGCGTCAGCTTCTGGCCCACGCGAATCTTGTTCGCGCTCGCGATCTTGTTCATCTTCATCAGGTCGCGCGTCGACACGTTGAAGCGCTTCGCGATCATGGACAGGCTGTCACCCGACTTGACCGTGTAGGTCTTCGTGAGTTGCACCGGCTCGGCCTTGACCGGCGGCGGCATGACCACGGGCGGCAACACAACCGGCTCCATCGGCGGTGGCATAACCACCTGCGGAGCGGGCGGCTCCGTCGGCTTCGGCGTCGTGCCACATCCTTGAAGCAGTGCCACGGACCCGATCAACACACAATGAACCACCACGATACTTCCAATCACCCATCCCTTTTTCACGTCACTCCTCCTTCAATCCTCTGACTATTGACTTAAATCGTTCGCCTCGGTCCTCGAAACTCAAAAACTGGTCGAAACTCGCACACCCAGGGGACAGCAAAACCACTTCGCCTGTATGCGCCTCCTTCCAGGCTCTATGCACAGCCTCGTTCAAATCCCGGCAAACATGACATGGCACGGTATCCTGCCATGCCGAGGCCATTTCCTGCGTAGATTTGCCGATAATGTAGACACCCCTTACCCGGTTGACTAGCATTTTTTTTATTGCCGAGAGGTCGTGTTCCTTGAGCAGGCCACCGGCAATCAACCGCACGGGACCTCCCGCCATGGCCAGTCCCGCTGCAAGCGCCGCAAGATTGGTTGCCTTGGAGTCGTCAATAAACCGGACGCCGCGAAGAACCGCCACGGGTTCCATGCGGTGCGGCAGCCGCCGGAACGCCTTCGCCGCCTCCGCGACACAGGCCAGATCGATTCCGCAGGAGTGGATGGCCGCCATGGCGGCTGCCGCCGTGATGCCCATCACCTCGTTGCCGAACGGTGTGTCCCGCACCTCGTAGTCGCCGACGCCGCGCACCCGGACCACCCCGTCGGCATAGGCAGCGTCCGCATCCTCCCCGACCCCGAATGTCCGTTTCCGGCACGCGGCGGGCAGAGCCTCCCGGATCACCGCGGGTGTCTGAAGGGGCACGATCGCCGTTTCCGCCGCCCCCATGGCGCCGAACAACCGCGCCTTGAGGCGACCATACGCCTCCAGCGTGCCGTGTCGATCCAGGTGATTCGGATTGAGATTGAGCAGGATGCCGACATCAGGACGAAAGGCATCGACCGTTTCGAGCTGGAATGAACTGACCTCAACCACAAGCCAGTCGGGCGCTTCCGCCAGCCGGGCCGCCGCACACAAGGGCGGTCCGTAGTTTCCCGCGATGTCCGCGCGGAAGCCCGTGGCGACCAGTGCGTCGCGGCAGAGTTTGACCAGTGTGCTCTTGCCGTTCGAACCGGTGACCGCCAGCACACGGCTGCGGCAGGCGCGCCACCCCAATTCGAGTTCGCCCCACACCCGCAACCCGCGCCCACGGGCCACGGTCACCCACGCATCGTCCGCCCGCAGGCCGGGGCTGACCACACACAGGTCAAACGGCTCGCCGGGCAGCGCTCCTGCGCCGAGTCGCACGACCGCGCCCGCGGCGCGCAACGCCGCGGCACGCGTTTCCTGCGTCGCACCCGCAGCGGCGTCCAGCACCGTGACCCGGATGCCCCGGTCCAATAGCAGCCGGGCGGCCACCTCACCGCTGGACCCGAGCCCGAGCACAACGGCCTGGCGCAGCGGCCCCATCGGCGGACCACGGAAGACGTCCCTGCGAAATTCGGATGGTGAAATGTCGGTCATGAGCGCCTACCGGATCTTGAGCGTGGCCATGCCCAGAAGCGCAAACAGAATCGACAGGATCCAGAACCGGATCGTCACCTGGGTTTCGCTCCATTTCTTCAGCTCGAAGTGATGATGAATCGGCGCCATGGCGAAGATGCGTTTGCCGCGGAGTTTGAACGACGCCACCTGCAGAATGACGCTGACCGCCTCCATGACGAATACGCCCCCGACGATGATCAGGGCCAGTTCCTGCTTGATCAGAATCGCGACCATGGCCATGGCGCCGCCCAGTGCCAGGCTGCCGGTGTCTCCCATGAACACCTGCGCCGGGTGGCAGTTGTACCAGAGGAAGCCGAGGCAGCCTCCCAGCAGACAGCCGCAGAAGACCGCCAGTTCGCCGCTGCCGGGCACATACGGCACGCGCAGGTATTCGGCAAACTTCAGATGGCCTGCCACGTAAGCCATGACCAGATACGCCAGGGCCACGGAAATGCTGCAGCCGATCGCCAGCCCGTCGAGTCCATCCGTCAAGTTCACGGCATTCGAGGCCCCGACAATGATCAGCGTGACGAACACGATGGTGAGCACGACGCCCATGTCCTGCAGCACCGGTTCCTTGATAAACGGCACCATGAGCTGGCGCACCTGTTCCTGCGTTCCGGGCGTCACCAGCAGCGCCCCGCCGATCAGCACCGCCCAGAACAGTTGCAGCCTGAATTTCCAGCGGGCGCTGATGCCTTTCGCGCTTTTCCCCCTGAGCTTGGCCTGGTCGTCAAGAAAGCCGACCGCGCCCATGTAGATGAACGTGGAGAGCGTCAGCAGGATATGCGTATCGATGGGAATCGCCCACAGCAGCGTGGCGATGGTCACCGACCCGATGATGAGCAGGCCGCCCATGGTCGGGGTGCCGGATTTCTTGGCGCGCAAATCGTCGAGCGCCGGTGCATCGCCGCGTTTCTCGTGCGTCTGGATCTTGAGCTGCCTCAGCCGGGCGATCAGCCACGGACCCAGCAGCACGCTCAGCAGAAACGCCGTGGCGGCCCCGCCCAGGGCGCGCACGGTGATGTAACGAAAGACGCGCAGTTCGGAGAAGACGCCACTGAGAAAGTGCAGATAGTACAACATGGTTCCTGTGTCCCGATCCAATCCCCTCAGGTCCGCCCCGCCAGGCGGTCCTGGAAATCCTTGACGGCCGTTTCGAGGTGCAGGCCCCGCGACGCCTTGAACAACGCGGCGTCGCCGGCCCGTGCACAGGCCGCGAGCGCTTTGCCCGCCTCGCCGGCCGTGGCGCAGCGCACCACGCGTTCCCGGGGCCACCCGGCGGCTTCCGCGCCGTCAGCCAGATGCGCCCCCAGCGGCCCCACCGCAAATAGCCCGGCCCCGTCACCCGCCGCCGCCAGGCGCCCGATCGCCTCGTGTTCCTCCGACGCGCGGGGCCCCAGCTCAAGCATGTCGCCCAGCACCAGCCACTTCCGTCCGTCCACCTTCAGGTCCCGGAACGTATCCAACGCCGCCCGCATGCCGAGCGGATTGGCGTTGTAGGCATCGTTGATCACCGTGACACCCTGCACGGTGCTCACTTCCCAGCGCATGGGCGGCGGGGTGTAATGCTGCAGGCCGGCGGCGATCTCGGGCCAGGGCACGTTAAACCCCCGCGCCACCGCCACGGCCAGCAGAGTATTGTGACGGTTGTGGCGACCCGGCATCGGCATCCGCAGCATGAACGATTCGGCCGTACGCCGTTCCTTCACCAGGCCCGTCTCGGGCGTATCGCCATCGGCCAGCGTGTAGTCCGCCTCGCCGCGCATTGACACGGTGACCAGGCGGCAGGGCACGACATCGCGCAACACCGCGAAGCACGCATCGTCAAGGCTCAACACCGCGGTCCCGTCGGCCGGAAGCTGTTGCAGAAGGACGCCCTTCTCGCGGGCGATGGCCTCCACCGACTCGAAGAACTCCAGGTGCACCGGCCCGATGGTCGTGATCACGCCCCAGTCGGGCTGCGCCATGCGGCAGAGCGGCACCATCTCGCCCGGATGACTGATGCCAAGTTCGAACACGCCCGCCTGCGTCCCGGCTTCCATGTCGAAAAGGCTGAGCGGCAGGCCGATCTCGTTATTCCAGTTCCCGCGGGTCCGCACCGTGCGCCAGGTGGTGGCCAGCATGGCGGCGATCAGTTCCTTGACGGTCGTCTTGCCCGTGCTGCCGGTCACGCCGACCACCCTCGCCCCGGTCTGCCGCCGATGGGCGGCAGCCATCGCCTGGAGCGCCCGCAGGGGATCATCGACGGCCAGCAGCGGCCCATGGGCTGCCAGGGCGGCCGCCCGATCGCGCTGCACCACGGCTCCGCAGGCCCCGCGGCGGCGGGCCTCGGCCACGAAATCGTGGCCGTCGAATCGCGCGCCCCGCACCGCGACGAACAGATCGTCCGGCCGGATGGAACGGGTGTCGTGCGTGATGCCCGCCACGTGCCCGGGCGCGGCAGGCAGCCAGTCGCCCCCGGCCCAGGCGGCCAGGGATTCCGTCGCAAAACGGGATGGCGTGTTCATGGCGTCAGGGATTGCAGGAGGTTTCTCACCACCTGCCGGTCGTCGAACGGCACAATGGTGTTGGAGAACTCCTGGGTGGTTTCATGGCCTTTGCCTGCGATCACCACGACATCGCCTTCGCGGGCGAGCCGCAGGGCGGTCTCGATGGCCTGGGCGCGGTCCTCGATCACCTCGTACGCGCGGCAGGCCCCGAAGCCGGCCTCGATCTGGGAGATGATCACGCGCGGCTCCTCGCGGCGGGAGTTGTCGGCCGTCAGGATGGTGTAGTCCGCGAGCGCGGCCGCGACGGCGCCCATGAGCGGGCGCTTGGCGTGATCGCGATTGCCGCCGCAGCCGAAGACCACGATCAGCCGCGCCGGGTTGAGTGCCCGCATGGTGCGCAACACATTGGCCAGGGCATCGTCCGTATGGGCATAGTCCACGAACACGCGCCAGCCCCGGCGGGTGGGCACTTCTTCCAGCCGGCCCTGCACCGTTCGGCGCGCGGCCAGCGCGTCCACGGTGAGACGTTCGTCAATCCCGAGCGCGCGGGCCGCCGCATAGGCGCCCAGCGTGTTCATCACGTTGAAATGCCCCAGCAGCGACAGGCGGATCCGGGTTTCACCCCAGGGACTGACGATCCTGAACTCGCTGCCTTTCGGACCCGTGGCCACATCACAGGCGCGTACATCCATCCCCTCGCCGCAGCCGAAGGTCAGCACCCGCGCGCGAATCTCGGGGTCGGAGGCCAGGCGCAAACCCCACGGGTCGTCGCCGTTGATCACCGCCGTGGCCGTCTTTGACTGGCGGCCGAGTTGACGGAACAGGCGCCGCTTGGCCTCGAAATAGCGCTCCAGCGTCTGATGGTAGTCCAGGTGGTCCTGCGTCAGGTTGGTGAACACGGCAACGTCGAAATCGCAGCCGACCACCCGATCCTGGTCGAGGGCATGCGACGATACCTCCATTATGGCGCTCTTGCAGCCGGCATGCAGCATCTGGTCGAACAGCGCCTGGAGTTCGATCGCCTGCGGCGTCGTGCGGCCCGCGGGAATCACCCGGGCGCCGACCTCGTAATGCACGGTGCCGATCAAGCCCGGCGTCAGTCCGGCGGCGGCCAGGATGTCATGCAACTGGAACGTGGTGGTGGTCTTGCCGTTGGTGCCGGTGACGCCCGCCAGCACCAGCCTCCCCGACGGGTGCCGGTAGAAGGCATCGGCGAGTTCGGCCAGCGCGCGGCGGGTATTCTCGACCTGCACGTGGGTGGCATCCCGCACGGCGAACCGCGCCTGGGACGTGACAATCACCGAGGCGCCACGCTTGATGGCGTCATCCACGAACTGCAGCCCGTCGCACTGGACGCCGGGAATGGCGACAAACAGGAAATCCGGACGGACCTGCCGCGAGTCGCAGGCCATGCCGGCCACGAGCCGGTCGGGATCGCCGCGGACGGCGATGTGCGGCGTGGCCTTGAGAAGGTCGGAGAGTTTCATGGCGCGGCAGGGCGGATCCGGGGTGACCCATTGGCGGCCACGGTGAAATCCGCCGGGGGAACGAGGCTCAGGTAGCGCGCAGCCTGTTCGGCCACTTCACCGAACACGGGGGCCGACACCGTGCCGCCGGTGTGCAGCGGCTGCGGTTCGTCAATGACGACCAGCATGCCGATCTCCGGGTTGTCGGAAGGGAGGAAACCGACAAAGGACGCAATGTAGTCGGTTTCTGAATAATGCCCGCCGACTACTTTCTGGGCGGTCCCGGTCTTGCCGGCCACCTTGAACCCGTCGACGGCCGCTTTCACGCCCGTGCCGCCCGGTTCGGTCACCCGTGTCAGCAGCGCGCGCATCAAGGCCGCGGTCTCGCGCCGGATCGGTCGGCCGAGCACTTGCGGCTGGTTGCGGAACGTCACCCGGCCGTCCGGACCTGTGATTTCCTTGACCACGTAGGGCTTCATGATGACCCCGTCGTTGGCAATGCCGCACAGCACACCGAGCATCTGCAGGCCGGTGACTGCCACGCCCTGGCCGATGGCGATCCGGCTTGAACTGATGGGGGACCACTGCGATAGCGGCCTCAGGATGCCGCTTTCCTCACCGGGGACATCAATGCCCAGTTTGCTGCCGATGTTGAACTCGCGCAGGTAGCGATCCATCCGTTCGTTGCCCAGCATGATGCCGATCTTGGCGGCGCCGATGTTGCTCGATTTCTTGAGGATGTCGGCGACACTCAGGGACCCGTACGAGTGGTAGTCGCGCAGGATCCTGTTCTGGTAGAGCCAGCGGCCGTTCTCGCAATTGAACACCGTGTCAGGCGTCACAATGCCCTCATTCAAGGCGGCGGCGATCACGGCGACCTTGAACGTTGAGCCGGGCTCATACGAGCAGCCGATGGCGCGGTTGAGCTTCTGATCGTCGGTCGCCTCGCGGAAGAGATTGGGATCGAAGCCGGGCAGGTTGGCCATGGCCAGGATCTCCCCCGTTCGGACCCGCTGCATGATGGCCCAACCGGCCCTGGCATGGTGGTGATCCAGCGCGGCGCCCAGCGCTTTCTCCAGCATGTACTGAAGATTCTGGTCGATCGTCAATTTCACGTCCGCCCCATCGCGGGAGGGAATCTCGGAAATGCGGCGGTCGAACATTTCGCGGCGGCGGCCATCGAGCCGGCTTTCCAGCACGCCGGCCTCGCCCTTGAGATGGCGGTCGAGGGAGAGTTCGAGCCCCGCAGAGCCGACCCCGTCGTAGTTCACAAACCCCAGCACATGGCACAACATCGACCCCTGGGGATACGAACGGGTCTTAACGGAATCCATGTGGATGGCCGGCAGTCTGAGGCGGGCGATGGCCTGCGCTTTTTCGTCAGGCACATAGCGGGCCAGGTAGACGAAATGGCGGCCCGGCTTGTTCAGCCCGTTGGTGATCGCCGCCACCTCGAGGCCGAGCAGCGGCGCCAACGCCGCCGCCACCTCGGCGACACGATTGCTGGCCAGCAGTGGCGCCGGGTCGGCCCAGATGTCCTTCACCCCCACGTTCACCGCCAGAATATTCCCGGCGGCGCTGCCGTCGACAATGCGGCCGCGGCCAACACTCAGCGTCTCGCGATACGTGCGGGACTGGACGATCGACTTGCGCGCCTGCTCGCACAGTCCGAGATGGAGGGTCACGAGACGAAACACCAAGCCGGCCATCAGCAACCCGATCAGGAGCGCGATGCCCAGATATCTGGATGATCCCCGTTCGTCAGTCATTCATTACAATCCTGTCGGCTCGGACAATGCGGCTGGAAGGCCGGGACTCGGGTCCTGCATAGCCGTCGAGCATCCCGTCGGCCCGGACGCGGACAATCTGGCTGCGATTCGGCCAGGTCATCACCAGGGCATGTTCGCGCAGTGCCTGCTCGAGCCTGCCGGGCGACTGCATCCGGGCCCAGACGCTTTGTTCCTTCACAATTCTCTCGCGCAACTGGTCGCGTTTGGCTTCCATGGCCTTGATTTCGCGCCCCAGCGTCTCCGCGCGGGACTGGAGACAGACATAGACCAGCGCGAACGCGGCGATCCCGGCCGACACCAGCGCCATCTGCCAGGGGAACACGAAACTCGTTGCATTCTTCTTGCGATTACGCCGTGCCATGATCGTCGTCCTTTCTCTCCACCGCGCGCAGTTTCGCCGATCGCGCGCGCGGGTTACTCGCGCATTCCTCATCGCCGGGAACCACCGGCTTGCGGGTCAGGCGCGTGACGGCGGGGATGCGCCCCACCCACGTCTGACCACCCTCGGGCCGCCCTTCCCAGCGGCCCTCGTGCTCCGCGAAACACCGTTTCACGATCCGGTCCTCCAGGCTGTGGAAGGCGATCACCGCCATCCGCCC
Organism: uncultured Verrucomicrobiota bacterium; assembly: GCA_964611575.1. Lineage (GTDB taxonomy): Bacteria > Verrucomicrobiota > Kiritimatiellia > CAIKKV01 > CAITUY01 > CAITUY01. The sequence goes on from CAZTAJ010000010.1 coordinate 23,668, forward strand.
GCCCGGCCGAAGTAATTCGAGACCAACCTCCAACCCCGCCGCCAGGGCCTCCAACTCGCCGTTCACGGCAATACGCAACGCCTGGAAGACCCGCGTGGCCGGATGCAGGCGTTCGCGCCGCCCGCCGTACACCTCGCTCACCAGGGCCGCCAGCTCGGCCGTCCGGGCGAATGGCGCCTCGCGGCGGCGGGTCTCAATCCGCGTCGCAATGGCCCGCGCCCGCGGCTCCTCGCCATACGCCCTGAAAAGAGCCGCCAACTCGGCCGCGGACCGGGTGTTCACCAGGTCCGCCGCGGTTGTGGTCTGCGTGCGATCCATGCGCATATCCAGCGGGCCATCCCGCATGAAGCTGAAGCCGCGCCCGGGGTCGTCCAACTGGTACGACGACACCCCGACGTCCAACACGATGCCATCCACGACATCGAAACCGTTCCCCCGAGCCGTCCCGGCCAGGTCGGCGAAGTTGGCCTGCGCGAATGTGCAGAACCGGGCCAGGTCACCCAGTTCCCGGCGCGCCCGCTCCAGCACCTCCGAGTCCCGGTCCAGCGCCAGCAGTCTCGCCCCGTCACCGGCCGCCTCCAGAATGGCCCTCGTATGACCGCCCCCGCCGAGCGTCCCGTCCACGTAAACACCGCCCGGACGGGGCCCCAGCAGCCGGACAATCTCAGGGAGCAGTACCGCCCGATGCATGCGCATTCCTTAACCGCCGCATGGCGTCAACGCTGACCACCGTACTGGCGATCCGTAACCCGCCGCGGCCGACATGGCGGGTGCCGAACAGGGACTCGATCGTCTGGGCGTCCCGACGGGTGACCCTCAGCCACGACATCTGGTCGCGCCAGCCCATGATCGAGCCGTTCGTCTGCATGAATCTGGCGAATATCGACTGTCTCATCACCGCACCACTCCACTCTCTGCCTCAGAAGCCCACATATTGCGCTGCTTCACGCAGATTTGCCACGCCGGCACTGTTGACCGTCTTCCAGCGTTCCGGATTCCAGAGTTCAAACCCTTCAAACTGGCCGACCAACACCACCTGGTTGACCAGACCGGCAAATTCCATCAACTCATCCTTGATCCGGATGCGCCCTGCCGTATCCCAAGGCGCCAGTTGCGACTGCGATCCCAGCACGCGCGCGAACTGGCGTGCCTTGGCGTCGGCAATCGACATATGGCGGACCTTCTGCAGGCGCTGCGCCATCTCGCGCGCCGGAAATACCGTCAGGCACTTCTCGTCCAACCCCGGCAGCACGTAGAGACTGGCCGGATCGCCGACATGGTCCCGCCATTCAGACGGAATGGTCAGGCGCTGTTTCGGGTCCAGCGAATGGACAAACGTCCCGACGAACACGCCCTGTGTTCCGCCAGGCCCGCCGACCCCATTTTTGTCACTTATCTCCACCATCGCCCCACAAAGGTGTACCTATGCGACACAATACACCACCTTGCCCCACCCTCCGTCAATGGATTTCAGTGATTTTTTATTGTTTTTTATATCACCCGGTGAGGCTTGGGATTGGATTTGGCCGCATTTTCGCTTGCGGCCGGGAGTATGGCCTGTAATGTTCCATCCAGTTGCTCAGTAGAAAGGAATGTCACATGTCAGCGTCTCGCGTCAAAACCGCCCCACCCCGCCTTGTCAATCTGGTCGCCGCACACGCCGAAAAGCCTGTGAAATTCGATGGCCGACTGGGGGATCCCGTCTGGAAGCAGGCCAAGGTCTATCCGCTGGCCCTGTCGCTGGATGCCCAAGCCAAAGGACAGCGCCTGCAGGAACCCGGCAACATGCGCCTGGCCTGGGACGAGAAGGCCCTATACCTCGGCGTGGACTTCACCGATTCGGACGTCGTAGCCGAGGGCACGAAGGATGGGCAACATCACTACCTCATGGGCGATCTGGCGGAGTTCTTCATCTGGCCTGAGGACCAACCCTGGTATTGGGAGCTTTACGTCACGCCGAAAGCACACCAAACGACGTTCTTCTTCCCCAGCCCCGGCCGGCTCGGTCTGCCCAGCCATTTCAAGCAGGGATTCCGGCTGAAGACGGCCGCGCATGTGGACGGCACCCTGAACGACTGGAGTGACCGCGATCGCGGGTGGACCGCGGAAATGGCCGTGCCCGTGAAGGACCTGACGGCACGCGGCGAAAAGTGGGGGCCGGGCAGCCGCTGGCGGATTCTCGTGTCGCGTTACAACTACTCGGTCCACCTGCCGGCCAAGGAACTCAGCATGTGCCCCGCCCTGCCCGCCACCAATTACCACATGCGCTCGCATTATGGGCGACTCGTGTTCGATTGACGAGGCGCCCGTCGTCCCGGTGGATGGGCAGGCGGATCACATTGCCGGACTCGACTGGGCGGAACGCTTTGCCGGGGCGGTGGGGGCAACGGTTGACCTGCTGCTCGCCGTGCCGCCCGTGGCGAGACTGCAAAGTGTGCAGGCGGCCACGGGTCAACTCCTGCCATCGTCCACGCGGATCCTGCTGGACCTGGCGGAGGAAGGCGCGGCCGGTTACCTGCGATGCCTGGTTGAACGTTTGCTCGCCCTGGGCATCCCGGCAACGGCACTCGTCGTGCGCGGCGATCCCACGGAAACGATCGTGCGCGAATCAGCGCGCGACGACCGGGATGCCACGGTGTTATTGACGCACGGCCTCGCCGGCACGAAGGCCTTTTGGGCAGGCAGTGTCGCCCCTAATGTCGTCCACCAGGTCACCAAGCCGATCCTGCTCGTCCCTGTGCATCGCAAGACCGCAAGAGAGAGACAGCGCCGACCGCTTCTGTTCAGGCGTTTGTACCCACGCATTCCCTCACGACCGGCTCGATCGCCCGGGCCCAGATCCGGTACCCCGCTTCGGTCGGATGGACACTATCGTTCATCAACTCCACGGGAATGCGTCCTTCCGCATCGAGAAATCGCGGACCGATCTCCATGAACTTCACGCTCGGTCGGGTGGCGGCAACCTCCGCCAACCGCTCGTTGATTTGCCGGATCTGCGCCCGGAGTGGATCGTCCGGTTGCCCGCGTGGGAATATACCCATCACGATGAAAACCAGCTTGAAGTCCTTGCGCGCCGCGACCAGGCGCTTCTTTTCATCATGGCCCGCTCACCAGTCATAGAAGTCGTCCTCCAGTCTGGTTGCCGGGATAATCGCGTTGTTCATGGGGACTCCTGTGTGAACATGCTGTTGCGCGCCTATCGCCGCCCGCGCCGGGTCCGATAGGATCCGGACGCTTCCCGCAAGGCGTGCGGCGCTCCCTGAATGCCCAGGAACGTGGCCATGGATACCGCTATCCCCGGAAATGCCTTCTGCAGGGGGACATCCTCCGTTACGCACTGGACACCTTTCGCTTTCGCCAGTGTCACGTACTCGGCATCGTAGGCCGTCGTGGACCGTGCGACTGCCTCGGCCAGCACATCCTTCATACTCGGCTCGTAGATATTGCCGCGCAGCAGGTCTTCGGCGTTCTTCCAGATCCCCTCGGCCGCCTGCTGCGCCAGCTTTGCAAAAAGGCAGGTGCTCACCAGGATGTTCAGAAATTCGTGCCGCCATATCCCCGGCACGATCCAATGCGAATCCCGTTCGCGCACCCTCCTGGACAGCGCGGTCTTCCCGCCTTCGATGAAGAAGTGCGCCACGACATTGGCGTCCACAACAATCATGACCGCCCCCATCGTTTGGCTTTGTTGAGAAACTCGTCCGTCAGCGGAAAGGCCACCTTCACGGGCATCGGATACGTCCGTTCCGTACTCTGTCCCAGCACGTCCTCCAGAATGGTGACGACCTCCTTGGCCATCGAACGCCGGTGGCGTTGCGCTTCCTCCCTAATCCGCTCATGCAGTGCCGGGGGCAAATCGCGAATGACAATTCCAGACATAGAACGCCTCCTATATCAATGTGATATCACACTAGCATCGTATTGCTGCCTCGTCAAACGGCGCTCGAATCTCCGTAAACCGATGGACACATCGACAGCGAAGCGGGAGCAACCGCGAGCATTCTGGAACCCGCCTCACGGCAGGCGCGTCAGCGTCACGGACCGGAGGGTGAGATCGCCATGGCGCGTGAAACGCAGTTCGAGACGCAGCGGACGATGCCCCGCGTAGTCGAACTCGAGCGCCGCGGGGAGCCCCGCAGTGACCGGGCCGCTCGCGAGTACGCCTTGGCCGGAAGCGGACATAACCACCTCGCCCAGGACCACGCCGGCCGGGGCCGGACTGGCGAAGTCCAGCGCCACACGGTACCGGCCGGGACGCACGGGCAGATTCGGGCCGTAGAAGACGCCCGCGGCAGGCACGCGTGTCGCGTCCAGATGCACGCTGCCATTGGCGCCGTCGGAGTAACCCGTGTAGAAGAACGCGTCAGCCGGCAAGGTCAGGCTCAGGCCGGGCTCCAGCCACGGCCATGGCCCGGCCATGACCGTCACCCGGTCCACCTCGACCCGCCCCGTCGCGGCGGATAGGGTGAGCACCACATCGCTAAGCCCCTCAAACGGCGGCACCGACAACTCAACCCACGACCAGTCGCCGCCGACCGGCGCCGCGACCGTGGCCTTGGCCGTCGCGTTCGAAGGGCCGGTCTCGAAGACACCCTGAAGCGTGCCCGTACCCCGCACCGACACGAAATAGCGCAGACCGTCCAGCCTGCGGAACTGGCGGGGGGGCAGCCGAACCGTGTCGGTCGCATTCGTCAGCCGGACATACGCGTCCTCTTTGGGGTCATCCCGCCACAGGCTGTTCGGATTCGACACCCCATCCCGCGCGCGCCACTGGCGTCCCCCGAGTAACGTCACGGCGGTCGCACTCGTTTGGGAGCTGACGGCGGTCGCTTCCCCGGCGGCAAGAATCCTGAAGGCCCAGATGGAGCGGTCGCGGGCCAGCAGCCGCAGGCGGGGATGATGTCGCAGTTCCCGCAAGGTGTGCGATACGGGGAATGGGCTGACCTTCTCCGGGAACGCGTCCTCCTGGATCAGCAGGTAACCGATCTTCTTCGACAGCAGGTTATCCAGATGCGCGTCCGTGATGATCCCCATATTCATGGGTGACAGCCGTTCGAAGACGTCGGTGTAGTACTGGCGCCGGACCGTGGGCCGGTACCCGTTGAGCATCTTGGTCCGGTACAGTGTCGCGTAGTACTCGGTCAGCGAATTCCAATGCGAGTCGCCCGGCCAGAGAGGCAGCGCCAGGGCGCGGTTCTCGCGGCCGCATTGGGCCGCGTCCTCGGCGACCGCCCGGTAGGCGCCCTGCTCCTGGTCGAGCAGGCAGAGGGTGGGATCAATTCGCCGACCGTAGTCCCACAAGCAACCCGCCGCCAACAAACCCACCACGGCCCACGTCACGCCACGATGCCGGAATAGGACTGCGATGCGGTCGATCGCGAAGACCAGCGCCAGGGCCAGGAACGGCCCCAGCAGGCAATACACCTTGGCCGGCTGCCGGATCATCTTGAACGGGGGAATGACGGTGCGCAGCGCCTTCCAGGCCAGGTGCTGTGAGTCGAAGGGCATGTTGGGACCGAGAGCCAGCAGGGCGATGGCGGCGATACCCCCCAGCACGAGTCCATAGAACCCCAGCCGGCCCCGCGCACGCGGCCTGGCCCGCCAGGCATCCATCGCCAGCAGGACCAACCCCACGGCCAGGATCGCCGTCACCCAGGCACCGATATAGATGATGTTGTTGCGGTTGTCGGGGCCCCAGCCGAGCCACCCGCCGGCACGCAGGGCGAACACCAGCGATTCCTCGATCGTGCGACCCTTGGATTGAAGCGTATCGACCAGCGAATGCTTGACCAGACTCGTCTGCAGGTACGCCAGAATCATCATCACAACGATCGGCGTAACCGCCGCCGCCATCCGCCGCCATGCCAAGCCCCGCCATCCGCCCGCGCGCTCGGAGGCGAACGCCACGCAGAGCAGGGCCCAGACCGGCGTCGCCAGGAACATGAAGAAGAAGACATGCAGGTCTACCCAGGACGAGATGTACAGCACCACGCCGGCCATGAAACCGGCCCACACCTTGCGGTCACGGACGGCCAGGTCAACGCCCAGCAGGATCACCGGGACCCACACCATGCCCGGGCCGGTCGGACTGCCCCCCAACAACGCCACGTGAAAGTACGGAAGTAGGATGGCCGGCAGCGACGCTACCGCCGCCGTGAGGGGCGATTCGGTGAATCGGCGCACCAGCAGCCACGTCCCTAGGTAGACCAGCCAGATGGTCATGAACACCATCAGGTTCCACCCGATGGTCGGCCCTCCGATCACATGGCCCACGGCATACAGCAGGCACACCGGGAAGTAGTAGGAACCCAGTTCGTAACGGTCACGATCATCGCCCTGGTTGAACTCGTAGACGTGATAGAAGAGCGGCGTCTTCCCTTCCAGCGCGTCGGCCAGCATCCACAACTGATACAGGAACTGCAGGTGGTCGCCCGGGATCATGTAACGCGGCCCGCCAGCTTCCGGCCGGTTCGACGACGGCATGCCTTCATGGACCACTTTGGCCAGCGGCCAGGTGGCCCACGTGGCCACGAGGAGCGAGATCAGCAGCGAAAGCAGGATGATGAGACGAGGCTTCACGGGCTTGCTTATAGGAAGGGGCTTTGGGTCTGTAAATGAAAAAGGGCACACGCCCGCAACCCATGGGAGGGCGCGCATGGGGTGGGCCGCGGACGGCGACACGCCGTCCCTCCCAGAAGACGCAGCGCCCACACGCCGCCTGGCAGACCGAAGCATGCCAAGCTTCACTTGACTTGGTTGAAGGGGAAATGCCAGTTTTCCAACCATGTATCTGATCGTCGCAGGAAAAGACCGGGCATCCGACATCGGCTCGGATCTCACCCGACGGGCTGGCCGTCATCAGGGGCCCCTCTCCCGCTGGTCGCCGGCCGATTCCGCCCTCTCGCTCAAGACCTCCCGCGATGCCGGGGAGTACCTGGAGCGGTATTGCAGACTCCTGCGCCTCCGTTACTCGGTCAGCACCGAGAGTTTCCCCATCCCGGGAAAGGCCGGAATAGGCGGAACAATCCTTCGCACCGTCAAGGCGTTCCTGTGGAAGTTGCTCCGTTATCAGCACGACCGCATGGCCTTTCAGCAGAACGCCATCAATGAACTGGTCATCGGTTCAGTTGACTTTCAGCGGACCCTCGCGCGGCAATCCCAGGCCGCCGTCGAACAACGCGTCCGAGCCCTGGAGGCCGAGGTGGCGGCCCTGCGTCAGAAGGGCAACCCATGAGCGCGGTCTCGGTCCATCAGATTCTCGCCGGATTCGCCCAGGGCGACGCCATCTCTCATGAAGCGCTCGCCATCCGTGCCCTCTGCCGGGATCTCGGGTTCACCTCCGAAATCTACGCCCCGGTTGCCCGCATCGCCCCGGACACAGTGGGAGACTGTCATCCCCTCGAATCCTACCGGCAGGCGGCGGGGGATGTCGCCATCGGGCACTATTCCATCGCCTCGGCGGCCACGGGAGTCTTCCTCGCAACGCCGGCGCGGAAGATCCTGATCTATCACAACATCACGCCTCCAGAGTTCTTCGCTCCGTTTGACTCCGCGCTGGCGGAACAACTGACGAAGGCGCGGCGGGAATTGAAGACCGTGCTGGCGCAGGTGGATGCCGTCTGGGCGGATTCGGCGTTTAACGCCGGCGAACTCCGCGAACTGGGCGGCCCCAAGGCCAGGGTCTTCCCCCTGCTGTTCGATCCCGCCGGACTCGACATCGCCCCCGATCCGACGGTGCTGGCCAGGCTGGTCGTGCCGATGAAGAATATCCTGTTTGTGGGACGGGTCGCCCCGAACAAGTGCATCGAGGAGTTGATCACGGCCTTCGCCTGGTTCCACAAGACCATTGAACCCCAGAGCCGGTTGATCATCGTGGGGTCCGACCATAGCGCCCCCACCTATTACGCCATGCTGAAGATGTACGCGGCGGAACTCGACCTCGACACCGTCTTCTTCGAGCGGTTCGCCTCGCCCACCGGGTTGTCCGCCTATTACCGGAAGGCCGACTGTTTCGCCACCACGAGCCGGCATGAGGGTTACTGTCTGCCGCTGGTGGAAGCCATGTACAAGGGCATCCCCGTGGTCGCCCGCCGGACCGGAGGAACCCCGGAAGCCATGGGCACGGCCGGAATCCTGTTCGACGATCTTGACCCAAAGGAACTGGCCGAACTGCTGGGCCGCGTCATTCAGGACGCCCCCCTCAGGCAGACCGTTCTCGACTCCCAAACGAAGCGGGCGGCTGAGGTGCTGAGTCGTCCCGTCAAGGATGAGTTGCGCGCGCTGTTGTCGGACGCCCGGACGTAACTCTCATGGCCCGCGGGTCAGGACCACGCTCCGGATACGGATATCGGCGGCTCGCAGGAATTCAAACGCCACAAAGAACGACCGGTTATCCTTCTGCTCGAAACGGGCCACCGCCGGAAGGCCTTGTTTCACCGGGACCCAGTGGTCGGTTTCATTCCCGGCCCATCGGATATTGAACTGACCCAGCAGGGTGCCTGCCGGGGCCTGGGAATCGAAGAGCAATTCCACGGAATACGTTCCGGGATCCAGCGGCAGTTTCGGGCCGTAGAACACGATCGCATCCGGCTCGTAGGCCGCGCGGAGTTCCACCCACCGGCCCTGCCGATCAGATGCCCCCGCATGGAAGAAGCATACCGCCGGCCATTCAACCGACTGTCCGGGGGCAGGGCTTGACCAATCGCCCCCGGCAAGAATGGCTGAATCCAATTCCACGCGACCCTCCGCCCAGGAAACGGCGGCGCCCACCCCGGCCACCCCCGCTCCCGTCGGAATTGCCACTTTCGTCCACGTCCATTCCGGGGACGCCACAACCAGGGTCGTCGGCGCGTTGGTGCTCGTCCCGATCACATTCGCCACATGAGCCGCGCCCTGCCCGCGTGCCCGAATCAGCCACGAGAGGGGTCGATCCAACGACACCAACGACGCCGGGATCCGAACGGCGAACGACACGGAGTCCGGTCCTTCCGACAGCACGATGCTCCCGGCGCCCTTCGATGACGGGAGCGCCGGACCGGCACTGGTCTGCAGCGACTCAAACTCAAAGCGGCGTGCGGAGAAGACAGGGTCCGCGAAAGACACCTTGTCCCGCGCCGGTTCGGCGGCGGCGGAAAGGATCTTGAACGACCACATCGCTCCGTCTTGCCCTATGCGCGTGAGCCGGGGGTGATTCAGCAACGCCTCCAACGTCTGTCCGACCGGGAAGGGCGAAACCTTTTCCGGGAAACAATCCTCATGCAGAACCAAGTACCCCACCCCTCTCTCCGCCAGAAAATCCAACTGACTGTCAGAAATGGCCCCGATGTTCATGCTCTCAAGCGGCTGGAAGACATTTTCGCGATAGGCCTTCCTGACGGTGCCCCCATAGCCGTTCACCATCCGAAGCCTGTAGAGCGATACATAGTACTCGTTCAACGAATCATAGTGCGAGTCGCCGGGCCACAGGGGCAGGGAGAGAAAATGCGGCCGCACATTGTGAGTCGCCTTCGCATCGTCGGCAATTGCCCGGAAGGCGCCTTGCTCGCGGTCGAGCACGCAAACCGTCGGGTGGATGCGGCCGCCGTAGTCCAGGATCAACGGGATCACCATCGCAACTCCCGCCAGGGAGCGCCAGCGTGAGGGGATGCCCTTCGCCAGACACGGCCACAGAATGCCGGACGCCAAGGCCAGCAACGCCGGCATCAGGCAGTAGATCTTGTGCGGCTGGCGGATCAGGGCATAGGGGGGAATGAGCGTCATGACGACTTTCCACGCCCGGGGACCGGCAGGATTCATCACCCCGCTGGATAGCAAGACAACACCGATGACGGCCATTCCCAACAAGACCAGTGCCGCCAGGGGGACGGGCGGAGTGTCCTTCCCGCGGCGCCGCGCCCGCAGGACGGCCGCCGCGCCCATCGCCAGGAGCGCCATCAAGTAGCCGCCGACGTAGATCTTGCGGCCTTCGCCCACATTGGCCAACCGGATCAACCCGGACAAAGACGGGGAGCCCGCCCGGATCTCCTCGACAGACCGGGATGTCGCCGCCAGGGCCGTGTCCTGGATGGAATGCCGGATAAACCCCGTCTGCCAGAGCGCGACGCCCAGGAAGACAATCAGCCAGATGGAGGATTTGAACAGGCTTCGCCAATCATCCCGCGATGGCCGGCGTCCGGGAAAGTGAAACAGATAGCTGAACACACACCAGAACGGGGCCGACAACAGGGCAAAGAAGAAGACATGCGAGTCGCTTTCGGCCAGGCAGATGGCAGCCCCCGCCACGGCGCCGGCCCAGGCCTTGCGGTCGACCACCATGACGTCCAGGGCCCAGACGATCAGGGGGATGAACATCATCGCCAGTCCCGTGGGACTTCCGTCAAACATCGTGATCCAGGCATACGGCAGGGCGGTCCCGACCATTGCCGCCAAAGCCGCCGTCAGGTCATCACGACAGTACCGACGCACCATCAGCCAGAGAAAGAGGAAGGCCAGCCACACCGTGATGAACTGGGCGACATTATACCCGAACGCCGGACCTCCCAGCGCGGCTCCGGCGGCGTAGAACAGTGAAAACGGAACATAGTAGGTTCCTCGGAAGGCTCCGGCGGCATCATTGCCGACGTTGAATTCATAGGGATTCACAAACGCCGGTGTGTTGCCTTTCAGCGTGTCGCCCGTCAGCCAGAACTGATAGAGCAACTGGAGATGGTCGCCCGGGATCATGGCGCGGCTTGACCCCTTCTCCACATTCAGGGACGCCGAGCTGATTCCCGACGTCATGGCCCGGGGGATCGGCCAGGCAAAGAACAGCCAGAGGGCCAAGGCCGCCAGGAAGGAAACCATGAGGCGATGCGGTTTCACGGGGGAGTCAACCGTATGTCTGCCAACGCTTTGGGAGTCATCTGCATCAGGCGACCGTAACACCATCGCGACACGGCTTCAAGCCGCGCTTGCCTGAATCCGTGTGCTGAACGGGTTGGCTCCGGTTCACTGGCGTCCCATAGGACGCCGAGACTGCAGGCTACAGACTGTAGACCGTAGGAAATACACTCAAAGGCATTTACGATCCATTGTTTCCGCGTCTGTTCGCTTTCACCTACATTGTCCCCGAGCCGACGATGTGCCTAACGGGCGGCGCAGCCGTACCGTTCAGGCGCTTGGCAGGTGCTTCAGGACTTCATGTGATCATACTCGGCGTGGGTTCCGATCCAGTACCAGAGGATTCCCTGAGGCGACTGGACGCCGACTGCCCGGTAGTGGTCGCCCACGCGCACAGACCAATGCCTTCCAACCTTCTTGAGGTGCAGAGATGGATGACGCGGGTCTGCCTTCAGGAGGGTGAAGTTCTGGTCCGCCAACTTCTGAATGTTCGCTGGCAGGCGACGGTAGTAATTCCAGAAGTCGGGGTTGGCGTGATGACTCATAGCTCGGAGCAGCGACCGTGAGCAAGGTCCGCGAGTGCTTTGTCGGCGAGTCGGTCGAGTTTCCCGCTCTGTGCGTCCTCCTCAAACTCGCGGTCCCAAGCTTCTGCGTCGAACTGGACAAACCACGCGCGAAATTCTCCAAGGTCCGAGCCCGGAAGATGGGCCACTGCACTTTCGATTTCCTGCACCGTTGTCATTAGGATTAAGTACCACGGAATCGTCGATCCGGCAACCCCAGGATTCCTTTTCTCATGCTCCCCCCTCATGGTCGGCAGGGCATGGTCGGCCGGGTCTCGACAAGCGACAGTCCATCTCTTGCCCCGCAATCATGTTCCCATTTCCTTCCACCGCCGCACTTGCATTGTCGCTTGTTGTGGTGCATCGAGATTATGAGACTAAAAGTCATGGGAAAATGGGTAACACTTTTCGTTCCATGGTGATGGTGGGACCATTATCATCTTCTGTCCTTAGCGACGTCGCCAGCAGAGGTTTGTTGGGGTGTATTCTGCGACTTGCCATCCAACTGCGCCGCATGTTCCATGGTGATCGTCACCGGATCCTGTTGCCTCCAGTTCACATAGTCAAAGCTCCATCGATAGTTCTGGCTGAACTGCTTTCCGCCCCATACTTCGGGCCAGCCAAAGACCACACCATCCGAGAATATTCTGTCGCCAGCCTCAAGATAATATCGTTCGCCCGTCTCATGCCAAAGCCAGCCGTACACCGGGACGATCAGCAGGTTAAGCGCAGGCCAGTAGGTGGCTGGATTCCCCGTGTTTGCGACAAAGGCGTGTTTCGTTTCATCATAGAGTTTGTCATAGGTGAGCTTGGCGACATCCGCCATCCTTTTCAGCAACTTCTTTCTGTCGGCTGGCTCGGTGTCGGGTCTCCCGCAGACTTCAATCAGCGCTTCACAAGTCAGCGCGAACATAAAGGGTTGGTATTTTGCCCCCGGCTCGCCGGGGTACTTACTCCCAGGGTACGTCTGAAGGTAGGACTTCCAGATGTCCAACTGATAACATGCCAAGTCAAGGTAAGGATCGCGTCCCGAGAATTCAACGTCGCCAAGCTCTTTTGCAGCGTTCCACGCTTCGATCGCATAGGCGATCTCCCGGCTCACGTCCACAATGGAAGGAGTCTTGAGCCAGTTGGGCAGGTCCGACTGGTGTTGGCTCTGCGAGAACTTCCCCCGTTTTGCCATCATGATCGCATCGGCCTTTGAAGTCGCGTCGCGGTTGTCAACCCAGTCGTAGTAAAGGCCCTTTGTGAAGTTCCTCCAGCCGTCTACATAATATCCCACGGTCGGACAGTGCAGGTACGATCGGTAATACGCCCTGCACTTCGTGGCGACGGCGAGCAAGGAGTTGTTCTTCGTGTAATGCGCGATTTGGCGGAAGACCCTGTCGCCGTCATAGTACCATGCCAACCCCTCGTTCAAAGTATCGCATCCTGGCCTCACACACTTGCTGTGATCTATCGCACCGGGCTGGGCGGCGATAATGGCCGCAGTGTTTGTCATATGAGTTTCCCATTCCGCCAAGTGAGGTATGGGAGGCGGTATTGCCGTTACAGTGAGAGGCTGAATAAGCAAGACCAGCAGTAGAGAAGACACACTGATTATCTTCATAATATCGCCCCAACAATAGTCAGGTTGATCCGCCTGAGATGCGAAGTTCTGATCTCCTCCCCGTATAACACCCCTGCGGATAATTCGCGGAAAGGGTCATCACCCATTTCCACTCAATCCTGTGCCTCTGAGTCCTTGCGCCTTGAGTACGTAGTCCTGGAGTTCTTGGTTTCCGCCGATCATTCGGCACTCTCCTTTCTTTTGTCGGACGTTGCAAATCCCGGGCGGCGAAAGCCTGTCAGCCGGCCTCCCACGGGTTCAGAAAAAGGACTCCCGTTGAACGGATGTCCGTCGTATTGCGCGTGACGACCGTCATGCCATGCACCAGGGCTGTGGCGGCAATCAGGCCGTCGAGAACGGGCACGCCCACCCCACGCCGCACGGCATCCGCCGTCACGAGCCCCCAGCGCTCGGCGACTTCCTCATCCACGGTCAACCACCGGCCCGCGAAGCGCAGCTTGAGATCGCGGTCCAACCAGTTCTCCAGGCGCACCCGTTTATGACTGTCCGGCAGACGCTGAATGCCCTTGCGGAGTTCACCCAACGTCAGCACGCTCAGAAAGAGGTGTTCCTCCTGCTGGTTCCGCACCCACGCAACCACCGCCGGATCGGGTTTGGGGCGGACGAGTTCCGAAACGACACAGGTGTCCAGCAACCACTTCACAACTCCACCTCACGCCCCTTGTCACGGTCTCGTGCGAGCCACTCGGGCTTCAGTTCGGCCAGCGGTGAATGCGCTAGAAAGCCCACCAAGTCCTCGGACCCGCCTTGCCGGGTCAGTTGGCGGAACTGCTCGGCCGCCACGATCACCACAACCTCGGAGCCGCGCCGAGTCACGCTCTGCGGTCCGTCCCGCCGCGCGCGTTCGACGACCTCACTGAAACGGCCTTTTGCGTCCTGTAATGCCCAACTTGCCATGGTCATCTCCTCCAAACTAGTCAGTCTAGTCTGAATGCGCAGGCGACCGAAGTCAAGCACCCAAATACTCACGAGTGCCGCCGGGCGCAAGGCAGGTCCGTGGTCTTTCGCTCACATGTCGATTTGACTGGGACAGTCGGTCTTATTGAGCGTTTCGTAAATAGGTGACACCCTCAGGTAGGGCCGGCTTTATGCCGGCCATGTGCGTAGCCGGCGTAAAGCCGGCTCTACCTCTTGCGTCGTATGTCACTCTTACAGGCAACGCTAATAGACAGGATTTACAGGATTGAACGGGATTGGGGTTGCCGTTTCCGACACAGGCCCTTCCCTTCCGTCTGCTGCACCTAAATCCTGTAAAATCCTGTTCATCCTGTCAAACAACCATCAACCATCTTCCGTCGTCCCACCCACCCCCGCACGCGCGCGCGTTCCCCGTCGTTGAGAACCCAGCGCCAAGCCAACACGCCGTAGAGGATGAACTCTGCCGCGACGACCGGCAGCCGCAGCCACACCGACGGAACCGCCGCCGCAAGGCCCATCATCGCCAACGCCAGCAGGAGCAAACCGCCGGCCGTCCGCAGGGCCGCCGCCGATGGATGCGCAAACCGGTGGGCCAACGTGAACATGACCGCCGCTTCAATGACACAACGCAGGAACCAGGCGATCCCCGCGCCTTCCATGCCGTAGCGCCCGATCAGGAACCACGCGCCCCCGATGAACAGCGGGACCTCGATCAGGTGCAGCCGCGCGCTAAGGTCCGGCCGGCCGACGCCCTGCAACAGGGAGAACGGCACATAGGACAGACTGTAGACAAAGAGGCCGGCCACCAGCCAGCGCATCACCGTCGTGCCGGCCGCGGCGAACGCCGCGTCCTGCCACAGCGCCAGCCCCTCGCCCGCAAAGGCCACCAGCAGCAACATCACCGGGAACGTCGCGATCAACAGCACCTTGACGCCCCGCGTGTAGAACCCCGCCAGACTGTCCGCCTGCACCGCATGCTGGGCGGAAAAGGACGGGAACAACACCGACACCCAGGCCCGCGGAAAGACCAGCAGGCGGACGACCATTTCCGACACCGTCCCGTACACGCCCACCGCCGCCACCGGCAGCATGCCGAAGACCAGCGCACTATTACTCTGCACCAGCACCAGCATGGCAATGCTCGACACCGACATCCAGCCGCCAAAGGCGAACAAGTCGCGCACCAGCCCCCGCCTGAACGCCATTGCGCGCCGCAGCACCGGCGCCACGTTCAGGCAGGCAACGAAATAAATCAGGCACTCCACGGCTTTGCCCGCCAGCAGGGCCGCCACCGGCGCCACCAACGTGTGGGTCACCAGCGCCACGGCGAGCGGTCCGAGGAACGTGTACACCTGCATCGGGACGCGGATCAGGCTGATGAGCCGGAACTTCTGGTGCGCCTCCAGCACGCCCACCAGGCTTGCGGTCAACACCAGGAACGGCGTCCCGGCCGCCGCGACAAAGAGGGTGTGGCAGACATCCGCCTGCAACGCCGGTGGAATGCGGCTCCAGTGGCAGACGATCGACGGGATGAGCGGAAGGAACACCGCCATGCCGGCCAGCGCAAAGGCGAGCATCATGCCTTGCGCCGTCCAGAAGATGGCAGGCAATTCGGCCTCCTGCCGGCCGGCGAGCCGCACGGCCATGAACCGCGTGGTAGCGCGCCCCAGCCCGAGATCGAGAATCGTCAGGTAGTTGACGACCGTGAGAACGAAGATGAATGCCCCATAGATATCGGGGCCCATCCGGCTGCGCAGCGGCGGCAGCGCAAAGAACGCCACGGCCATGGGCGCGCAGAGCCCGAACAGGTTCCAGCCCGTGAATCGCATGAGTTTCCCGGCGGAAGGCGGCGTGTGCAGACCGGCGTCCGCGCGTGAGGGCGTACTCATGCCTCGGCCACCTTCCCGCCGGCACAGACCGCCCGGAAGAGCGCCCAATGCTCATCCGCCACATGCGGCATGCTGAACCGCGTCATGACCGTCTGCCGTCCCTGCGCGCCGAACGCCTGCGCGCGTTCCGGCTGCGCGACGCACTCGTCCAGGCAGCGCACCCACGCCGCAGCGTCGTTGCAGGGCGCCAGCCAGCCGTCACGGCCCGGGGTGACGATATCGCGATGCGCGCCGATGTCGGACGCGATCGCCGGCAGGCCGGTGGACAGCGCTTCGAGCAACGCCAGCGGTAGCGCCTCGCTCTCGGAGGCGAACAGAAACCCATCCGCCGCCTGCAAGTACTCGGGTACGTTCGTGACGTTCCCCGCGAACAGGACCGACGACTCCAGGCTGTGCTGCGCGACGTAGCCACGCAACTCCGCCTCGCACGACAGGAACTGCATCGCCCCGGAGCCGACCAACACAAGTTTGTACTCGGGGTGCGTCTTCACCCAGTCGGCCCAGACGCGCAGCAGGAACTCCAGTCCTTTGCCTCGGTTGAGTTTGCCCGTGTAAGCGAACAGGCGCCCTTCCGGCAATGCGAGGCGCCGGCGCAACGCCTGCCGTTCCACCGCCCCGACCGGCGCGAACCGCACCGTGTCGATGCCGTTGGGGATCGACGCAATCCGGGCAGGGGGCACGCCGCAGGCCAGGAACTCCTCGCGAATCACACTGCTGATGCTGAGAAAAGCATCTGCTTTCCTGAGCACAACATTGCGCAGGGCGATGGGCCAGCGCAACAGGGCCTTCAGCAAAGGCCGCGTCCGGCCGTCGGTGCGCTCCCAGATGAACCCACCCGACAACTCGCCGCGCGATTCGGAGCGCAGGACACAACGCTTGCCGAGCGTAAGCGCGGCGAGCGTTCCGACGATGCCCAGGATGCGCAACCCGCACACGTAGATCACATCATAGTCGCGGCGAGTGCGGACCAGGCGCAGGAACGCCGGCGCCATCATGAGGTACTTGCCCAGCCGCGGCACCCCCGAGGGCGCCACGCGATGCACGGGCACGCCATCGACCGTGTCGTTGACCGGCGACGTCCTGACCCGACGGCGGGTGACCACGCACACGGATACGCCGCGCCGCCGCAGTTCCGCACAGAGCAGCCGCGCATGGGTTTCGCCGCCGCCGACCACCGGATGGAACGAGCCCGTCAACAGGCAGATGCGGGGCGTAGCGGCCGGATTCATCGGATGACTCCCATGCTCGTGAAGGCCGTGCGTCGCCCTTTTCCCGGCAGGCACAGGATGTACCGGTGTTTCAAGCGCATGAGCTGGTAAGGGGGATCGCCCGGTCGCACGCCCCGCCCGCCGAAGAGCCGGTCGCCAAATGCCGTGACATACCCGGCCCGCGCGGCAGCGGCTACGGCAGACCGCCCGGCAATCGCCCAGGGGAAACACATATGGCGGACGGTATCAGTCGTGAGTTGCCGGTTGAGTTCCTCCCGTGCGCCGGCCAGGTCTTCCAGGATCGCCGCATCCCGGTCCGCCGTCGTTTCCTGGCGACCGCGCCCCGCCGCAGCCAGCACGCCCCGCAACTCCGCCTCCCAGTGAGGCCGCGCAAAGAAGGCCGCGCCGCCGTTGTCGCGGACGTGCCGTGTGCACGCGTCGAACCCGCCAGGCGCGTCGTATCGCAAGGCATCCGAATAACGGGACCGCTCCGGATACAGGGGTGCGCCCAGGTCGGTTGGAGTGAGGAAACGCTCACCGGCGCCCGTCAGAAGGCGCGGATAGAGATGAGGATGGCGGACCGGCATGGCCGGCGTCACAAAGCCGGTCACTTTCGGCGCGCATGGAATCATCGCGTGCCACCGGGTGTGGGCCTGGATATCGATCGTTCCGGACGCGTGGAGGGCGCGCAGTTCGGGCCAGGTGGCAAACGGCGTCGCGGACTGGTCGATATCGGGCGCCGCACCGCTGGGGCTGTCGATCGTGGCGCGCAGGCTGTCGGCGTCCGTCACGCGGCCGGGATGCACGTAGGTGACGGCCTGGAAGCCGTAGGCGCTGAGCAGCGGCGCTGCCACGGTCCACAAGCTGGCCCAGGCATCGTCGAAGCAGAGCACCACGGAACGCGGGCCGGGATGCTCGCCCTTGAGCACATAGCGCGCGACGGCTTCGGAGGTCACCGTCCGGTAACCGTTTTTCGCCAGGTAGACGAGGTAAGGTTCCAAGGCGGCCTGCCGGGCCTCGTGGAAATGAAAGACGGGCAACCAGCGGCCCAAAGCGCCGCCAAATAGAAAAGCCGGGTAGCAGCCGGAGACGAGGTCCAGCACGCCCCGCCAGGGGGTCTTGCGTTCGACAAATGGAAGATGCGCCGGCATGCGTCAAAGACACCTTACAGGGCCGCGCGCGCCCCGACAAGCGCCTCGTATGTCCGCTCCATCGTCTCCACGGTGCGCTTCATGTCAAAATCCTTGATCCGTTCCAGCACGTTCCTCTGGAGTTGCGTCCTCAGCGTATCGTCCTGCAACACGCGCAGCACCAGCCGCGCCATGGCCTCGTCATCGCCAGGCTTGAACAGCAGCGCCGTCTTCCCGTCTTCCAGGATCTCGCCCTGTCCGTCGGCGGTGGACGCCACCACGGCGCGGCCGACGGCCATCGCCTCATACAACGTATTCGGCGTGCCTTCCTGGTGGCTGGGAAACACCTGCACATCGAGGCACTGGATCACGCGCACCACATCCGTCCGGTAGCCGAGGAACTGAACATGCGCGGCCAGTCCGTGGTCGGCCACCCAGCGATGCAACTCGTCCTCGAACCGGCCGTTGCCGATGACCCACAGGTAGACGTCGGCCCGCACCTTCAGGATCCGTTGCAGGGCTTTGAAGGCATCGATGTGTCCTTTGTGCGCTTCAAGGCGACCGACCACGCCCAGGACGCGGTCGGCCGGGCCGCGCCCCTGCTCCAGGCGGAATGCGGCGATCCAATCCGCCTCGACGCGCTGAATCGTGTCCAACGGGATTCCGCTATAGAGGGTCTTCACCCGGTCGGCGGGAATGTACCGTTTCTCGATCGTGAAGCGCCGCGTGCTTTCGGACACGGCAAAGGCACAGCGGGTGAACCGACCGAGCAGCCATTCGACCGGACGCTGCGTCAGCGGCACGGTGCCATAGTTGCAGCGTTCATGCACGATCACGGGCAGACGGAGAAGCAGGCCGGCCAGGCGACCCCACGTGCAGGCGCCATAGCCGTGGGCATGGATGAGTTCCACCTTCTCGCGCCGGATCAGGCGGATCAGGGCCAGCAGGTTGCGCGGATCGGTCTTGCCGTAGCCCAGGTGCAGGGGGTCGATGCCGGCGGCCTTGAGGCGCGCCTCGGCCGGACCGGAGGGGCCCTGCCGGCTGCAAAGCAGCACGCGGAAACGGGTCCTATCGTAAGCCGGAATCCACAACTCAAATGAACGCGATACGCCATGAAACGAGACCTGCTCGTTTCCGAAATGCTCGCACAAGTGCAGGACGGTGATCATGTGTGTGGCCAGGGTTCAGGGTTCAGGGTTCAGGGGATCTTGTCCCATCCTCAGCATCATCCCGCACGTGCAAATGGCGCCGGCGGAAATCTGATCCCTTGTCTTCCCTGAACCCCGAACCCTGAACCCTCCCTGAGCTCTTATTGTCTTGTTCCCTCTGCCGGGGAAACGCTATGATTTTGGCCCGAAAACGCCAATCGTTCGAGAAAGCGATCCTTTGTACCAATGAAGTGCCTGTTTGTCTATAAGACCGCCTCGCTGGACATCACCGATCCCATGGGGATCATGTGCCTGATCGCCAACGCCAAGAAGCACGGGCATGAGTCGGACCTCTTTCTCACCAACCTCGAACCGAACCTGTTCAAGGCGGTGGCCGCCTACAAGCCCGACGTGATCGGGTTCTCGGTCACCAGCGGCTCCGAGGCGTACTACCTGGAACTCATCCGCAAGCTGCGCCGCCACGCCACGTTCCTCACGATCATGGGCGGCCCGCACCCCACGTTCTTTCCCGAGATCATCGAGCAGCCCGAGGTGGACGTCATCTGCCGGGGCGAGGGCGATGCGCCGCTGGTCGAGCTCCTCGACAAACTGCAGAAGGGCGAGGACATCACCACCATCCCCAACCTGTGGGTCAAAAAGGACGGCGCGGTGGTCAAGAACCCGATCCGGCCGCTGATCCACGATCTGGACACGCTGCCCTTCCCCGACCGCGCCTCGTTCCTGAAGTACTACGCCTACGCGCACAGCAGCGTGAAGCACTTCCTGGCCGGTCGTGGCTGCCCGTACGACTGCACCTACTGCTTCAACCACAAACTGAAGAAGATGTACCGCGAGGAGGCGAACGAGAGTCAGTATTGCCGCCTGCGCAGCGTCAAGCACGTGGTCGACGAGGTCGACGAGGTGCGCCGCAAGTACCCGCTCAAAATCGTCTACTTCCACGATGACCTCTTCATCATGAACCGCGTCTGGCTGAAGGCGTTCGCCGAGGAGTACAGCAAGCGCGTGGGCCTGCCCATGATCTGTTACGTCCGCGCCAACCTCGTCAACGAAGAAGTCGTACAGGCGCTCAAGCAAGCCAACTGCATCACGATCGCCATGGGCATCGAGAGCGGCAACGAGTCCCTGCGCAAGAGCGTCCTCAAGCGCGACATGACCAACGAGCAGATCGTCAAGGCGGCGGACCTGTTCCACAAGTACGGCATCTCGATCATGACCCAGAACATGGTCGGCCTGCCGGACGAGACGATCGAGAACGCCTACGAGACCATCGCGCTCAACAACCGGGTCAAACCCTCCTACGCCTGGTGCTCGATCTTCCAGCCTTACCCGCGCACGCAGTTGTACCACTACTGCATCGACAAGGGCTACCTGGACCCCGCCCACGTCCAGCACGCGTCCTACCAGGTCGAATCCCCCATCAACAAGGGGCAGACCAAACGCGAGTTCGAGAACCTGCACAAGTTCTTCTCATTGTGCGTGGAGTATCCGTCGCTCACCCAATACTCGCACCGCCTGATCCGTTGGCCGAACAACGCCATCTTCAACCTGATCTACCGCGGGTTCAAGGGTTACACGCACATTTTCAGGCTTAAGATGAGCAGCGGCGAAATCGGATTCGTCGTGTACCTGTGGGGCATCCTGCTCTACCGCCTGCGCCGCACCCTCGGCCGGACGTTCTAGAGGCCTGAGTGACACAGCCGTCGACCGACGGAATGTGGAGTGCGGCGGCTTGACGCCGCTTTCTTTCCCGCCGCGTCAAGCCGCGGCTGACAAAAACGCTGTCAAGCCAGCGTACTCCAAAACAGGCCCCATCCGCCCGGGGCCGCCTTACCGGATCATGATCAGGAGCATCTTGAACCGTTCGACGGCCCGCACCGAATGCGGGACGGTGGCCGGCATGATGAACAGTTCGCCTGCGGACACGCGGTGCGGCTTGCCGCCCACGACCAGTTCAGCCGTTCCCTCGACCACCTGCACGGTCGCGTCATAGGGTGAGGTGTGCTCGCTGAGCCCCTGTCCCTGGTCGAAGGCGAAGAGCGTCAAGGTGCCGGTCTTCTTGTCGAGAATCGTCTTGCTCACCACGGAATTCGCGGCGTACTCAACCCCCGCCGCCAACCCGATCGCCTGCCCTTTGAAATCATCCAGATTACCCATGGTCTTTTCCTCCCCTTCCCCATCCCCCATTAACGATTAACCATTCCCCATTAACCATCCCTCTCACACCCACTCCTCCTTGAGAATAGCACCCTGCAAACCGACAACGAGGCATTTGATGGGCACTTTGCGGGCGGCCTGTTGGGCCGCCGTCTGCGCCATCCGCAGCAACCCGCCGCAGCACGGCACCTGCATGATCATCACGGTCAAGGTGTTGATCTTCGCCTCGTCGATCATCGCCTTGATCTTCTCGACATAGACCTCCTGGCCTTCATCCAGTTTCGGACAGGCGATCGCGAGGGTCTTCCCCTTGAGGAAGTTCTTGTGGAAATCGCCCAGCGCGAACGCCGTGCAATCGGCCGCCAGCAGCAAGTCGCTGCCCTGGTAATGCGGCGCCCGCGGCGAGATCAGGTGCAATTGCACAGGCCAATGGGTCAACTGGGACGGCCGCTGACCGCCCTCATCCCCACCGCCGGCCGCCGGTTTGGCAGCGAAGGCCATCTGGCGCGAACCGGGGCAACCGCCCCCGCCATGCCCCTGCCCGACCGGACCGGTTGTGGCGGCATGCAGCGGATTGGCGACGCCCTGCTCATGGAGCACCGACACCGCATCCTGCAGGTAGTCCATCTGCTGGTGATCCCGCAGATGTTCGAGGTGCGCCTTGATCGTGTTCGGCCCCTGTTTGATGATATTGACCATCACCCGCTTCTCGTCATAGGGCTCCGCCTCGCGCTCCTCGATCGTGATGGCGCCCACCGGGCAATGCCCGAGGCAGGCTCCCAGCCCGTCGCAGAACAGGTCGCTGATCAACCGCGCCTTGTTGTCGATCAGTTGAATGGCCCCCTCAGGGCAATTGGGAATACAGTCGCCGCAGCCGGTGCACTTGTCCTGGTCGATTTTGATGATCTTGCGTTTCATGGTTCGCTTCCTTTCTCGTCTTGACTGCCCCCACTCTACAACACCACCCCCAGCCGCTCCTTGACCCGGATCAAGGATTCGAAATATTGCGCACACCCAAAAAAGAGGGGCGGGTTGCCCCGCCCCTCCCGTCTTCTGTCCTCTGTCGTATAGCGGCGCGGCCGGAGGCCGTCGCCCTACCCGTCCTCTGACTTCCTCAGTTTCCCGCGAGGGCGGCTTTCAGGTCGGCCTCGACCGTTGTGATCGGCTTGATCGCGAACTTCTCGACCAGCACGTTCAATACCGCCGGGGTCACAAAGGCCGGCAGGCTCGGGCCCAGACGGATGTTCTTCACGCCGAGGCTGAGCAGGGTCAACAGAATGCACACGGCCTTCTGTTCATACCATGACAGGATCATCGAGAGCGGCAGTTCGTTCAACGAACAGTTGAACGCACCGGCCAGGGCGCCCGCCACCTTGATGGCGGAATAGGCGTCATTGCACTGGCCCATGTCGATCAGCCGCGGCAACCCGCCGAGGGTGCCGAAGTCGAGCTTGTTGAACCGGTACTTGCCGCACGCCAGCGTCAGCACCACGCAGTCCTTGGGCACCGCCTGCGCAAAGTCGGTGTAATAGTTCCGTCCGCTCTTGGCGCCGTCGCAGCCGCCGATCAGGAAGAAGCGCTTGAGCGCGCCGCTCTTGACGGCGTCGATGACCGTGCCCGCCACCCCAAGCACCGCCTCATGCCCGAAGCCCACCAGGATGGTCTTCGCCGGCTCCGCCTGCCCTGAGCCTGTCGAAGGGTCCTGCGCAAATCCCGGCGCCGCCAGCGCGGCGTCGATCACCGCCCTGAAGTTTCCGTCGGCAATGTGCGTCACGCCCGGCCACGCCACCAGACCGCTGGTGAAGATCCGGCCCTTGTAGGTGTCCTTCGGCTTCTGGATGCAGTTGGTGGTCATGAGGATCGCGCCTGGGAAGGCATCGAACTCCGCTCGCTGATCCTGCCATGCGCCGCCGTAGTTGCCAGCCAGGTGCTTGTATTTCTTCAGCCCCGGATACCCGTGCGCCGGCAGCATCTCGCCGTGCGTGTAGATGTTGATCCCCTTGCCCTCGGTCTGCTTGAGCAGCAACTCAAGATCCTTGAGGTCATGACCCGACACCAGGATGGCCTTGCCCTTCACCGGGGTGATGCGGACCGCCGTGGGCACCGGGTTGCCGTACGCGCCGGTATTGGCCACGTCGAGCAGCTCCATGATACGCAGGTTTACTTCGCCGGCCTTGAGCGCATAGCCCACGACCTCGTTAAGCGTCGGCTGCGGCTTGGCCAGGAAATCCATCGCTTCGTGCAGGAAGGCGTACACCTTCGGGTCTTCCTGGCCGAGGATCTGGGCGTGATCGGCATAGGCCGCCATGCCCTTGAGCCCGAGCAGCAGCAGATCCTGGGTGCCCGCGACATCCGCGCCCAGTTGCGCGGCGCGCTTGTCGGGCGAGACCGCTTCGCCCTGCCGGATCAATCCCGCCAGGTCCGTCGCCGGAACCCACGTCGCCGGCCCCTGCAGCGCCTCGGCCGTCTTGCCCTTGGCCCTGGCCGCATCCTGGTACGATTGGCGGGCCTGATCGCGCAGCGCCGCCGTCTTCCGCAACACGGTTTCCAGGCGTTTCGGATCGAAGTTCACGTTGGTGACCGTGGTGAACAGCGCCTGCAACATGCCGACATCCACATCGCGGCTGCGCGCGCCCAACTGGCCGGCCCGGTGTGCGTACTGGCCCAATCCCTGGGCGGCATGGATCAACAGATCCTGCAGGACGGCGGTCTCCGGATCCTTGCCGCAAACGCCGAACGTTGTGCAGCCGGTCCCCTTGGCCGTCTGCTCGCACTGATAACAAAACATACTGCTCATGATGTACTCTCCTTGGTGGTTAGAGTTTAGACCTCGCGCCTAAACATGCAAACGATTATGCACAGGCGCGCCCGGCCAACCTTGATCCGCGTCAAGGATTTTGAAATGAGTCCCGCTCCCCCGTTCTTCCCTCCCCACCCCGCGTATGGTACTGTCCCGCCCGTTTGTCTATGACCACTCACACCCAGTCTTCAGCGGACACGGGCGCCCCTGCGGCGGCGGCGTTGGATGCGCTCTTGTCGAAACATTTCGGGTTTGCCGCGTTCCATCCCGGCCAGCGCGAACCCGTTGACGCCGTCCTCGACGGCCAGGACGCCGTGGTGGTCATGCCTACCGGCTCGGGAAAATCGATCTGCTACCAGTTGCCCGCCATGATCCTGGACGGCATCACGCTGGTGGTGTCGCCGTTGATTTCGCTCATGAAGGATCAGGTGGACGGCCTCGTGGGACGCGGACTGCCGGCCACCTGCCTGAATTCCTCCGTCTCGATGGAAGACACCGCCGCCCGCATCCGCGACCTCAGGCAGGGCCGCACCAAGCTGGTCTACGTGGCGCCGGAACGTTTCCGCAATGCCCGTTTCAAGGAACTGCTCGGCGACTTGAATGTGGCCCTGCTGGCCATCGACGAGGCGCATTGCATCAGCCAGTGGGGCCATGATTTCCGCCCCGATTACCTGCGCATGGGCGAGGTGGTCGCCACCCTGCCCCATGCGCGCGTCATCGCCCTCACCGCCACCGCCACACCGGAGGTGCGTGACGATATCGTCAAGCAACTCGGCCTGGGCACCGGCGGACGCCGGCCGCCGCGGGTGTGCGTGAGGGGCTTCAAGCGGGACAACCTGCGGCTGGTGGTCCATCACGCCGCGTCCCATGCCGGCAAGCTGGAGCGTATCCGCCGCATCCTGGCCGAGTTCCCGACCGGTATCGTCTATTGCAGCACCCGCAAACAGGTCGAACGCGTCGGCGACATGCTCAAGTCACTCGGGCTGGCGCCCCTGATTTACCATGCCGGTCTGCCCGACGAGCAGCGCACCCGCGCCCAGGAACGCTTCATGAAAGGCGAGATGCCCGTCGTGGTGGCCACGAATGCGTTCGGCATGGGGGTCGACCGCGCCGACCTGCGGTGCGTCATTCACTGGGACATCCCCGGCAGCGTCGAGTCCTACTACCAGGAAGTCGGCCGGGCCGGGCGCGACGGCCAGCTCTCGCATTGCGAATTGCTTTACAACTATGCCGATGTCGGCACCCAGCAGTTCTTCCTCGACGGCTCGAATCCCGAACCAAAGCTGGTACAGGATCTCTGGAGGGAAGTGCGCAGCGTCCTGTCGAAGGGGCCCCAGACCTGTTCGCTGGAAGCTTGGGGCGAGCAGCTAACCGTCACCGACAACAAGATCACGGTGAACACCTGCATGGGCCTGTACGAGCGCGCCGGCCTGATCGAGCGTGTCGTGGAAGCCGGCAACCGGTGCTACACGACCCGCCTGGCCCCGGATGGCGATCCCGCGCGGCTGCGCGCCCTGCTGCCGGCCATCGAGGAGAAACGCCGCCGCGATTTGCGTAAACTGGACTTGATGGTGAGTTACGTTAACACGCACAAATGTCGTCACCAGTTCATCCTCGATTACTTCGGGGAGGCGGCACCCGTCACCAGGACGGCCTGCGGCCATTGTGATTATTGCGGCTTCAGCACCCTCATTCCTCCCCGTCCGCCGACCGAAACCGAGTGGCCGGTGCTCCAGAAACTCCTCAGTTGCGTGGGCCGGCTCGACGGGCGGTTCGGGCGCGACACGATTCTGGCCGTCGCGCGCGGGACCCCTTCCAAAACCGTAACCGCACACCTTCTGGACCAGATCGCCACATACGGGGCTCTAAAAGGCCTGCCTGATCGTTATCTGGGGGCTATCTTTGACGAACTGGTGCGGCTCGGCGTAATCGAGCTGGGATCCGCTCCTGAGGCGGCGGCCGGTCTCACCGCGTTGGGGCGCGAAGTCGTCTGGCGGCGGCAATCAGTCGCCTTGCGCTGGCCGCTGCTGGAAACGCCGACGCCCCGGACAGCCGTGTCCGCCGTTTGGGAACGTCCGACCGGCAAACGGGGCAAAGCCCGGAAGCCGGCGCCCCGGGCAGCGGCGCCCGTCGTGGACCGCGTATTGTCCGCCGCCGAAGACCGGATCTTCGAGGAACTCAAGGCCTGGCGGCGCGAGGAGGCGTCATTGAACGGGGTGCCGGGGTTCGTGGTGTTCGGCAATCGCACGCTCAAGGCCATCGCCATGGCGAAACCGGATTCCCTGGCCGCGCTGGAACGGGTGCATGGCGTGGGACCGGCCAAACTGGAAGCCTACGGGGACGCCATCCTCAAACTGCTCGACCGGCTGCACTGAACCGTCAGCCGAGCAGCAGGCGCATCAATCCATCGCCCCGCAAGGCACCGAGACTGCCGCTGAGACAGTCGATCTCGTTGAAGCAGGTCACGGCATCCGGCGCCACACCCGCCATACGAACGGAGACCGGGACCGGGGTGCGCGTATGCTTGCCGGTGGCGATCGGCACCGGATGATCCGGCAGCACGGCGACAGTCGTGTCCGGCCCCAGCGCATCCAGCACCGGTGTGATGATCCGGGCGTCAAAGTCCTCGATCGCCCGGAGTTTCTTATCCAGGCTCTGCTCGTGCGACACCTCGTCGATGGCCTCGAGGTGCAGATAGACGAAATCGTGCGTTTTCAGCGCCTCGATCGCCGCCTGCGCCTTGCCCTCGTAGTTCGTGTCAATGTAACCCGTGGCGCCCGGCACGGCGATGGCGTCCATACCCAGGCAGCGGCCCAACCCCGTAATGACATCCACGGCCGAGATGACCGCCCCGCGGATGCCGTACACCTCCTGAAGTTTTCGCAACGCGCCCGCCCGTCCGCCGCTCCACGGCCAGATGCCATTGACCGGCGGTTTCCCCTCGCTGACGAGTCGGCGGTTGACCGGATGCTGTTCCAACACGCCGCGCGCCTCGGCGACCAGCCGGCGCAGCACCTGCGCCGTCTCCTCACCTTCCGGGCCCAGCGCCCGCGGAAGATGATCCGCCACACGTTCGCCGTGGTTGTCGTCCGGCTTTTCGGTCTTCACGTGGGGACCGTAGGAGACCCCCGACAGGATCAGGATGTTCCGATAGCTAACGCCGGAATGGAACCGCACGCCGGGGCCGCCCAACTGCCGCTGCAGGGCGTCAATCAGCTCGGCGGCATCCGCCGGTGTCACATGACCGCCGGAGAAGTCCCGCAGGATGCCCTTCTCAGTCGTGACCAGGTTGACACGGAACGCGGTATCATCCGGCTTCAGCGCCAGGCCGCGGCCGGCGGCTTCGAGGGGGCCCCGGCCGCAATATTCGGAGGGCAAATCACAGCCCAGCACCGACATATTGGCGACTTCGCTGCTGGTGGGAAAGCCGGGGGGCAGGGTCAGAAGCGTGCCCGACCGCCCCTCACGCGCGATACGGTCCATGCCGGGTGTCCGCGCCACTTGCAGCGGCGTCCGCCCGCCCAGTGCAACGACCGGCTCATCCGCCATGCCGTCGCCCAGGAAAACAATGGTCTTCTGCCGCCCCATGCGCCACCGCCCGGCGGCTATTTCCGCTTCGCGGACTTGATGACCACGGGGGTCACCGGCACGTTCTCAAAGTGGCCGGCCGTGGTCGTGGGCACACCCACGATCTTGTCGACGACGTCCATGCCGGCCGCCACGCGACCGAACACGGCGTAACCGAAATCCCGGCCGTGATTCAGAAAATCGTTGTTCTTGACGTTGATGAAGAACTGGGCCGTCGCGCTGTTGATGTCGGACGTGCGCGCCATGGCCAGCGTGCCGCGATCATTCTTGAGACCGTTGGCCGCCTCATTCTTGATCGGAGGCCGCGTCTCCTTCTGCTGCATCTTCGCGGTGAACCCGCCGCCCTGGGCCATGAACCCGGGAATCACGCGGTGAAAGATGGTGCCGTCGAAAAAGCCCGCGTCCACGTACGCCAGGAAGTTGCTCACGCTGATGGGCGCCTTGTCGGCAAACAGTTCGATATCGATATCGCCTTGCGACGTCGACATGACCACGGTGACATTCGATACCGGTGCGTTCGTTGCCATTGTCGGTTGCTCCTCTGCAGCCAGGACGGCGCCACACGCCAAGGCGACCCCCGCCCCGAACCCTGCCATTTTCTTCAACATGTGTTGCCTCCTGCCGTTTCGATGCGCACCAGTGAAGCGTAATCCGGGCGGCATGTCAATGAGCGGCGCACTTACGACTTGATTCACACGCGGGCTTTTCGAACACTGACAGGCATCAGTAGTACAACCCCAAAACGGAGACGAACCATGATACGTCGAATCTATGCAGCCGCGGTCGTGTGCGGAATGCTCTATGCCGTCGAACCAGCCTGGGCCGGAGACGTTCGAGTGGGCGTGGGCGCCCACTATTGGACCGCCGTGGACAGCGTCGATGCGGACAATGTGGATGAAGACGGATTCTCGTACTATGCCAGCGCGCAGTTTGCCTTCAGCGACTACGTGAAACTGGAGGCCGATGTCGAGTGGTTCGACAAGGGCTTCGGCGGCGCCACCGAAGAGGTCTACGCCCCCGAAGCGTTCCTGGTGCTGGGCGACGTGCTCTATGCCGCGGCGGGTGTCGGCGTGTACTATTCGGACGGCGACTTCGCCGATGACCCCTTCTACTCCTTCCGCGCCGGCCTCGACATCCCCCTCCTGCCCATCCTCCGTCTGGACATCAATGCCAATTACCGTTTTGAGAACTGGGACAGCCTCAGCGACCATACGCAGGACATCGACAGCAACACCCTCACGCTCGGCGCCGCCGTGCGGTTGGATTTCTAGCCGCGTTTGGGCCGGACGCGACCCCTCGGCAGTATTCAGGGAAGCCGGAGCGCGCCCTTCCCGAATTCGGAATCAGCCCGTTTCCCGCTTCCTCCGGCGGTGGAGGATGCGTTCTGTCGCGTCCAATGAGCCTGATCGGACCAGAACGCAAGACCCGCGTCCGATGGGCGCATCGTCATTGAAATCCCTTGCCCGACCAGTGATTTTTGGTAGTATAACAACCATAAGTGCTGGTTTAACGAAGTAGTGATTAAGGGGGTACGATCATGAATCTGAGTCAACTGAATTCCGACGACATTCGCAAGGTCCTGAAGATCCGCAAGAACATTGAGGCGCTTGAAGAGCAACTGTTGAACATTGCCCGAAGCGCACAGAAACGGAAGCCGAGCGAGGCAGACGCCCTGCGCGGGTTTCCGCGCCGCCAGCAGCCGAGCCTGCGCGAGTTGGTCGGCACCATCCTGAAGAAAGCCAAGAAGCCCATGAGTGTTCAGGATATCTATGAAGCCACCCTGGTGTCGGGATACCACTGGCGGTCACAGGAACCGATCAACGCCCTTAACGTAAAGATGTACACGGACAGCACCTTCAAGAAGGTCTCGCCGGGACGCTTCGTGCTGCGTCGCCCGAATGCGCCGATCAGCAGGTAGATCGACCGGATTCCCGTGCGAATGGCCCGCCGGTCAGCCGGCTTTGTTGTTCGCACGGGTTATTCCCGAACCTCATTGCGCACCCGGCATTCCGGGTTGGAGACATCGCATGAATCGCACACCTGATGCCGCCGAGATGAACAAAGCCCTGTTTATGCAACTGGCGATGATGCTGTCGACGTCCGCCATGCAGCAGATGGGCAAACTGATGAATCCGTCGACCGGCAAGGCGGAACTCAATCTCGAAGCCGCCCAGGCCACGATCGACATCCTCGCCATGCTCGAGGCCAAGACCCACGGCAACCTGGATCGGGATGAGGAACGCTTTATCAAGAACACCCTGGCGACGTTGCAGTTGAATTTCGTCGAGACGGCCCAGTCAACGCCGTCGAAACCCGAGGCCGCCCCTGCCAAACCGGCCACGCCAACCGTGGAACCGGCAACGGACGCGACACCCGGGGACAAAGAGCCCAAGTTCCGCAAGAGCTACGGGTAACCGTCCTACCGCCGCACCACGAGCGTCACGGCAAACACGACGCCCGCCCAGAGCACGATGGTTGCCCCCGTGGCCGTCGCCCAGTAGTACGAAGAGATCAGTCCGGCCACACCCGACACCAGGCTCACCGCAACGGCCCCCAGCACATAGCCGCGCGTGCTGCGCGCCAGATTGCGCGCCGCCGCCGCCGGCAGAATGATCATCGAGTTGATGACCAGCAGGCCCACCCAGGGAATACTGACGGACACCACCACCGCCACCACGATCGCGAACAGCACCTCGATCAGCCCGACCGGCAGCCCCCGGCTGACGGCCAGCGAGCGATTGAGACTCACGAAGAATACGGCGTTGAAGAACAACCCCCACAAGACCAGCACGCCGGCCAGCAACACCGCCAGCCGCCTGATCTCGGGCGGCGTGATCGTCAGGATGTCGCCGACGAGGTAACGCGAGTACCGGGCGAATCCGCCATTGTGCGACAGGAGCACGATCCCCAGCGCCACCACCAGGGCCATCGTCAACGCAATCACGGTATCGTTCGAAACGGCGCTCCACCGCCGCACGGCGAACATGGCCAGGGCCAGCAACACGGCAAACCCCGCCACGGCGAGCGTCGGTTCCTGCAACCCCAGCAACAGGCCGATGGCCAACCCCGTGAATGCGGAATGCCCCATCGCCTCCGAGAAGAACGCCATCTGGTTGTTGATCACGAGGCAGCCCAGCAACGCAAAGAGCGGCGCCATCAACAGCACCGCCAGCAGGGCGTTCTGCATGAATCCATACGAGGCCCAGTCGAACGGCAGGGCGCCCACCCAGTGGGCCAGGGCGTTCATCCCGCATCTCCCGGCGGCAACGGGCAGGCGGCATGCGCAATCTCGCGCACCACGGGAGACTGGCCGGCGACATCGTTCTCGGTGAAGCCAAAGCCGAACGTCTTCCGGATCAGCGGACTGAGCAGCACGTCGCGCGGCGTCCCGTCACACAGGATCGTGCGGTGCAGCAGCAGCATCCGGTCGGCCACGCGTGCGGCCGCCATCAGGTCGTGTGACACGAGCAGAATCGAAAGATCGTAGGCCATCCTCAACCGCGACACGGTCTCGTAGAACCGTTCGATGCCGGCCTGGTCCAGCGCGGCCACAGGCTCGTCCAGCAGAAGGATCTCGGGAACCGGCACGAGCGCCAGCGCCAGCAGCACGCGCTGGAGTTGCCCGACCGAAATCTCGCAGAGCTTGCGGTGCAGCAGGGACTCCGCATCGACCACCGCCAGCGCATGTCCGGCCGTCTCGCGCGCGGGCCGTCGCACGCCCAGCCAGACCGGCCACCGGCCCGTGGCCGTTGCAAACAGGTCCAGCACGGTCGTTGGCGCCGAACCGTCCAGATCGAGTTTCTGCGGCACATACCCGATACGCAGCGGCCGCGAATCCGCACGGTCGCCGCGGTGGACGAACCTCAGAGTGCCGGTGTGCGGCAACTCCCCCACCATGGCCCGCAGCAGCGTCGTCTTGCCGGCCCCGTTGGGCCCGATCACGGCCGTCATCTCCCCGCAATGCATGTGCAGGTTGATCCGCTCCAGGACCGGCCTCCCCCTCAGCTGCACGCCGAAATCGACCAGTCTCGTGCAACAGTCCCCGCATGAGCGGTGGGGTGCGGCGACAACGGCAGGGGTGGGTTCAGTCACGGGGGCAGCGGGGGTCAGGGCTGAGCCTGCACGGCGCCCGCCTGCAGTTGTTTCAGCATGGCGGCGACTTCCTTGTCGTGCGAGCCGGTGTGCACCGATTCGAAAACATGGGCAATCATCCCGCGGGGATCGATGATGAACGTCCTCCGCTCGGAGAACAGGCCCCCGAACCCGAGTGTCCTGTAGGCCCGGCTCACGCTCTTATCGGCGTCACTCAACAGATCGAACGGCAGCCGGTACTTCTGCTTGAAAGACTCCAGTCGCGCGACGCCGTCCAGGCTAACGCCCAGGATGACGGCGCCCAGTTGCTGGATGTCCGCATAGCCGTCGCGCAAGCTGCACGCCTCGGCCGTGCACCCGGGCGTGAAAGCCTTCGGGTAGAAGTAGAGCACGACCCACTTGCCCCTGAGTTCCGAGAGTCGGTTGGTCTGCCCGTTGGTACCGGGCGCCGCGAACTCCGGCGCCGGCGCACCGATCGCCAGGACCCCGTTGGTTGACTGCCCCACCGCAATGCCGGTCGCAAGCAACACCGCCATGACTGCGATCCATACCAGATTCATATGTGCGCCTCCTCCTCACGCAGTATGTCAGAGGAATGCCCGCCTGACAAGCCGGCAGCCTTACGCCCCGGCGTATTCCTTCAAACGATCTTCGAACACCCGCGTGCTATCCTGGAGCCCACCCGCACGATTGCGCGCCACCCAGAGCCGGCGGTGCTCACCCAGGATGTCGCGCAGGTCGGCCGCCAGCCGTCGGTTGAGGGCAGCGGTCGCCATGCCGGGAACACACAGCCGCTCCCCGTGTGCGCAGGCGCCATGCAGCATTCGCGCCGCATTGAGGAATTCGTCACGCACCGTGTCGGCATCCGGTCGCGCCATGCGCGCCCGGGGCAGCGCCGACATGATGCGGTTAATGGCGTTGCGCGTCGCCGCCAGCGTCTTCGGCGTGATTCCCGCCAGAGTCTTGGCCGTGATGTCGGCCGGCACCCGATCCGTCGCGCCAAGCCGCAGAATGTCGTTCAACAGGCTTCCGTTGTCGCGCTGCCGGCCCACATGAAGGTAGACGTTGCCCAGGTCGTAGGCGAGGCGCCCCATGACACCCGCCGCATCCCTGAAGACATGCACATCCAAGGCGCGTGGCAGGTCCAACCCGCGGCTGGCGGTGCATGTCCACGCATAGGCCGCCCCCGCCGCAAAGCCGAGATAACTGACCGGCAGGTACTGCCAGTGACCGCCATCGCCCCAATCGGTGTTCAGATAGCCGATCGCGCCATGTCGGGAACCGCTTTCCGCCGCGGCACGGAGGTTGCCGAGCGCGTTGTCCGTCCGGCCGGCAATCGCATTCCACGACGACGTGCCGGGGCAGACGTAGAATGGCAGCCCCGAGCCGGCGAATCTCGAGGCGTGCTCGGCAAACGGGTGCCCGGTTTCGTAACCCCATTCCAGGACGACCATGTCCTTCGGCAACTCCGCCACCAGTTCGGGGTGGTGCAGAATGATGTCGCCCCAGAAATGCGGGACCCGGCCGCGCGCCTTGACCAGGCCGTGAATCGTAAGCAGGAAATCCAGATAGACACGGCCCTTCCCGCGCGCCTCGCACAACGCCTTGCTTCTGCCCTGGCCCAGATCCCACGTCTCGTCGCACCCCACATTGAATTTCAGGCTGCTGAAGTGCGGCAGTAATTCGTCGTACCAGCCGGCGAGCAACCGGGCACTCCCGGGATGGGCCGGGTTCAGGCTGAACGGACCCGGACTGCGCGTACCCCAGGGATAGGTGAATCCATCCGGTGCCTCAGCCAGATGGCGGTAGGCAGGCAGTTTCAGCCAGCGGCTCAGGTGCCCGAACGAGTTCTGATTGGGCACCAATTCCACGAACCGCTCCCGGCAATACGTATCGAGGGCGAGCATGTCCTCGCCGGTATACGCGCCGGACTGCACCCACACCTCGCGGTGGCGCCGGTAGGCGAACGTGTGCTCGGTGTAGAGTTCAACATGGTTGATCTTGAGGGCGGCCAACTCTTCGATCAGTGCAAAGAGCGTTTCGAGCGTAGGGACCTTGTCGCGACTGACATCCAGCATGACGCCGCGCGACGGAAATTCCGGGTGATCGTCAACCGCGAGTCCCGACAGTCGGCCGGATGACTGCCGCAGCACCTGTACCAGCGTCATCACGCCATAGAAGAGGCCGGCCGCATCGCCGGCGGTCAATGCCAGGCCGCTCCGATCAATGCACAAACGATACCCCTGGGGCTCGATCCCACCGGCCGGTTCCAGCGCCAGCCACGCCATCCCCTTCCCGCGCCGTTCTCCGGCATCCGCCGCCCGCAGCGTCCACGCGGTCGCCGCCTCCTCACGCGCCGCCGCCTGCAACCGGCGCGCCGCCCCGAGCATGTCCGCCGCAGCGCCCCGGATCACGACCTCCCGGATGGAGCACACCGGACAGCCCGCGCCCGTCACTCTCATCCGACGGGGAACCGGCAACAGAATCAAGGATTCACTCATGGCGACTTCTCCCTACCCGTCCATATTCAACCACCGGCCGCGGCGCGCAGCAGGCGCGCCCTGCATAGTATCTCCCCTTGGATTCCAGTCGAAAGATCGCACAGGA
Organism: uncultured Verrucomicrobiota bacterium; assembly: GCA_964611575.1. Classification (GTDB taxonomy): domain Bacteria; phylum Verrucomicrobiota; class Kiritimatiellia; order CAIKKV01; family CAITUY01; genus CAITUY01. Next base: position 58,294 of record CAZTAJ010000010.1, read on the forward strand.
TACGCGACGCGCTGAAGGCGGCAAGTGCTTTCCGCCGCTGGGACGTACAGTCCACAACGCTGATTGAACTTGCGAGCCCCACGGGAGCGCGGTATAAGCGCAAGGTCTTTAAGAAAAGGAGCCTTTCATGATCGGACTTGTTTTTCTTGCCGTGGTTGTCGTTCTCGTGTTGGCCGTCATCGGCATGTACAATCGCCTGGTGGGGCTGCGTAACCGGTTCAAGAACGCGTACGCCCAAATCGATGTGCAACTCAAGCGCCGGTACGACCTTATCCCGAACCTGGTCGAAACCGCCAAGGGCTACATCAAGCACGAACGCGAGACGCTGGAGGCCGTTGTCCAGGCGCGCAACGCCGCCTATGCCGCCACCCAGCGCGCGGCCGCCAATCCCACCGATGCCGCCGCCGTGCGGGGCGCCATGCAGGCCGACGGACAACTGACCGGCATGCTCAGCCGCCTGTTCGCCGTGGCCGAGGCCTATCCGGACCTGAAGGCCAATCAGACCATGATGACGCTGATGGAAGAACTCACCTCGACCGAGAACAAGGTGTCGTTCGCGCGTCAGGCCTACAACGACAGTGTCATGCAGTACAACACGGCTCGCGAAACGTTCCCGAGCATCATCATCGCCAACTCGTTCGGCTTTGCGGCAGCCCAGCTTTTCGAGGTGGAATCAGCCGAGGAACGCAAGGCGCCGAAAGTCTCGTTCACCTGATCGGACAGAACAGGGTTCAGGGTTCGGGAGGGAGACCCGCCAGCAGTCGTCTTCCTGAACCCTGACACCCTGAACCCTGGTTTCCAAGGATCCCACGCATGACCCAGTCTGCCCCCTCCCGTTCTCTCACCTGGCACTTTCCCCTGCCCCGCACCCACACGGGCATCCTCCTGGGCAACGGCATCCAGGGCTTGATGATCTGGGGCACGGAGACGCTGAATATCACCGTGGCCCGTGCCGGATTCTGGGATCATCGCGGCGGCAACCCGTTCGAGACGCGGGCGACGTTCGAAAACGTGCGCCGTCTTCTGGAGGCCAACGACGAGGCCGGCATCCATGAGCTGTTTGCCGGGCCACCCCGCGACAGCAGCCAGCCCGACCGCCCGCACCAGATCGGCGGCGGACGGCTCGAACTCGTCTTCGGCAAAGGTATCCGCCCGTCGAAAGGCGTTCTAGACCTGGCCACAGCCACCTTGACCGTGACACTCGCCAATGACGATGGCGTTTGCGGCCATGTCGTTCTGCGGCAGGCCACCCACGCCGAAGTCGCATGGATTGACCTCGACCGCGCCACCCACAAGACGCTGAAGTCCATCCGCCTCGTCCCAGCCTGGGAGCACTGCCGCGGAAAGCTTGAACCGGTCGGGGTCAAACCGCCGGCATACTGGCATCGCCGGAACGGCGGCGGTTTCTGTCAGAGCATGCCCAAGGACGACCCGTTGGCCGTGGCCTGGGCCCGGGACGGAGGCCGGATCACGCTGGCCACCGCGCTGGGGCCGGCGGCCCGCGATACCGTCGACGCCACCCTGGCAACCAACCGCAAACGGGCGCTGGCCTCCAGCCGGGACTGGTGGGCGGCCTACTGGCGCGACGTGCCGCGCCTGCAACTGCCCGATCCCGACCTGCAGTTCGCCTACGATTACGGCGTCTACAAGCAGGCCGGCTTGACGCCGGCTCACGCTCCCGCCGCCACCCTGCAGGGCCCGTGGATGGAGGAGTATCAGCTCCCGCCATGGAGCAATGACTACCACTTCAACATCAACGTCGAGATGGTGTACTGGCCCTGCCTGGCGACCAACCGCACGCAGCACCTGCAACCGCTGTGGGCGCTCCTGCACGCGTGGTTGCCTCGTCTGCGGCAGAATGCCGCGCAATTCTTCGGCCGCGACGACGCGCTCATGCTGCCGCATGCCGTGGACGACCACTGCCAGGTGGTCGGCACCTTCTGGACGGGGACCATCGACCATGCCTGCGCGGCATGGATGGCCCAACTTGCCTGGCTGCATTACCGCTACACCATGAACGCGGCCGTGTTGCGCGACACGGCCTGGCCCCTGCTGGTCGGCGCATTCAACGGCTATTGGGCCATGCTGGAGGAGATTGAAGAGCAGGGCGGCCGCCGCTGGTCGTTGCCCATCAGCGTGAGCCCGGAATACGGGGGCGCCGGCATGGGGGCGTGGGGTCGCGACGCCAGTTTCCAGCTTGCCGCCCTCCACGCGCTTTGCGCCATCCTTCCCCAGGCCGCCCGCGCCTTGGGAGAAACCGCCGATCCGCGCTGGGCCGATGTCCAGGAACGCCTGCCGCCCTACACGCTCGCCCATCCCAAGACAGGGGCCCCGGGCGATGCCGCAACCGGCCGCATCGCGCTCTGGAAGGGCCAGGATCTGACTGAAAGCCACCGGCACCACTCCCACCTCGCCAGCCTCTATCCCTTCTGCACGGTTGACCCCTTTGATCCCGCCCACCGTGCCGTCGTAGCAAGGTCCCTAACCCACTGGAACACGATGGGGGCCGGCCAGTGGACGGGCTGGTGCGTCCCATGGGCCGCCATCCTCTGCGCTCGCTGCGACCTCGCGGATGCCGCCGTGAACTGGCTGCGCTTCTGGCGGATGAACTTCACCAACGAAGGCCACGGAACCCTGCACAATGCCGACTTCCCGGGCTGCACGGCCTGGGCCGACGACGCTCTCGAGGGGGCGGATTTCCGAAAGTCTTCAGCGTTCCCCGAGATCATGCAGATGGATGCCGGCATGGGCGCCGTGACCGCCGTGGTTGAGCTGCTGGTGCAGAACCGGCAAGACGGCATTCATGTGCTGCCCCGCCTGCCCAGGGGTTGGCGGGAACTGGCGTTCGACGGAATCCGGACGGAAGGCGCCTTCCTGGTCGGGGCCACTGTCCACGAGGGCCGTGTGCGTGAGGTGCGTGTCCAAAGCACAGCGGGCGGCCCGCTTTGCCTGTTCCACGGCATCGCCGGCGCCTGGACGCTCGACGGCCGAAAACGATCGGGCGCCCGCCTGGTCATGCCGCGGACGCGTCCCGGCCAGATCCTGAGCGTCAAGGCCGCACCTTGACGTAACGCGTGCGGCGGTAGCGGCCCGGCGGCATTCCGAGGATCTGACGGAATACCCGCGACATCGCGTACTCATCCCCCAGTCCGACCCGGGGCGCGATGTCCTTGAACGGCAGGTTGGTGCCCAAGATCATCTCCCGCGCGGCCGAGGCCCGCATGATCCTGACGTCCTGCATCGGGGTGCGCCCGGTGGCCTCTCTGTAAAGCCGCAGGAAGTGGAATTTGCTCAGTCCGTTCACCGCCGCCAGCGCCTTGAGGGTCAGGCGGTCGCCCAGGTGATCCCGGACATACGTGCGCGTTCGGGAGACCATCGGCTGATCCTCGACCCCGAGGCCCCTCAGGAATTCCGCGAGCGCGGTGTGCAGCAGGGCATCGCGCTCCGCCTGCACGGCCGGACTCGAGGCATCCGAGTCGCTGCGCAGCCACGCCGTGATCTGGCGGATGCGGCCGCGCTCGTCGGATGATCGCACGGGCCCGCGCGCCGACATGGCCGGGCAGGTGAACGTCAGGAAGCGGCTTTCCAGCGGGTGCGCCGGATCGGAGCGCTCCGCGTGCGCCACCCCGGCGGGATACCACAGGACATCCCCGGCCACGGCCACCGTGGTGACGCCGCCGGATTCCACCATCACCATCCCATCGACCACCCCGATGAGTTCATGAAACAGGTGGTGATGGGACAACATCCGCCAGCCCGCATCCGGCGACACATGACCAATCGACATGAAGCGCGCCTGCTGAATGTCGCCTGCCTTGAACATGGAACCTCCTTCCTTCCCCACCCGCCGCCATTGAGCAATTTCTGATAAGAAAAGGCAATCACCGACATTGCCGCCGATGCGGCGGTGGGTCTTTAATGGGCTGCAATACGCGCATGGCCGACTTTGGCGGCATGACCCCGCTGAAGCAATTACGCGCCACCGCAAGAGAGGGTCCATGGCAAAGATCGCAATGATCGGGGCAGGCAGCCTGGTGTTTTGCAAGACGCTCATGGCCGATTTTCTGGCCACGCCCGCGCTCAAGGGCAGCGAGTACCG
>CAZTAJ010000011.1:0-60580 GCA_964611575.1 uncultured Verrucomicrobiota bacterium
CATCTGCGCCGCATGCGGCGAATACTCGATTACCATACCATACCTCCTATTAGAGGGTGCGTTTTCAACAGGACTGCGCGCGCAGTCCATCCTGAAGCTTCTCCGCGATCCGGTCTCGCAGGCTCTTCGGGGCCAGAACTTTGATGTCCGGCATCCAGGACAGAATCCAGCGCACGAGTTCCTTGCGCCCCGTCGTCTCCAAACGCATCTCGACCCGGCCATCAACGCGTGTCTCGAACACCTGCGATGGATGCCACTGCCGTTCCTTGATGTAGACCTCCAGTTTCGGCTCGAACAGCAACCGGACCTTCATGGCCTTCTCGCCGCCGGTGATGCCAAACGCTTGCCGGGCGTAGATCGGCCGCACAAGGGACGGACCTTCTATGCCCGTCAGTGACGATGCCAGGTGCCTGGGCCGCCCCGTACAGAGATCAACATCTGCTCCCGTGGAACGGAAAAGAGGGCAGAAAATGCCATGTTACAGTGAAGCCGCGAGTTCTGCGTTGAAGTATACGTAACGCATTACCGTACAATGTGATACCTACAATGCGACTTGGACAGATAACGGAAGAAAGTGACCGATGAAACGTGGTGCTGCTTGCCTTTTATCGCTGGTTCTTCTGGGTTTTCCGACGTGGGTCTGTGGCATGCAGATCTTTGTGAAGACCGCGACGGGCAAGACGATCACCCTTGCGGTCGAGCCGTCGGACTTTATCGCGGATGTGAAGCAGAAGATTCAGGATAAGGAGGGATACCCCCCCCCGAAGGCCTTCTATAGAGTTCGAGAGGAATGAGCAGCCCGAACTTCTTATGATGAGTCAATCATCCAGCATAGTTTCCCATGAATGAAGCGATCAAACCCTGCGCGCGGGCAGTAACTGCGACGGAGCAGTTGCCACTCTTCAGGAAGTTCCCGGCGCTCGCGGCGAGGCTTCCCCATGTGCCGCTGGGCCTGTTCCCGACACCGGTCGAGAAGGTTGATCCGTTGGGCTCCGCGCTCGGGCTCGACCGTTTCTACATGAAACGGGACGACCTCAGCGGAGTTGTGTACGGCGGCAACAAGGTCCGCATGCTGGAGTTCCTGCTGGGCGGCGCACTTCGGGCAAACGCAAAGGAAGTGGTAACGGTTGGCTATGCTGGCTCGAACCACGCGCTGGCCTTGGCCATCTACGCCAACGGGTTGAACTTGAAATGCTCCTCCTACCTGTTGCCGCAGGCCAATGCCCACTATGTCAGGCGCAATCTTCTGGCCTGTCACTACCACCACGCGCGGCTGCACGCCTGCGGCAACTATCTGTCTCTTGGGTGGGGCTTACTGGGTGGACTGATAAGGGCAACGGTGCAGAACGGGACCTTGCCTTCATTTATCGGGCCGGGCGGTTCATCTCCGCTTGGAATTGCGGGTTACATCAACGCCGCGTTTGAACTGAAGGAACAGATCGATGCCGGCCTTCTGCCCGAGCCGGACAGGATCTATGTTCCGCTGGGATCTATGGGAACGACCATCGGCTTGATGCTGGGCCTCAAGATCGCCGGTGTCAGGAGCCGGGTCATTGCCGTCAGGGTCCTTGAGGAAATACTGGCAAGTCCTTGGCTATTGCGCCGCCGATATCGTGCCACGTCCGCTTTCCTGCACAGACTTGACCCGTCTTTTCCGAAACTCGACTATCCGCGAGAGTCCCTTGAGATCCGGAATGACTGCCTGGGCGACGGCTATGCGCAGTTCACCGCGAAGGATGTCGAGTCGGCCAGGCTGATGCGGGAGCACGGCGGAATCATCATGAACGGCACCTATTCCGCGAAAGCGTTCTCGGCCTTGGTTGACGACGCCCGCAAAGGGGTTGTGAAGGATAAAACCATCCTCTTCTGGAACACCTACAACTCCCGCGATCTTTCATCCCTAGCCGCCGGCCTCGATTTCCATGTTCTGCCAAGGGGTTTTCATCGGTATTTCGAAGAAGATGTTCAGCCGCTAGACAAGGGCGGCTTTGACCGCTAACAAACACCCATGGTGCTCCAGAGTACGATGGGGGGGGCGGATTGAAGATGTTCCAGGGAAATACATCAATGATATATTACACGACAACCTCACGACAGAGACCGGACACTTCTGGGAAGAAATAACATCCTTTGCTTCGACCATAATGAGAATGCGCACATGTCTTCACTGCCGCAGAGAGGCTGGTTGCCGGTTTCTGAGTGTCCGACCTGCTTTGCTGGCCGGGTTGTTCATGGGCGGCTTCGTGTTGTCGGCGCCAGCGACTAGCGAATTGAGCGGCCTCCACGTGGCGGCAGATCGAGGGGAACCCTCCGCGCAATCCCGGCTAGGTCTTCAGTACCTGCGCGCCACGAACGCGGCTGATGTTGCGCTGGGTGCCGAGTGGCTGCGCAAGGCAGCCGCGCAGGGGCTGGCGGAGGCCCAGTTTAACATCGGTTATCCACAGGTCCGCCTGTCGCTCATTCTCTCGTCGCTGCATGGACATATCTCATTGCCCCTCAATGTGTTGCGCCGATTATACGCAGCACTTCATGAGGACACAATCGAAAAGAATCAGATTACGACTTTTTCAACAGGCTGCTAGGGGGGGGCGAGAGGTCAGGGGGCGAAGGGCGTCTAGTTATAGGCCAAACGTTTGGGGGTTATACGACATGCACGGGAATGTGTGGGAGGCGTGTCTGGACTGGTATGGCGCGTATACAGGGACTGCGACGGACCCATCTGGATCGATGTCTGGAACGTTGCGGTTGTTCCGGGGCGGTGGCTATGTTGCTGCTGATTTTCGTTCTGCAGCTCGATACCAAGGCAACCCGAACGTTTTATCGCGCTACCTCGGCTTCCGCCTCGCCAGGCCCCTGCCATGAACACTGAACGGGAGCACAAGTAGTCTACCCCATCTGCGGCAGAGGCCCCACGGGTCCTTTGGAGCAGACGGGACTGTGGGGACCATGATTCCTGCGTAAGCAGCGCTGTTTGAGGCGGGACTTGCCTGTCTCTCTATGGCGTCTTGTGCTTCGTGTACGTTTTGGCCTTGAGGTCGGACCGATGCTTCGGCGGGAGCAATTCGATTGAAGCGGGGCCGGATTCGGCGTTCACTTTCAAGGGACCGTTCTCGAGAACCGTAAGGAATTCGGTCGCCACTTGGGCAAACGCCTGGGTCTGCATCACTTCAATCATGCCGACGCGGGGGGCAGGCACACTCAGCGCGGTGCCGAGCAGGGCCACCAGTGCCCGCGGACTTGTCTGGTCGCGCCAGCCGAGGCTGAGGCGCACCCACTGACTGCCTCGGGGCGCCAGGCGCAATACGGGCATGGCTTCCGCATCGCGCGCCGGCGATTGAGGCGCGTATCGTGGGGCCAGGGGCGCGGGGCCGGCTGCGACCCGTGGCGTGGCCCCGGCTGCGACGCGCGGCGCGGGAGCGGGCGCGACTCGAGGTGCGGGAGTGGGGGGGGGCGCCGCCCGCGGGCCGGGGCGGGGGGCGGCCCGCGGCGCGGGAGCGGGGGCCACTCGGCGGGGCGGGGCGTTGTCCGGAATGGGCGAGACGGGCGGAGGCCGGGGCGCGGGTTTCGGGGCGGGGCCGACGCCGGGCTTCGGTGTGTCACCGGGGTGCTGCTCGGCGTCCCCGCCGGCGCCGGTCACCATCTGAAACAGGGCGCAGGCGATATCGGTGGAGGAGAAGCCCTCCTCCAGCAGCCGGTCGACCAGCGGTGTTTGCGCGGCGATCGCACCGCCGCCCAGAAAGGTACGCACCCTCTGGAGCAAGGCATCTGTCCGCTTCTCATGCACTTCGCCGGTGGTCGGCATCCGGCCCCGGTGGATGCGGGTGCGGGTGAACCGCTCGATGAAGGACAGTTTGTAGATGTCGCGTCCGGAAACGAAGGTCATGGCCATGCCGCGCTTGCCGGCGCGGCCGGTTCGGCCGATCCTGTGGACGTAGTCCTCCGAGTCGTAAGGGAGGTCGTAGTTGACGACCACTTCCAGGTCGTCCACATCGATGCCGCGGGCGGCGACGTCGGTGGCCACCAGGAACTCGAACTCAGCCAGCTTGAACTTGTTCATGACGCGCGTGCGTTGCGCCTGCGGGATGCCGCCGTGCAGGCGGTCCGCCGAAAAACCCTGGGCGAGCAGCGTGTCGGTGAGTTCATCGACCATGCGTTGCGTGTTGCAGAAGATGATGCCCAGTTTGAAGGCATGGTAATCGATCAGGCGCAGCAGCGCCTCGACCTTGCGGTTGTACGGGACTTCGTAGAACCATTGTTCCACGGTGGGCACGGTGACGGCCTTCTGTTCGATGCGGACCGTCTTGGGTGCGCGGGAGTAGCGCTTGATCAGTTCACGGATGGGGGGCGGCATGGTCGCGGAGAAGAACACGGTCTGCCGTTCCGTCGGCGTGGCGTCGAGAATCTTGGTGATATCATCGCGGAAGCCCATGTCCAGCATGCGGTCGGCTTCATCCAGGACCACCAGGCGCACCTGCTCCAGCTTCAAGGTGCCGCGTTCGATGTGATCCAGCAGCCGCCCCGGCGTGCCGATGACGATCTGGACGCCCTTCTTCAGTTCAAAGAACTGCCGGTCATAGGAGGCTCCGCCGTAGATCGGGACGGCATGCACCCCGCGTTTATGGATCGACAGCTTGTGGACCTCCTCGGCCACCTGAGTGGCAAGCTCGCGGGTGGGGCAGAGGATCAGCACCTGGACGGCCCGGTTGGTCGCGTCGGTTTTCTCGATGGCGGGGATCGCGAACGCGGCGGTCTTTCCGGAGCCGGTTTGCGACTGACCCACGACATCGTGGCCCTCGAGCATGACGGGGATGGCGGCCGCTTGAATGGGGGCGGGTTCTTCGAACCCCAGGGCTTCGACGGCCTTGAGGATGGCGGGGGACAGCCCGAGGGCTGCGAATGTTGGTTTTGTCTTTGTATCCACGGGCTCAAGGTACCGTTTTCGTTCCGGACAAGCGAGACCTATCGCCGGCTGCCCGGATCGATTGCTCGATCCATCGCAGGGCTGGTACTTGGCCCGGCAGTGTGATAAGTACCGCCGGCAAACATCCGCACCACGAACGATGAAGGGCTGTCCGTTCATATTCGCCAGTCGTAACAGAACACTTCCGTTGCTTATGGGGGTGCTCCTGCTCTTTCGACTGGCGCAAGTTGCCGTGTATCCCGTTCTTGTACAGCACAAGCCCGACTGGGCGTGGTCAAACAATGATGGCTACGACACCATCGCGGTCAACTGGGTCAGCACCGGCTTGTACGCGATGGAACCGGGCATCCCGACCGCGGCAAGGCTTCCTCTGTATCCCGCAATCATCGCCATCCTCTATGGAATGGCGGGACCGGCATACCCGACGATGGTGATGGTCTTGCAGGCCCTGCTTTCCACGGTGACCGGCTGGGTCCTTTTCAGGCTGACACAGGGTTTGTTTGGGAAACGGTCCGCCTGCATCGCCCTTGTGCTGTTCATTCTTCATCCGCAGGTCAATAATTTCATCTTTCGTTGCGCCACGGAGACGTTGTTCATCTTCCTCGTGACCATGCTCGCTTACCGCTCGGTGGAATATGTGAAACGCCACAGGCTTCGTGACCTGATGGAAGCCTCGGCGTGGTTGGCCTTATCGTTGCTTACGCGGCAGACGCTCGCCCCGCTCGCGCTGTTTGCCGTTCCCCTGCTGCTGTTGTGGGGCATGCACAGTCTTCGCGAACTGAAGACACGACTGTGTCATACTGCGGCGGCGATCGCGACGGTGGCGCTCATGGTGGCGCCTTGGATTGGGCGCAATTACTTGCGGTCCGGGTACATTCCGACACTGCAGACATGGGTCGGGCAACCGTTGTACCAGGGAATCACCGTGTCCAGTCGCTTGTCTGAGTTCATGCTCCGGAAGAAGAGTGTGTCCGACCTCGATCAGGAAGCCCTGGCCGATCTCAGGGATGCGAGCCGCTCATTCCCGGTCCGGCATGAGATTGACAGTCGGCCGGTGGCGCGGGAAGTCGTGGCCGATCTCCATGCCCGGAGTCTCGCTTACCGGCGGATTGCCGAACGCCCCGCGGCGTTCGCGCTCGAGTTCCCTCGAAATCTGCTGCTGGCGCCTGTCCTCCAGATGACATGGGGAAGCACCATGGTTCTCATGTTGTGGAACTGGCCTTTGTTGGTGCTGTGTGTGCTGGGGGTGTTGCTGAGTTTTGCCACTCGGCGGCAGGCATTCGTCGAAGCCCTGCCTGTGACGGCGATCTTCGGCTATGTGCTAGTCGTCCATGCGCTGATCTGGCCGCAGGCCAGATATGTTCTGCCTGCGCTCGTGCCGTTCTTAAGTTTTGCGGCTTTCGGCCTGGCATGGATATCGTGTCGACTCGGCGCAACAGCCGACGATCCCGTGGCATAAGCGAATCGTGGGCACTCCTATGAACTCCGTCTACACCACGACCATCACGACCGAAGCGCGGCGGCGCGGCATCCGGATCAAGGTCATCGATCCGGTCACTCCGATCTTTCTGCTCGAACACGGCGGTCAGTCCGTGCGTTGCTACAACGCGCTGACCGACCGCGTGGGAGCGGTGACGTTCCACATGGCCCAACACAAGCGGCTGGCGAACGGGTTTCTGCAGGCCCGCGGGTTTTCGGTGCCTGAGCAGATACTCTACACGGACAGGGAACAGGCGCAGGCGTTCCTGAAGCGGCGCGGCTCGATCGTGGTCAAACCCTGCACTCAATGGGGCGGACGCGGGGTGTCGGTGGGGGTGCGCACGCCGGCTGAACTGGATCGGGCCATGCGCCGGGCACGGCATTTCGAAGAGGACGTGGTGCTTGAGGAGTGTGTGCGGGGCGTCGATGAGCGGCTGATCTTTGTCGACTTTCGTTTTGTGGCGTCAATCCGGCGCTGCGCGGCGCGGGTGACGGGCAACGGGCACGACACGATCCGGGCCTTGGTCCTGCGGCGCAATCGGGAGGAACGACGGGTGGATCCCAGCCACCAGATCCCCCTCGATGCCGAAACCGGACGTAACCTGAAGTCGCTGGGGCTGTCATGGGACACCGTGCCGGAAGCCGGGACGTCCGTGCAGGTCCGCCTGACGTCGAACTACCATACCGGTGGCAGCGTGGAGATCACCACCGACACGATCAGCCGGCGGCTGATTCGCATCGCCGAACGTGCGGTGCGTCTGCTTAACGTCCCGGTGGTGGGCATCGATTTCCTCGTGGACCCGAAGACAGGCCGCCACTGGATCATCGAACTGAGTCCCGACCTGGCGATTTCGCCGCCGGAAGGCGAGGAAGTGGCCCGGCGGTTTCTCGACTATCTCTTTCCTGAAACGCGCGGTCCTGGCGGATGACTTCCGTTGCTCCAACAGCGGGCGTCGTCCCAACACCCAAGGGAGGGCGCGCATGCTGCGCGCCGCGGACGGCGACACGCCGTCCCTCCCCAGAGGTGCGCCGCTCTTGCGTCGCATCCCATGGCCGAACTCCCTAACACAGATTACCAAGCGTGTAATCGATCCGGTTCAGGGAGCGGTCGCGCCCCAGCACGACCATGGTTTCGACGATGCCGGCGCCGATGGTGGTTCCGGTGATTGCCACCCGGAGGGGCTGATTCAGTTTGCCTTCGCCCATGCCATGGGCGGCTTCGACGGAGCGCAGGGCCTGTTGCAGGCCCTCGGCGCCGAAGTCGGTGGCGGCCAGCGCGGCGCGCTGTTCCGTCAGCACGGTCTTGGCGTCGCCTTTCTTGAGGAACTTGTCGACGGCCTTCGGATCATAGTCCGGCTGTTCGACGAAGAAATACTTCCACGCCTCCGATGCCGAATAAAGCGGGGTGCGGGACTGCATGAGGCGGCAGACGCTGAGGAAGAGGGTTTCTTCCAGCGTTTGGCCCCAGTCGAGTCGGGCGAGATAGGCGCGCACGCCCCGGCTGAAGGCGTCCATGGGCTGTTCGGCGAGGAAGAGCCCGTTCAGATGCGTGAGCTTCCTCAGGTCCATCTGGGCGGGGCCGCTCTTGACGCGGTCGAGGGTGAAGGCGGCGATCATTTCCTCGCACGTCATCTTCTCCCGGTCCTCGCCCGGCGACCAGCCCAGCAGGGCGAGGTAGTTGAACAGGGCGAGGGGATCGAACCCCTTCTCCCGGAAGTCGCCGACGTAGGCGGCGCCGTCGCGTTTGGAATACGGCTTGCCCTGTGCGTTGACGATCATGGGAAGGTGCGCGTATTTCGGCACGGGTGCGCCCAGCGCCTCGAAGAGGGCCACGTGGCGGTAGGTGTTCTCGACGTGGTCGTCGCCGCGGATGATGTGCGTGATCCCCATGGTGACGTCGTCCACGACGTTGGCCAGGTGGAAGACCGGCGACCCGTCGGATCGGACGATGACGAAGTCCTTCATGTCCGCGGCCTTCTTGCGCAGGTCGCCCTTGACCTCGTCATGGAATGCCATGTCGGTGCCCGGCATGCGGAAGAGGATGCACTCGCCCTGGCCGGTGCCGCCCTTGTCCTCCTTGTAGGCGCGTCCGGCACTCAGCAGACGCTCGGCGGCCTCGCGATGATGATTGTGCTGGGTGGATTGATAGACGGGTTCCTCGTCCCAGGTGAGGCCCAGCCACGTCATGGCGCCGAGGATGGCCTGCACGGCTTCGGGGGTGGAACGCTCCTTGTCGGTATCCTCGATCCTGAGCAGGAACCGGCCGTGCTCGTGGCGCGCAAACAGCCAGTTGAAGATGGCGGCACGGATGTTCCCGATATGGACGTGACCGGTCGGGCTGGGCGCAAAACGGACGCGAACGCTCATGGATGGAATCCTTTCGTGACAAAGCCGCGCGCAGCGTACCATATGCGACGGGGCCCGGCAATGCGTTCGCGCTCGATCTTGACATGCACCAGCCGCTCTGTCACACAGGTGCACCGCTCAAGGAGCTCAGCATGACGCCGACACTTGATATCCTCCTCGTATCCGATTTGCACTTTGTGGCCCAGGCCCGGCATGTGTGCTCCCGGCCGGCATGCCGGGGCGACATTGTGGCCATCCTGCTGCGCAAGGCCTGGCAGCGCCTGCGCCATCTGGGCATTCATCCGGACCTGGTGGTCCTGCTCGGCGATACGGTGGACAAGGGGGACGCCGAGCGCGCCGATCTGGATTTGGCGACGATTGCCGAAGTGGCGAGGAGATTCGGGGTGCGCTGCCTGGCCGCACGCGGGAATCATGACGGGCCGGTCGAAACGTACGAGCGTGTCTTTGTGACGCCGCCGGGCCTGCACGTGATCAATGGCGTGGGAATGCTGCTGTTCAATGATGAAGTCGGAGCGGGGGATCTCGTCACCCGGTCGGCCGCCGACCTGGAGCTGGTGGACACCGTTTCGCGAGAGCACCCGGAAATGCCGCTGGTGGCGCTGCAGCACAATCCGCTGCATCCGCGCATCGACTCGAGTTACCCCTACATGCTTACCAACGGCGCGGAGGTGCTTGAAGGGTATGCGCGGGCGGGGATCGTGGCGTCATTCAGCGGCCATTACCATGCCGGGCAGGGACCGACCCTCCTGGACGGCGTCACCTATTACACGGTGCCGGCGTTGTGCGAAGCGCCGTTCACGTTCGCGCACGTGAGGGTCCAGGGGCGTGATGTGCGCATCCATCAGCATGCGTTGCGCGTCGACGCCGCCGGTCTTACCGATGTGCACTGCCACACCGAGTACGCGTACTGCGGCACCACGGTGTCCGCCGCGCGCGCCCTGGCGGTGTCCGAGGCGCTCGGGATGGGTCAGGTGTGTCTCACGGAACACACGTTCCAGTTCTATTTCGACCGTGAGGAGGCCTGGAGTTTCCGGTGGCAGACCGATCCGGCGCGAGTCGAAGAGGCGTGGCGCCGGCGCAACGGGCGAATGGACGAGTATCGGCGATTCATTCGGCCGTTTCGAGGGCCGGGCGTGCGGCTGGGTCTGGAGGTCGACCTGCTCGCAGACGGCCGGTTGCTGCTGGCGCCCGAAGATCGGGAAGGCTGGGACCTGATCGTCGGGGCGATTCATTCGATCCCGGGGTTTGTCAAAGGCATGGCCGCAGCCGAAGTCGAGCGATTGTTTCTGCGCGAAACGGAGGGACTGCTCAGGCAGCACGTCGACGTGCTCGCGCACCCCTTCCGGTTCTTCAGCAGGGCGAAAATACCCACGCCAACCCACCTCTATCCGACCGTGGCCGGGTTGCTGGCCCGATATGGGGTCGCAGCGGAGATCAATTTTCATACTTACCTGCCCGATCCGGCCTTCTACAGGGAGTGCGTCGGGAAGGGCGTTCGCATTGCTTTGGGCAGCGATTCGCACGACATGGCGGAAGTCGCCGAATTCATGCCCCACCTGAGGGTGCTGGAACAGGCCGGGATCGCGCCCGAGATGTTTGAACGCGTGCTGTGGCGGCCAGGGGAGACAATGCCTGCGGAATCGCAGGCCCCGTAACACCGTTTGCGGCGCGCAACATGCGCGCCCTCCCATGATGATGGCAAGGGAGAACTGAATTTATGACCGAACAATCTGGAGCAGGCATCGAGGCGTTGGATATCGTGAAACGCTACGGAGGCGAGGGTGACAGCGCCGTGACGGTTCTGGATGGCGTGTCGTTGACGGTCCGGCACGGTGAATCGGTGGCTGTGGTCGGCCCCTCCGGTTCCGGCAAGAGCACCCTGCTCAATATTCTCGGGACGCTGGAACGGGCCGATGCCGGCACGGTGCGTCTGAACGGGGTTGCGATCGAGAATCTCGATGAACGGCGGTTGGCGCCGATCCGGGCATGCGACATTGGGTTTGTCTTCCAACTGCATCACCTGCTGCCTCAATGCACGGTGCTTGAAAACGTGCTGATTCCCGCGCTGGCTTTGCCACGCCACCGGCGGGCGGCGGTGCGTGAACGCGGCGAGCGCCTGTTGGAGCGGGTCGGCCTCACGGGAAAACTGCGGTCCCGGCCCGGGGAATTGTCGGGCGGTGAACGCCAGCGCGTGGCCGTTGTGCGGGCCCTGGTGAACGGCCCGGGTATTCTGCTGGCCGATGAGCCCACCGGTGCGTTGGATGAGGCCGGGGCCGCCGCGTTGGTGGACCTACTGGTCGAGCTCACGCAGGAGGAACGCTTGGCGCTGGTCATGGTGACTCATGCTCAGTCGCTCGCGGCGCGCCTGCAGCGTGTGTTGCGGCTGGCGCACGGCCTGCTGGTTCCGGTCGCACAGGACGCACGGGCATGACGCTGTTTCGCCTGGTACGACGGTCGCTGCGGTTCTACTGGCGTGAGCACACGCTCACGGCAATGGCCATGGCCTCGGCGGCCGCTGTGCTGGCCGGGGCGCTCATGGTCGGCGACTCGTTGTCGGCCACACTTGCGGACGTGGCTGCCGCCCGGATTGGACACATCCGCATGGCCCTCGACACGGGGGACCGTCTGGTTGGGCAACGTCTCGCGGAAGCCCTGCGCACCCGCCTGGCCCCGAGCACGGTGGCCGGGGTGCTGGCCCTGTCCGGCACGGCCGAAAACTCGGCCGGCACCATGCGGGCGGGATCGGTCCAGATCCTGGGCGTCGATGCTGGATTCGCTGCGCTGACTCGCGAAGCGGGCATACCGGGCTGGCAGGATGGAGTGTTTGTTAATGCCGTCCTGGCGCGCCGCCTGGGCATCCAGACGGGCGACGAGATCCTGATCCGGGTGGAGAAGCCGGGACGCGTATCGCGCGACATGGCGCTGGCGGTGGGCACTGATGCCGCCGCCGGCTTGCGGGTCCGGGTACAGGGTGTGCTGCCGGATGGAGCAGGCGGCAGGTTCGATCTGCGCAATCGCCATGGGGCGCCGGCCAACGTATACCTGCCGCTGGAGCGTCTGCAGGCCCTGGCTGGTGTGGCCGGGCAGATCAATCGCATCCTGACCTCCGGCGACGATCGGGATGTGACCGCGCTCGATGCCGTCCTATGCGACACGTGGCAGTTGGAGGATGTCGGCCTGCAGGTGTGGGAAGTGCCGGAACGCAGCGTCATCGAGTTGCGAAGCCGACAGGTGTTCCTGGACGATGCAGTGGGCCGTGCGGCGCTGGCTTTGTCTCCCACCGGAACGGGAGTGTTCGCCTATATGGTCAATGGTCTCGCTCATGGCAACCGAAGCACCCCGTACTCATTCATCTGTGGCGGCGTGGCGGCGCCGGTGGAGGGGCTCGCACCCGACGAGTTGACCGCGACCGACTGGCTGGCCGACGATCTCGGGCTCACGACGGGCGCCTCCGTGCGGGTGGACTACTACATCATGGGTCCGTTGCGCAACCTGGTCGAAACTTCGGCCGTGTTCAGGGTTGCCCGGATCCTGCCCCTGCAACAAGTGGCGGATTCCAGCCTGATGCCGGAGATCCCCGGCGTCGCGGAGACAGGCGACTGCCGGGATTGGGAATCGGGACTCCCCATTGATCTCAAACGCATCCGTCCCAAGGATGAGGCGTACTGGGACGCGTGGCGGGGATCGCCGAAAGCGTTTGTGTCGTTGTCAACCGCGCAGTCCCTTTGGACGACCCCCTGGGGTCGCATGACGGCGGTCCGGTGGCCGGCCGGGGCGACGTCAACCCGCGAGGTGGATCGCGCGCTGCGGCAACGGTTGAGTCCCGCCCTGTTCGGGTTGGCGTTCAGCGATGTCGCCCTGCAGGCCCGGCGCTCCGTGGAGGCCGCCATGGACTTCCGGCAACTTTTCCTCGGACTGAGCCTGTTCCTCGTCGTGGCCGCCTTGATGCTGGTTTGGCTGCTGTTCCGGCTGACGCTTGAACGGCGGCAAGCCCAGGTCGGGCTGCTTCTGGCGTGCGGCGCATCGAACGCTCTCTCGGGCGGGCTGGTGATGGAGGGGATGGTGGTTGCGGGAGTCGGGGCAGCGCTGGGAGTGGCCGGAGGCGTTGCTTATGCGAACGCGATGATCGGGGGTCTCACGGGTGTGTGGCGCGGTGCGGCAGCGGGGCTTGACATCGCCTTGGCGGCACGCGCCGGGACGTTGGCGCTCGCGTGGGGTCTTATCCTGCTGCTGGCGTGTGTCGTCATGGCAACAGGGATCCGCAGCCTGCGGCGGCGCCCCGTGAATGTATTGCTGTCCGGCGCGAGGACTGAGGCCGGCGGTCATCACGCGCGGGGATGGGCGTTTGCCGCCGTCACCGCCCTGGGCGGATCAGGCGCACTGTGGGGGCTGGCCTGGACGATGGACGAGCGGAGCCGCGCCGGGTTGTTCTTTGGAGTGGGCTCCCTCCTATTGCTGGGCCTGTCGGCCGCATTCGGGTGGTGGCTGCAACGCCGGACAAGGCGTCATACCGACATGCCTACGCCGATCGGGTTGAGCCTGCGCGAAGCGGCCCGGCATCCCGTGCGCAGTGTCCTGGTCTCCGGCCTCACGGCTACGGCCATGTTTCTGCTCGTCACCGTGGCGGTCAACGAACCCGTCGCTCCGGCACGATACGACAGGGCATCCGGCACGGGCGGTTTCGCGTGGCTGGCTGAGTCGGCCCTGCCGATCCATGCGGACCTGAACCGGCCGGCGGGTCGCGCCGGATTCGGGTTGTCGGAAGCGGACCTGGCCGACGTTTCTTTTGTCGGGCTGCGCCTTCACACGGCGGACGATGCGAGTTGCCTGAACCTCAACCGGGCACAACAGCCGCAAGTGGCGGGCGTAAACCCCGAAGCGCTGGCAGAGCGTGGAGCCTTCCGTTTCGTGCGCTCCGATCTCGCGGGGCACCCCGCGTCGCGGGAGGGCTGGCGGCGGTTGGCCGCCGCGTTGCCGGACGACGCGGTGCCCGCGGTGGCGGACGAACCGACCCTGGTGTGGGGACTCGGGTTGGGGGTTGGCGACGACCTGGAGACGGTCGATGGGCGGGGTCGTCGATTGCGTCTGAGGTTTGTGGGGATGATTGAACCGTCCCTCTTGCAGGGGACCGTACTGATCGATGAGGCGCGTTTCGCTGAACTATTTCCCGGCCGTACGGGGTATGCTGCGTGGCTGATCGACACGCCCCCCGCCCGCGCCGATGCCGTGGCGGGGGACCTGACCCGCGTGTTCCGCCGTGAAGGACTGGCATGCGTATCGACGGTGGACCGGATGGAAACGTTTGCAGAGGTGACGAAGTCTTACCTGGCCATGTTCCGGACGCTGGGCGGGCTGGGGGTAATTCTCGGCATCATCGGGCTGGCCGTGATCCTGGTACGCAACGTGGTGGAACGGCGGGGGGCGCTGGCCCTGTTGCGGGCGGTGGGACTGCGCCGTCGCCTGCTGGCGGGAATACTGGTCGGTGAACAGATGAGCCTGGCGACGGTGGGCATCTGCAACGGGGTCGCGGCCGCATTGATCGCGACGGGCCCGGCCATTGGCGGGCGACTCCCCGGCGACGTCATTCTCGGGTTGTGCGGCTGGGCCCTGGCGGTAGCGGCCGCCGGGTTTGCGGCGACCGTGATGGCCGCGGGTTGGGTCACCCGCGGCCGGCCCTTTGATGCACTGAGGAATGAATAGGGAGACAGCGATGAGCCAACCGTTACACGGTATAAGGAAGATGAAGGACTATGAGGTGGTGGTGGCGGGTGGGGGCCCCTCGGGGTTCTGCGCGGCCGTCGCGGCGGCCCGAGCGGGAGCCAGGACGCTGCTGGTGGAGGCCACCGGGATGCTGGGAGGCATGGCGACGGCGGGGCTTGTGCCCGGCTGGTGCGGTTTCCACGACGGGGAGAAATACATCCATCGGGGCATCGCCAAGGAACTCCTCGACGCCCTCCATGTGTATGCCGGGAAGACGCCGAGCGACGATATCAAGACGATCGGCGGCATAGACCCGGAGGCCATGAAGATCGTCATGGACCGCATCGCCGTCCGCAGCGGTCTCGATCTCCTGTTCTTCACGACCATGGCCGGTGTGGTCAACGGACCGGGCGGCATGGTCAAGGAAGTTATTATCGCCAACAAGGACGGGCTCGCAGCCGTTGCATCGACGCTGTTCATTGACTGCACCGGCGACGCCGATCTCTGTCACTTCGCCGGGGCCAAGACCCTGAAGGGCGATCAGGACGGCGACATGCAGCCGGTCTCCCTCTGCATGGTGATGGGGGGAGTCTCAACGGAAGGCGCACCGGCGGACTTCAGGCAGCGCATAATAGACGATCCGGAGTTCCCGTTGATTAAAGACGACTTCTTCTATGCGGGTTTTCGCATCAACGGCGGGCATCTCTGGACGGTCGATGGTTCGGATGTCCGGAGTGTCACCAAGGCCATGATCGATGGGCGCGAGGAGGCAAAACAGTTCCGCGACGCCTTCCGGAAATACCTGCCCGCGTCAGGCCAGGCGGAACTCCTGCAAACGGCGAGTTTGATGGGTATCCGGGAAACGCGGAGGATCGTCGGTGAATATGTTCTTTCCGCAGACGACTACCATGCGCGCCGCCGTTTCAAGGACGAGATCTCTCTGAACAGCTTCTTCATCGACATCCATCCCTCCTGGGCGGACCGTCTCCGCGAACGAAGGGGCGACTGGAACTGGGAGAAGGCGAAGCGGGACGTCGCGTACGGGAAGGGCGAGTTCCAGGGAATACCCTACCGGTGCCTTCTGCCCCAGGGCTTGAAGAATGTGATCGTCGCCGGCCGGTCGGTCTCCTCAGACCGGGAATCCCAATCCGCCATCCGGGTCATGCCGCCTTGCATGACGATGGGACAAGCGGCGGGGACGGCTGCCGCTCTTCTGCTGAAACAAGGGGGGCATGACTTCCGTCAAGTTGACACCGACGCCTTGCGCGCGCGATTGCGGGCAGAAGGCGCCTTTCTGCCTTGAAGGGATCGTTCGGCGGCAGACGGGCGCCCCACGGCATTCAGGACGGCGTTGACGTGCCGGCCAGGAGATCGTGGAAGATCCCCGGATCGCTGGCGAGGTCGTCATAGCGGCCATCCTGGACCACCTGCCCATCGCGAAACACCAGCACCCGGTCGACGCGCCGGATGGTGGTCAGCCGGTGGGCAATGATGATCGTGGTGCGCCCGCGCATCAAGTCGCCCAGGGCGGTCTGGATGCGCGCCTCGGATTCGTTATCGAGGGATGAGGTGGCCTCGTCGAAGAGAAAATGGCGGGGCTTGGCGAGGATGGCCCGGGCGATGGCGAGGCGCTGGCGCTGGCCGCCCGAGAGATTGGCCCCTTCCTCTCCCACGGGGGTATCGAGGCCCTGCGGCAAGGCGTTGACGAAGTCCAGTGCCTGGGCCAGGCGCAGGGCCTCACGCAATTCGTCCTCAGTGGCCTCGGGCCGGGTAATCCGCAGATTCTCGCGCACCGAGGCCTGGAACATGAAAGGAGCCTGCGGCACCACGCCGAAGGAGCCGCGCAGATCCCGCAGGCCGTAGCGTCGGATATCGGCGCCATGCAGCAGGATGCGTCCCTCCTGGGGGTCGTAAAGCCGCAGCAGCAGGCTGGCGAACGTGGTCTTGCCCGAGCCGCTGGCCCCTACGAGGGCCACGCTCTGGCCCTCGGGGATGCGCAGCGTAATCCCGCGCAGGACGGGGCGCCCGGGATCGTAGGCGAACGATAGACCCTCGACGGCGATGCCCCGCCCGGCCAGGGGAGCCGTGGCGGCCCTGACGGCCACCTGTTCGCGCTCGGCCTCCGGTAACTCGGTGGTGGTACGGTCGGCATTCAGCACTCGGAAGATGCGTTCCAGTCCGACTTCGGCGTTCGCGCGCACCAGGTTGAGTTGCAGCAGGGTGCTCAGCGGCCCCATGAGCAACCCGAAGGACGTGGCGAACGCAAAGAACTGGCCGGGGGTGATGCGGCCGAGGATCAGGAACCAGCCGCCCATCGCGTAGACCAGGCCCATGCCCAGGAACGACATGGCCTCCGTCTTGGCCCCCTCGATCCAGCGCCGTACGGTGAGTTCCGCCCCCTTGTCGCGCAGGGCGGTGAGTTGCTGCTCCACCTGGCCGGAGATCGTCTGTTCGTTCGCATAGACCTTAATCGCCCGGCTGCCGCGCAGCACATCGGCGACGTAGCGACTCGCCTGCGATTCGACCTGCATGAAGGCGGTCGACTGTTGATGAACGAGCCGTCGCGAACGCCGGTTGATCAGCACGGTCACGGCGGCCAGCGTCAAAGTCAGGCCCGCAAACCAGGGGTCAAAGGACGACAGGAATCCCAGGCAAACGCAGAAGGACACCACCTGGTACGGCAGCGAAATGGTGATCTGCTGGAGGAACTCCCTCAGCGCCGCGGTGGGCGATCCCATCATGTAGTTGTAAAGCTCGCCGCTCGAATTGCGGTCGTGGAATCGGAAGCACAGACTCTGGATATGACGGAAGAGCCGGGTGCGGAGGCGGGACACCAGGCCCTCGACGGCACGCACCAACCCGATGTATCCTACCGCCCAGAGCGTCAACCGAAAGGCGCTAAGGGCGAGATAGAGCCCCACCACACCCAGGGCGAGGGCCAGTCGATGCGCCGGCGGCAGCATCTTCCCGTCGGCGCCGGTGGCGAAAACAGCGTCATCCACCAGCCATTTCACCACCAGGTTCTGCTGCAAGGCAACCGCCACGCCCACCACCGCAGAAAGCAGCGCGGCCCGCAGCAACCGGCCGTGCCAGGGTTTGGCCTCGGTCCACAGGGTTCGCCAAAAGGGCAGGGGCGGGTTTCCTGTCGGGTGTTCCGGATGGGTATCAGTGCGCATAAAGTGATTCCAGGAGCATGGGAGGCCGGTCAGCCCGCGGCGGTTCGAAGCGAAACGTCGAAAGGCGGCCTGAGAATGCCTTTCTCACAGATGATCGCGGCGATCAGTGAGGAGGGGGTGACGTCGAAGGCGGGCGAGAACGTCTTGACGCCGAGCGGGGCGGTGCGTCGACCGAAACCCATCGTGATCTCCTCGGGTGCGCGTTCTTCAATGGGAATGGCGTCGCCCGACGCCAGCGTCAGGTCGAAGGTCGACGATGGTGCGAGCACGTAGAAGGGGATGTGGTGGGCTTTGGCCAGCAACGCCACGCCGTACGTGCCCACCTTGTTGGCCGTGTCGCCGTTGGCGGCGATGCGGTCGGCCCCGACGAGTACCGCGTCGATGCCGCGCGTCTTCATCACATGCGCGGCCATGTTGTCGCAGATCAGCGTGACTTCGATGCCCGCCTGCATCAACTCCCAGGCGGTGAGTCGCGCTCCTTGCAGGAGGGGGCGCGTTTCGTCGGCAAACACGCGAATGCGCTTGCCCTGTTCGGCGGCGACGTAGATCGGGGCGAGTGCGGTCCCGTATTCCGAAGTGGCCAGACTGCCGGCGTTGCAGTGCGTGAGCACCGTGTTGCCGTCCTGCAGGAGGGCGGCCCCATGCTGGCCGATGGCCCGGCACATGTCGGCATCCTCGTCGCGGATAAGGACGGCCTCGGCGGCCAGTCGTTCCTTGAACGCACGGGGCGCGAGGCCGGCCGAGGCGGTGGCGACGCGGCGCATGCGATCGAGCGCCCAGAAGAGGTTGACGGCGGTCGGTCGCGAGGTGGCCAGGTGGTCGGCGGCCTCGTGTGTGGCGCGCAGCAGATCGGCAGTGGAGCCGGGGAGTTCCTGGACGGCGACGACCACGCCCATGGCGGCGGCCACCCCGATCGCCGGGGCGCCGCGTACCTGGAGGGTCTTGATGGCGGTCCATACTTCGCTGAGATCCCGGATGTGCAGCCAGACGAGGTCATTCGGCAGGCGGGTTTGATCGATCATGACCACCTTGCCCGGGATGAGGGCCGGGCGGTGGTCGGGATGCCAGTCGACGGTGCGGAGTTGGGGGGGCATCAGTAGTTCCTCAGAATCAGCATGAGCGTCAGATTGACGCCGTTGAACAGGCTGTGCATGGTCACCGGGACCCACAGCGATCCGGTGTAGGCGTACGCGAGCGAAAAGCCGGCGGCCACCACAAAGAGCGGCGCCGCGGAATACAGGTGCATGTGGATGGCGGAGAACAGAACTGATGTGACCACGATGGCGACACCCAGACCGAAGCGCCGGGTTATGAGGGGGAGCAGCACGCCCCGGAAGACCGTTTCCTCGAAGAACGGCGCAAGGCCGATGGCGAGTAATACCAGGTAGAGTTGGACGCCCAGCGAGTGTTCGGCCGTCAGTAGAAGCGCAACATCCTGGATGCTGGGCGGAATGCCGCGGGCGGAGAGCACGCCTTGGGAGACCAGTCCTGCGAACAGGATCATCGGGAGCGAGGCCAGATAGGCGAGGATGCCGTACCGCACGGCGACCCGGAAGGGCAGGGGGGGCGTCTCTGATTCGGAAAGGGGGGCGGGCGTGGCCGCGCCACGCAGGCCGAAGGTGGCGCGCCAACTTAGGCGGCGCCAGAACAGCAGCCCCGCGATGCCCGCCAGACCGAGGGCATCGACGATCAGGCTTTGAACGATCATCAGGCCACTTTCACTGGCGCCAACAGCGTGCAGCGGCGCACCGCTCAGCAGGGTCATGAGGACCAGGGTGGCGACGAGCAGGGCGACGCGTCGTCCGTCCCGCCACGTCAGGGGGCGATTGGTCAGGGAGTGAATCCGCTCCGCCCACGGGGCCTCGCGACCGGACAGCCGGATCGCCAGCACGAGGGCGACCCCAATGCCGGCAACGAGCAGTGTCACGTAGATGCCGACCACGATGAGGATGGCGGCGGGCGAGGCATTCGTGAGCAGCGGATCGTTGCTGAACATGGCGTCAGGGCCTCGCCGACGCCGAGGATTCACGAGTTTCGCGGATGATGTAGATCGGCTTCTGCTGCGATTCGTGATAGGTGCGAATCTGAAGCTCGGCCAGCAGGCCCATGCTCACGAACTGGAGTCCGAAGAAGATCAGCATGAAGGGACTGACGACCCAGAAGGGACGTTTGATGAGGCCGGCGGCAAACTCGGTGCCGAACCACCGGAAGGAGAGATGGGCGGCCAGGATGAAGATGAGCATGGCGACGCCGGTCAGGCCGGAAAGCAGGCCCCATTTGCCGAAGACGTGGATCGGGCGCGTGGCGTACCGCATCATGAACTTGACGGTGACGAGATCCAGCACCACGCGGACGGTGCGACCGATGCCGTACTTCGATTTCCCGAACTGCCGGGGCTGATGGGAGACCACCACCTCGGCGATCTGGCCGCCCACCCAACTGGCCAGCGCGGGGATGAAGCGGTGCAGTTCGCCGTAGAGGTCGATGTGCTTGACGACGTCGCGCCGGTAGGCTTTCAGCGTGCACCCGTAGTCGTGCAAGTGAACACCCGTGATATGACTGATAAGGCCGTTGGCAATGATCGACGGCAGCCGCCGGTTGATGAAGGTGTCCTTGCGATCCCGGCGCCAGCCGCTGACCACATCGTTGCCTTCATCCATTTTGGCCAGCAACTTCGGAATGTCGGCCGGGTCATTCTGGAGATCGGCATCGAGGGTGACGATGATTTCGCCGCGCGCCTCGTTGAACCCGGCGCTCATGGCGGCCGTCTGTCCGAAATTGCGTCTGAACCGGATCAGGTGGAGACAGGGGTAGCGGTCCGCCAAGGTCACCATCAATTCCCATGACCCGTCCTTGCTGCCGTCGTCGATCAGCAGAATCTCATAGGTACGCCCGATCGCGGACAGACTCGCGTGGAGTTTGGCGACCAGAAGCTCAAGATTATCGCGCTCGTTGAAGATCGGGACGACAACGGACAATTGAACCATGTTTGTTTCCTAGTCAGACGGGGCGATTTGTACCAAAGATGGCGAGCGTTGACACGCTAAAAGGGCGACGGAGGGCGCAAGGCACCTGTGTGGGTCCACCCTGGGAATCGTTTGACAGGATTGACAGGATGTTACAGGATTTCAGTGCAGCAGCCGGAAGGGAAGGGCATGTGTCGGCAACGGCAACCCAAATCCCGTCCAATCCTGTGAATCCTGTCCAAGACCGACTGTTCCAGTCAAATCGACGTGTGAGAGGAAGACCCACAGAACTGCCTTGCGCCCGGCGACGGATGACACGCACTGCACTTGAACTGGGGTGAATGCCTGTGTAAAGTTGTCATAGATCATTCGCGAGTTCAAGAGGGTGCTTCGCGCGTGTTTTCCTTGACCACGGCCAACAGGCGACAGATCGGATGACCCCGCATGAAGTTTAGCCGCAACGACTACTGCCCGTGCGGCAGCGGAAAGAAATACAAGAACTGCCATTGGGGACAAGAAGTCCCCGTCATGTCGAAAAAGGAGACGCTACCTGCCCTTGGGCTTGACTTGGACGACCTGGATCCGGCAAAGGTGGATGTGATGGCGCCTGGCTATTGGGAGAAACTGTCGAAACAGCTTCCACCCGGCATGCGCAAAGAGTTCGGCCCGATGATCCGCCAAGTGAAGCAGTACGCCGAGGTGGAGTCACAACGGGTCCGCATCGAAGCCGCCGCCAAAATCCTGGATGCGCATCGTGGGGAATACGATCTGCTGACGAAAGACCCGTCGAAACTATTTCGTCGCGCGGAGGATCTTTTCAGCGAGGACCGATTCGCGGCGATGCGGTTCCGCGCCGCCGACGTTCAGCGCGCCTTCGAAGCCGTCGGGTTTCCACCCTCCGGACCGATGGAAAAGGAATTCACGAGGATTGTGGACAAAGCCATCCGCTTCCTGTTGGACGAATCGCGGCGGGATGATCTGGTTCAACAATTGCTGCGCATGCTGCCCGACTATACGGACGCCGGCCGTTATCTTGACGGATGGCTCATTCAGCACAACGCACAGTTCGTGGCGGAGATGTCCAACGGTGTCGTCGGCCCGTTTCTGCTGGTCATGTTCATGTATGGCATGCGTGAATGGGAGGAAGAGCGTGACCGGGAACAGGAAGCATTGTTCAAGGAAATGGGCCTTGACCGCGACGAGATTCGCCGATTGGGATATGAAGGAATTGAGGCGCGGCTGCGGGGCCTGATGGATAAGCCGGAGAAGTCCGCCGCCCTGAAACAGTTCCTGGCCAAGCACCCCGAGTTGCAGGCCATGACGCAGGCCCAATGCTTTGCGGCGGAGAAGGCGGCTGTGGCTCTGCTGGAACGCGACGACGCCCAGCGTCTTTGCCTATCGCCGGACGAAGTCGAACCGTGGCTTAAGGTGTTTGAGCGGCGGGTCGAGGCGGCGCCGGAGGGTCTGGCGGCCCTGACGGCGACACAGCCGCCAGACGCGACGGCGATCGAGATGTTGGCAAGAACGTTATATGACGTGGCGACGGAAATGGCTGTGGCGGTCTTCACGCCCGCGCGACTCGATCGTCTGGCGGCGCAGATCCACGAGTTCCGGCGCGGACTGTCCGCCAAGACCGAAAAAGAACTCGTTGTTGGGATCCATGGAGCCCTTGCGGCTACACATCCCGGGGGCGACCCAGCGGACAGCCATTTTCTTGTGTCGTTATGTTGGACGTCGCTGCGAGCGGCCATGCAGGCAATGGCGTGATGAGGTGCACATGAGCGAGACCTCTGCTGAAGACAAAGAAACATTACAACCGGCGAACAGCGTTCTTCCTGAAAGTTGGCGGCGGCTATATGAACTCGCTGGCAAGGTCCGGGCCATGGAGCCTTGGCTGTGGATGGAGGAAACTGACATCTTTGGTGTCAAGGATCCTGAAACCAACGAGATCCTCTTTGTAAGCGTCATGGGGCTGTTGGGTGAGTATCATGCCGTCGCGGTCTATCCGGGTACGGCGGCATTGGATGCGTTCTGGTGGATGCAGGATGCGCCAGACGGCAAGACGGTCGCGGACATCATGTCCGGCATTCACCATGCCCACGCCTGCTTCGGAAGAAAGGGCGAACTGGAGCAAGTGGAGAAGCGGCTTGTCGCTCAACTGGGCCTCGTGTTTAAGGGCGCCAATGCTTGGCCCCGGTTCCGCAGTTACAAACCCGGCTGGTTTCCTTGGACCGCCGATGCCGTGGAGGCGCACTGGCTTGAGCTTGCTTTGGAGCAACTCGTTGAAGTCGCGCCGCGGGTGCAGAAGGATCGTCGGCTTCTCGGGCAAGGGGGCCCCGGACACCGCTACCTAGTCAGAGTTCGCTCTGCGCAAATTCCTGAGCCTGTGTGGCAGGATACGCACGAGCCGTGTGCGCCGAGGACCGGCGACATGCGAATTACCGTTCCGAACTCGACCTTAGACGCCGTGTGCGCCATGAACCCGGGCGGGTTGACCATCGAACTGGACGTTTTCCCTTCATTCATGGCGGTCGGCAAGAAGGGTGGACGGCCCCAGTCGCCTTTCATGATGCTGGCAGTCGAGCCCGAGTCCGAGTTCATTCTGGGGGTTGAGTTGATGACAGTTGAAGGTGACTTCCGAGATATGTGGGGGCAAGTGCCGGCGAAGTTCCTGGAGATGGTGGGGAGGAATCGAATGCGGCCTGCAGCCATTGCTCTGCGAACGCCATGGGTGTTCATGGTCATGGAGGGCTTGTGCAAGGATCTTGAGATCGAGATCAAACCTGACCCGGAACTGCGCGCGCTGAGCCGAGCGCGACACAAACTGGACCGTTTCAACCGGTAGACAGGAGCCCTCCGATTCTGAAGCACTTGGCGGCGCTTTGTGACCTGAAAGAGACCCCAGAGATCGTCGTGCAGGCTCGGCGAATACTCGAGAAGAAACGATGAAACGCCCGACCAACGCCGAACAGAAGGCCATTGTCGAACAGTGGAAGCGTGCAGCCCCGGCTTTGCAGCAGGCTCGCGACGAGGAATTGGAGAACACCGCGTATGACTGGACCACGGTGGATGCCCTTCTGGACATCGGCGCCAAGGCCCCGCGCAGGGAGGATGAGCCGAACGGTCTTGTGGAAATGCAGAAACGGTTCATGAAACTGGCGCGTAAACAGGGGTTGTTAAACCCCTCTTCACCTTCGACCACCCGGCGAACGCCGCCCTCATTCAGGCCGGCGCGCGTCCCATCACACCCGAAACCGATTGGCTCCACGTTGATCGCGCATAGCACGAATACGCAGGTTTTTGCTGAGGCCGAACCCCGACGCATTCTGGTCTGCCGCGGCGGGGCGCTGGGGGATTTCATCGTCACAATGCCGGTGCTGGTGGCTTTACGGGCTCGCTGGCCGGGGGCGAGGCTGGATCTGCTGGCATACCCGCGCCATGCCGTGTTGGCCCAGGCTTGCGGCCTGGCTGATGAAATTCGGTCACTGGATGACGCCGGCGTGGCGGCGTGGTTTGACGAGAGCGAATCCCGGTTGCCTGCCGCCGAGGCCGCCTATGTCGCCCGTTACGATCTGATTGTGTGTTTCTTGCACGACCCGGACGGTCGTGTGCGCAGCAAACTGGAGCGCGCGCGGCCCGGCCGGGTGGTGTGTCATTCACCGATCGTGCAGGGAATGCATGCGGTCGATCATTTTGGCAGGGCGCTGATGGGGCTGGGAATCACGCTCACAGGTGCGGCGCCCTGCTTGACTCTGCCTGCGGACGTGGTGAGCCGGGGCCGGACTCGACTTCGCTCACTGGGCGAGCGGGTTGTGCTGCTGCACCCGGGCAGCGGGAGTCCAAGCAAGAACTGGCCATTGTCCCGGTACCTCGAGTTGGCCAGCCGCCTGGCAACCGGGGGTGGGGGGCTCACGCCGTTGTTCCTGGCGGGTGAGGCCGAGTGCCCGATGCTTGGCGAACTTGCGCAATACGGGGCGGTGTTGTCCGACTTGGCCATCCTGGAAGTCGCCGGCGTCCTGGCGGCAAGTTGGGGCTATGTGGGCAACGACTCCGGAGTTTCCCATGTGGCGGCTGCCGTCGGCGCGCATGGAGTGGCGCTGTTCGGGCCGACCGATCCCGCGGTATGGGGCCCCAGGGGTGCGTCCATGACTGTGCTGCGGGCGGAGCCGCCCGGAATGGATCGTCTTTCGGTTGCCAGCGTTGAAGAGGCTTTGGGCGCAAGGCAGTTCCGGGGTTTTTCCTCTCACACGTCGACTTGACGGGAAGAGTCGGTCAGAGACAGGATTTACAGAATTGGACGGGATTTGGGTTGCTGTTGCCGACCTATGCCCTTCTCTTTCGTCTGCTGCACCGAAATCCTGTAACATCCTGTCAATCCCGTCAGACGATTCCCGGGGTGGTACCCGCTGAGGTGCCTTGCGCCCGAAGGCTTTGCGGCGCATTGCTCGGGCTTGATTTGGCGCGGCTGCTTCCTATAATGACCTCCACGTGGGTGCTGCGGCTGGTACGTCCGCTCGCAAACCAAACCAAGGAGACCGCTCGTGAAAAAGGTGCTGATCCCGACCAAGTTGGACAAAGTGGCGCAGGAGATTCTGAAGGCCAACGGGCACTATGCGGTCTTCCAGGACGATGCCGGCGATGTGGCCGCCCTCTGCAAGCAGCATCCCGATGCTTATGCGCTGGTCGTGCGCAGCGAGCCGGTGACGGCCGAGATCATCGACCTCTTGCCGAAACTGAAGGTCGTGATCCGGGCGGGCGCCGGTTACAACACCATTGACACCAAGTACGCCCGGAAGAAGGGCGTCGATGTCATGAACACCCCCGGCGCCAATTCCAACGGCGTGGCGGAAGAAGTCGTGGCCCTGCTGCTGTGCGATCTTCGCCACCTGGTCAAGGCGGACGCGTCATGCCGCGCCGGGGAGTGGGAAAAGAAGGCGTTCATGGGCCGCGAAGTGGCGGGCAAGACCGTGGGCATCGTCGGTTTGGGTAACATCGGCCGTCTGGTGGCCAAGCGTTTGTCCGGTTTCGAGTGCCGGTTCCTTGGATTCGATCCGATGATCGCGCGCGACCGGGCCGCCGAGATCGACGTGGAACTCGTGGATCTGGAGACTCTGTTTGCGCAGTCCGACTTTGTGACCCTGCACTTGCCCGAGACGGCCGAGACCAAGAAGCTGGTCGGCGCCAAACTGCTGGGCCTGATGAAGAAAGGCGCCACGCTGATCAACTGCGCCCGGGCCGGAGTCATCGACGAAGCGGCCTTGCGGGCGGTGAAGGCTGAGAAAGGCATCCGTTTTCTCAACGACGTCTATCCGAAAGACGAGGCGGGCCCGAAATCGGTGGCCGACATCGCGGACCTCATGGTGCCGCACCTGGGCGCGAGCACGAAGGAAGCCAACGCCAAGGCGGCGCAGCGCTCGGCCGAGCAATTGATCGAGTTCGATGAGAAAGGCGTCACGTCCTACATCGTCAATCGCGACATTCCCGAAGGGCTGGACGAGGCTTACTGCGTGCTGGCCAACACGATCGCGCGGGTGAGCCGGCAGGTGATGGGCAAGAGCGCCACGCTCAAGAGCATCGAGACGAGCATCTACGGCACCTTGAAACCGTTCGGCGCGTGGCTGATCGTGCCTGTCGTGGCGGCCTTGTGGGACGAACTCGATCGTTCGATGGATCCCAATGCCGCCCTGAAGTTCCTGAAAGGCCGGGGCATCGACTACCTGAATCGCGAAACGGACGAGAAGAAGGGTTTTGCGAACTCCATCACGGTCGACCTGACGGGCAGCCTGGACGCTTCAACCCTGAGGCAGGTCAGCGTCCGCGGCACCGTGGCGGAAGGCGTGGTCATGATTTCGCGGATCAACGAGTTCGACAAACTGTACTTCGAGCCGACCGGCCACGTGGTGTGCTTCCAATACAAGGACCGTCCGGGGGTGGTGGGGCGGATTGGCGCGGCGCTGGCCGAGGCCAACATCAACATCGAGGATGTCCGCCACTCGCATCACGTGCCGACCGACCAGTCCCTGGCCGTCTTCCGGGTCAACAAGCCCATGCCCGAGAGCCTCGTCACCACGATCGCCAAGGAGATCAATGCGGTGATGTCATTTGCCGTAACTATGTAGGCGGGGTAAGGGTTCAGGGTTCGGGGTTCAGGGAAGCGGTCCCCCACAGTTCCTGTCCTGATCCGCGTCAGATGCCGATCGGGTTGTGACTCCTCTGAGACACCTTGACCAACCCTTAGTCGGTTACACTTACTCGTCACGCTTGGTCGACTAAGGGTGAACGACTAAGACGGAACGACTGAGCGTGGGTGAGTAGTTTCTTCCTGTTCCATCCGGTCACCGGCCGGCGGCGGGCCTGAACCCTGAACCCCGGCTCCTATCATTTTCCCACCCTCACTCCTGGCATTCGTCCAATTCGTGATCAGGCAGGAGCATGGCGGTGGCGAATTCCATCTGGAATTCGGGGTCGAGTGAGAGATCGACATGCCGAACTTCCCGCATGATGCGGGCGGCGTAGGCTTTTTCCGTTGTCGAGAGCAGCGCCCGTTTGGCGCCGAACGAGGCGGTGTTTCCGACGAACCGGATGCGCGAGCAGGGAATCGGCGGCAGCATGCCAATGCGCCGCGCATGGTTGCGCCGGATGAAGTTCCCGAATGCCCCCGCCAGGAGGACCGAATCCAGATCGGAGGCCTGCAATCCGGCCGTGCGGAGCAGGATATTGATGCCGGCCCGGATGGCGCCGTTGGCGAGTTGCAGTTCGCGAATGTCACGCTGGTAGAGAAACAGCGGTTGCTGTGTCGCCGACGCCTCGGCGGAGACGAGCATGAAATCCACCTCGCTCCCATGCTCGACCAGTCGGCCCTTAAGGGCGGGCGAAACGGAATCAGGCACTTCCGACGCCGGCAGGATGCGGCCGGTTGGATCGAGGATGCCCGTTCGCAGCAGTTCGGCCGCCGCGTCAATCAATCCCGTCCCGCAGAGTCCGGCGGGCCTGGCGTTGCCGATGACGTTCAGTTCGACATCGCCGTTGAGCAGAACCTTCTCGATGGCGCCGGTGGCGGCGCGCATGCCGTTGGTGATGCGGGCGCCTTCAAAGGCCGGGCCGGCGGCCACCGAGGTTGCCCACAGCGTTCCGCCCGAGAATAGAACGATTTCGCCGTTGGTGCCGATATCAACCAGCAAGGCCGGGGCTGTTGACCGATCCAGACGCGTGGCGACAATGCCCGCCACGGTGTCGCCCCCGACGAACCCGCCGATCTGCGGGAAGACGTAGACCTTGGCGACGGGATTGACGTGCAGGTGCAGGTCGGACGCATGGCACTCGATGGCTTCCCGGAAGGCAGGCACGAACGGAAGTTCGCCGAGCGCGGAGGGGTCGATCCCGCACAGGATCTGCTCCATGGTCGTGTTGCCGGCAAAGACGATCTCGTAGATGCGTTGACGCCCAACGGATGCTTTCCGCAGCAATTCTTCGATGATCTTGTTGACGCCGTCCATGGCGGCGGCATGGAGTTGGACCAGCCCCTTGTCATCCGTGCGGCATTTCTGGATGCGGGACACGACGTCGTCGCCGAAAGAGGTCTGCGGGTTGACGCGCGCGGCCACGGCCATATCAGCGCCGGTCGCCAGGTTGACGAGCGTACCCACGAGGGTGGTGCTCCCGATATCGAAGGCAATCCCGAAACATTCCGTTGTTGTATCGCCGGCCTCGACGGCGATGAGTTCGTCATCCACGAGGACGGCGGTGACCTTGAAGCCGCCGGTCCGGAGGGCGCCCGGCAGCTCCCTCACCGCCGCGATATGAGCCTGGAAGGGTCCCACGGCGGCACGGACGCGGTCCAAATCCGAATCGGAGTCCTGCTGGGTGGGCGGAGCCAGTTCGACATACTGCTTCCGGATTCGGGGCTGGACCTGGACGGGGCCGCCCGCATCGGCGGTCAGAATCTTCTGCTGCGCTTGGAACAGCGAGGTATCGGGGATCTCGACCGTCAGCGGGGTCACGATCCGGGCCTGACACGCCATGCGGAAGCCCTCGGCCACGCGCGCCTCGCCGAGGATGGCGGCCTCGGAGGGTTGGGGAGGGCACTGCCCGGCGCGGAGGCGCACGATGCACTTGCCGCAGGTGCCGGCCCCGCCGCAAGGCGAGTGGATGATGAAACCGGCCCGCGCGGCGGCCTCGAGCATGACGGTTCCCGGCAGCACATACACCGCCCGCCCGGACGGTTCGAAGATTACTTTGACTTCTTTTGACATAATTGCATGACCATCCATTTCCTGATCGCAAGACACGGTAGGCCCAACGGAGCCTCCCGCCAAACGCAACGGGATCAGGCATTACTCTACAGGCGGCGGCAGTTGACTCCCAGCAGATTCAGGCGGGGCAGATGCGCCGGGGCGCAAGGCGGTTCTGTCGCTCTTTCGGAATTGGTGTTGTGTGGTGTATTGCACCGGTAGGGCCGGGTTTATCCCGGCCACGCGTCTGGCCGGCATAAAGCCGGCCCTACCCAGAGCATTTCTTACGTCTGTCTTGCACGCCCATGAGGGAGTCCCGACGGAACTGCCTTGCGCCCGATGCGCCGCCAGTCCGCCAGCCGGCCCGTGAAAGTCCTGAAATCCCTGACGGCCTGCGGCGTCCAGGCGACTTCAGCCAGCGCGGCGGCGCGGGGATAGGCCATGTAGTCGACCTCGCGCCACAAATACAGGTACTCGGACCACAGATTGCCTTGAACGCCCACGATAGGTGGCGATGAACTTAAGATGTCAGATGGAAGAAATTGGCGGAGGGTCTGAACGCCGTAGAACAGCCCAGCCGGGGTTGACGCCGTGATGATGACGCGTCCAGGCCCGGAACGGAGAGCGCACCCCGCGATCGCATATTCTAAAGTATGCGAGTCAACCCTGCATTGCCATTTCGGCGCCTTTGACTGCGATGCTTCACACTGACAGAATCGGCCATTTCCCAAGTGCGGAAGCTGTTCGGCGCGTTCCTCAAAAAGGTCGGGTCATGGCACCCGCATTATGCTAGAATGTCAACAACGGCACGCATTGTGCTACATTTGAACTGGGTTATCAGAACGATGCGATCCAAACGGGGTACTTCATGCTAGGGGGTTCACAAAAGCGAGCGATTGTCGCAGTTCCAATGTTGAACTCGGCGGGAATGACCTTGGTTGAGGTGGTTATCGCCATGGCGCTGGTGGCGCTCCTGTCGGCAGGACTGATCGGGGTGAGTCTGACCACGCGCCGATTCAGCGAACATAACCGGCTTGCCACCGAGGCGCGCACACTGGCGAAGGACCGGATCGAGGATCTGGTCGCCACGCGCATCGATAATCTCACCGCGCCGGGATTGACGCTGCTGCAGACCGATACCAACGAGAGCAGCAGGGGCTATCCCATCGTTCGAAGCGCCCGACTGGTATGGCACATGGCGGACGGCAGTGTCACTGCGGCGACCGGAACGTATGCCGAAGTCAATATCGACGTCAGTTTCCTGTCCCCGCTTTTCGACAAGACGGTTACCAACACGTATTCGATGCTGATTCAATGACCGACCCTGAACGGAGCGCGCGCGCGATGAAAGACCCAGCCGGCAAGACCGTGAGACGCGGGGGAGCGGCAGGATACACCCTGACGGAAGTCATGGTGGCCTCATCCATAGCCGTGCTGGTCGGGGGCGCTGTCATGTGGATGTTTGTCTGGTGCGGCGAGGGCGCGACGCTGTGCTCGAAAATGGCCTGGTCCCAAAACGAAGCCATGCGGACCAGCTCCAAGGTCGCGGCCTACATCAGGAATGCGTCGTCCATCAGCGGCATGGATACCAATCGCGGAACCTGGGTCCGGCTCAGATTCCCGAACGGGACCACGGGACAACTGATCTACTCCAATGGGGTGGCGAATCTGCGGGATGGCCGTCTCTTTCTGAAATGGAGCAATACAACCGAGATGATTGTCGCACGCGGTCTGACGCAAATCATGGACGACCAGGGGTTCACCCAACCTGTGTTTCAGAGGACACGGGACAACGCCCTGCGAATCTCGTACCGCGTATCGGAACCGGGCGCCACCGGCTCACGCGCGGCCGATGACGGCGATTTTGCGGCCGTGGTGAGGATTTCGGCCTGTTTACGCAATGCGACGGAATAGGCGACTGAACGGAGACGGATCATGAACTCTCAAACACAACGAAAGGATAATGCGGCGACGCAGGGCGCGGTGCTTCTCGTAAGCTTGATCATGCTGGCCATCGCGGGCGTGACCGCCGGCTCGATGTTGACCGCCCAGCTATCCTACACCAAGACTTGCGACGCGGGGTTTTCGGTGGACAAGGCATTGTATCTGGCCGATGCGGGGCTGAATGCGGCGCTTGTCAAACTCAACGAGGACGGGGAGGCGAATATTTCGTCGAACGCCTCGCGCGGTTACTTTTCGATGACCAATGCCTTCACCGCGCCCGACTGGGGCTTCACGACGACGCTCACCGTGACCAACGGCCGGTATGTCATTCAGTCGACGGGGCAGTTCGCCGGGAAACGCGTTGATGTTCAGGGGGAGGCCTCCTTGGGATCGGGCAACCGGAGTCTGCACGCTCTGTACGCGCATGCCATGTTTGCGGGGAATTCGTGCGGCAACACGAACTATACGCTTCTGATCGGGGGAACGAACGTGAGTGCGGACTACATCAATGGCGACACCTACTCAGGCGGAAAGGTGATCCGATCGGGAACGGCGCAATTGCGGCTGCCCGAGGTGTTCGCGGACGGCAACACCAACAGTATCTGCGATCCCGACGATACCTGGACCGATGCGTTGACGATGGGGCGATACACGAATCCGCTGACCGCCGCGCAGTTCACGGTGCTGACGAACGCGATGCGGACGAATATGAGCCGAGTGTACAATAACGGCCGGTACGACGTGGGGGAAGCCTATGTCGACACCATCGGGAACGGACAATACGACGTGGGTGAGCCGTTCACGGATTTGAACGGCAACGGCGTGCGGGACACGGGGGACGGGTTTATTGATCGAAACGGGGACGGCGTATACAACGTGGGTGACACAGTGGTCGACCGCGGCAACGGCCAGTACGACACGGGCGAGGAATGGGTCGAGGACACCACCCACAAGATCAGCAACAAGAAGGTCCGGGTGAACGGCCGGTGGGATGCCTTCGGAGGTTACTGGAAGAATGGGACGACGTGGACGAGCAACAGTACCACCAAGGCCTGGGCCGCCGAGTCCTATGAAGACGTGGGCGATGGCGTTTACACTGCGGAAGAATCGTACATCGATCAGAATGGAATCTACGATGTCGGTGAGGCGTACCTGGACGACCGCAATGGCATCTATGACTATGGCACTCAGGCCAAGGGCGTTATCACCGGGATGCCGGCGCCCGGCACCGGCCAACTCGCCGCGAACGGACTCGATGCCCCTATCGATGCGCCTGATCTGGCGCACATGTACTATGATGTGAGTCGGACTGCCGAACAGCCGGTCGACGCCCTGTCACGCTGGGGGAACGACGTGGCGATCACGGCCAGTGACTACGGTTCGGCCAAGGCCATTACGGACGTCAACCGGCCCGAGCATATCTTCGTGCGGAATCCGCCGACGAGCGGATCGGTGTCGAGCGGCGGCAAGACGATCTACGGGCGCAGCTACACAGCCTTATACACCTCCGGTGGGACCAGGGTTGACGACTACTTTCTGGAGGATCCCGCGGATTCCACCTATAACTCGTCCGTCTCGGCCGACTCAATCGACGGAACGACGTACACGGCCCCGATGTACTTGAACGTGCAGCCCTCCGCCAACGTGAAACTGTATTATGTGGACGGCAACGTTTACATCCACCATCCACAGGTGTACAGTCTGCGATTCCGGCAGCCGGGAACCCGTATCACCATCGTTGCGAGGGGCAACATCACGATTTCAGACGAGTTCTACTACAAGGCCGACTATGACCCTGACCTGGTACGCGCCGACGTCAACAGCGGGATCGTCAATAACCCATCGGACGCGCTGTGCCTGATTGCGCTCAAGAGCCCGGTCAGCACCAATAGCGGCAACATCTACATCGGCGACTCGCAATTTGGCACCGGGGGCAGCATTCACGCCATGCTCTATGCCGAAAACGATTTCATCGACAACAACATCAATTCATCGGATCAAGCGTTTATCAGCATTTTCGGGAACATGACGGCCGGCAACCAGATCCGCATCAACCGCCAGGAGGCCGGCGCTACGTATCGGACACGGCTCGATGTCACGCTGGACGAACGCATCCGGAATGGGTCGATCGTGGTGCCGGGGCTGCCGCATCCTGTCGGTACACAGCGCCGGATCAACGTGACCACGGCGTGGCAATTAGTGCCGGGCACCTGGAGCAGTTGGTCGATGCTCCAATGACCGTGTGTCGGCCGCGCGCGGCCTTCCTGCGTGTGGGGTAGCGGCCCAGGCGGCATTCTTGCGTGTAGGAAGCGCGCTTGCGTGCGATCGGGTTGGCGGGCGCCGGCCCGCCGTGGGGAGTGTGGATGATGAGCGACATTTCGTTGTGGGGGCGGTTGAAACGGTCTCTGAACCCGCCTGCAGGGGTGGCGACCGCCGATAAACGCGGGAATGCGTATCTTGTGTCCAACTCGCAGAAAGTGCCGGTGGTCCGCTACGTCGACTCGCTTCTGGGCAGACTGATCGAGCGGCGGGAGGACATCACCCTCAGGGCCTCGGTGGCCTTGCCCGAGATGGGAACGGCGATGGAGGAACCACTGGCCTATGGGGTGGTTGTCAACCGGCTGAAGGTCCTGTCGGGCCTCTACCCGGTGGCGTACCCCCAGCCGACGGAAGGCCGATTCAGGCATGTGCACCGTGGCCGACAATACAAGATCGGGACGTCCTTCGACGACCGCGGCGAAACCGCGTCCTGCCGGCTGTCCGTAACGGGGCCGGAGGCGCTCGAGTCGTGAAGGGGCCCCGGCCATGGAATGGAATTCAATGCTGAGAACGCTGACCGGAGTCCTGTGGCTGGCCTCGGCGGCGGTTGCGAATGCGCAATTGGGCATGCAGCAGGCGGAATGCGAGGCGCTATGGGGTCAAGCGGTGTCCGTGATTGAAGGCGCAGGAGGGATGCGCACGCTGGTATTCAGCAATGCGGCCCAACAGGTGGAGGCGGGTTTCGTTGACGGGGTGGCGGAGCGATTGGTTTACCGCGACCTTGCGGTGGAGATGCAGGACATTCCCAATATTCTGGCCGCCAATGCGGGAGGGCAGTCGTGGAATCGCTGGAGCGGAGCGCAGTCAGCCGGGCAGACGGGGGCTCGCAGAGAATGGATGCGGTCTGACGAGATGGCGATGGCGGTCTGCGACAACCGCACGATGACCGTGATTGGGGGGCGATGGAACCCCGCCCAGCAGGCGGCCGTGCAGGCTTCACAGGAGGTGGCGGCATCGGGGGATGGCGCCTCCGAGGCGTCCAATGGCGCGTCCAACGCGCTGGCACCCTCTGCCACGAGCACACTTGCCGAGCAACCTCCGGCCGCACCTGCGGCGATCGCCGAACCGAAGGCGCCGCGTCCGGACGTCCTTCCCTCGAAGGGGGATTCCCGTGACATGGCGATTCGGATCTTGGGACTGCCGCCGGGATCGCTCCGAAACGGCAATCGGGAGATTCTGTCGTATGCGTGGGGCTATGTCTGCATGATGGACGGCAAGGTTGTGTCGATCGAGTAATCCGTACGGGCAGGGAAGTGAGGCAAATGTGGCCAAGGGTTTGAAACACTGCGGGATGGCGATGGCGGTTTGGGTGATGTCGGGGCTTGTCGGGGTGCAGGCGGAGACCCCCGATTTTACTGCTTTTTCTCCGGACGGGACCCTGACGTGGTCGTATCCGACCAACGACATAGGGGAATACCGGCTGCTGGCCTCGACGGGCCTCTTCTCGAACGTTTGGGTGGATGTCTTGGGTGGGCTCATGCCGACCGGCACCCAAATGACAGTGACGGTTCCCATCGAAAACGATGTCCAGTTCTATCGGGTAGCGGCGGTGCTATGGCATGTTTCGTCCAATCCCCCGCCCGAAGGCATGGCCTTGATTCCGCGCGGTATAGTCTCGATGGGCGACAGCCCGATGACGGGGAGGGTCGACGAACTACCCGTGCACACCGTGAATGTGGCCCCGTTCTACGCCGACAAGTACGAAGTGACCCTGGCATTGTGGGCGACCGTCACCAACTGGGCCGGCACGAACGGGTACGACATCGGCAACTCGGCCGCCAATGGACGGACCAACGATCCCGCGCAACCGGTTCAGAAAGTGAGATGGCACGATTGCGTAAAGTGGTGCAATGCGCGTTCGG
Source organism: uncultured Verrucomicrobiota bacterium (assembly GCA_964611575.1). Lineage (GTDB taxonomy): Bacteria > Verrucomicrobiota > Kiritimatiellia > CAIKKV01 > CAITUY01 > CAITUY01. Next base: position 34,966 of record CAZTAJ010000011.1, read on the forward strand.
AGCGGGAAGGACGGATACCGGCCTATTACACCTCGACGGTCCAATCGACGCAGACGGTTTACCGGATCGGCGCGGTGGACGTGCAGAATGCCTGGGTGCAATGGGATGGCAACGGGTACCGTCTGCCTACCGAGGCGGAATGGGAAAAGGCGGCGCGGGGCGGTTCGAACGGTTTGTTCCCCTGGGGGGATACCATCGCGCACACGAACGCCAACTACTACAGCAACCCGTACTCCAGTTACTCGTACGACGTGAGCGAGACCGATGGGTGGCACCCGTTGTACACCGACAACGACGAAGGGCTCCTGTGCACAAGTCCGGTGGGTGCATTTCCCGGCAACGGCTATGGACTCTACGATGTGGTCGGGAATGTGTGGGAGTGGTGCTGGGACCGCTATGAAGCCGCCTACTACGAGAACTCCCCCCATTCCAATCCGACCGGGCCGGAGACGGGCGCAACCCGCCTGTACCGCGGGGGATCGTGGAATGAGCCCGAGTTCATCAGTCGCCTATCCGTGCGCGGCGAGGGTGATCCCGGTGAGTTGGTCGATCCGGCCATCGGTTTCCGCTGCGTGTTGCGTGCCGTCGAATGACCGTTCGGGGATTGGCAGCCCCACCTCCGCATGCTAAGGTGACCCCACTTAACCGGGAGGTCTGAATGCGAGCAAGGACGGCATTGGTGGCGGGGGTGGCGGCGTTGACGTTGGGATCAGCCGTGGCTGATTGGCCGCAATGGCGCGGTCCGGAACGCAATGGTATTTCGACGGAAACCGGCTGGTTCAAGGAGGGCGCCACAGCGCGCACCGCATGGGAGGCTGCCGTGGGCTCAGGCTATTCCTCCGTGGCCGTCCTGAATGGCAAGCTTTACACGATGGGAAACCAGGCGAACACGGATGCCGTGTTCTGCCTGGATGCCGTCAAAGGAAGCGCCTTCTGGAAGTTCGAGTATCCCTGCCAGGCCGGCGGCTATCCGGGGGCGCGATCCACGCCGGCGGTGGACGGACAACGCGTCTATACACTGAGCCGCGAGGGCCACGTGTTTTGTTTCGACGCCGGGACCGGCACCGTCGTGTGGAAGCGGGAACTGCAGAAAGACCCGGGCGCAAAGCCGCCGACCTGGGGTTTCGCCGGATCGCCGGTCGTGGCAGGGCAAATGATCCTGTTCAACGTGGGCAGCGGCGGAACGGCTTTGGACAAAGCCACCGGGAAGATCCTGTGGACCTCCGGCGCGGCAGGCGCCAGTTATGCGTCCGCCGTATTGACGCAGTTTAACGGAAAACCGTCGGCCCTGATCTTCGCCGGCAAGGGTCTGGTGGCCGTGGATCCGGCCAACGGGCAGCAACAGTGGGAGTACGGCTGGAGCACGAGCTATGACATCAATGCGGCCGATCCGCTTGCCTGGGAGGACAAGGTGTTCATCTCGTCCGGGTATGGACGGGGTGGGGCGTTGCTGCAGTCAGGCGCAGTGCCCCCCAAAGTCCTGTGGGAAAGCAAAACGCCTGCCAGTCAATTCGCGTCGCCCGTGCTCTGGAAGGGCTTCATTTACGGCGTCTCCGGTAATGCTGGCGGCGGCCTGGTGTGTTGCGTGGACGTATCCAACGGGCAAGCCCGGTGGACCTCGAAGGAAGCGGGATTCTGCGCCCTTACCCTGGCGGACGGCAAGCTGGTTCTGATCAACGAGAAAGGCACCCTGCGGGTGGCCGACGCCGCCGAGGATGCTTACCGTGAACGGTTCAGCGGCAAGGTTCTGGATGGCACGTGCTGGACGCCTCCGGTGGTCTGCGGCGGGTTGGTTTACGTGCGCAACGACAAAGGTCGTCTGCTGGCGCTGGATTTACGCGGCACGGCGACGCCTTAACAATCGGTCGTCTACGGCAGTCGTACTGGCCTGCGGCTGGCCGGATGGCACAAGAGACGCGCAGGGTTCAGGGTTCGGGGTTCAGGCCGAATTTGTCTTTCCTGAACCCTGACACCCTGAACCCTGCTTCACCCCGGGCTTACGAGCACCCCATGGAATTCCCGCAGTTGTGGCACCGGAAACAGGCGCCGTTCCGCGTCGTGATATGGCCGCAGCGATCGCAGGCCGGGGCGTCGGTCGTGAGGCCGATAAACTGCTCATCCACACGCTGCGGAGACGTTGAGGCCGGGGCCGTCGCCGGGGCGGTTCCCGCGGATTCCTGCTGGGCCGACAACAAAGGCGTCAGGCTGTCCTTCACCCGGCCGTTCGGGAACGTGAGGTTCAGCCAGCGGAAGATATAATCGACCAGCGATTCCGCATAACGGATATCCGGGTTGCTCGTGTGCCCGCTCGGCTCGAACCGGCTGTACGAGAATTTGCTCACCAGCGCCTGAAGCGGCACTCCATATTGCAGGCACAGGGAGATGGCCGTGCCGAAGGCATCCATCGTGCCGCCGACCGTGCTGCCCTCCTTGGCCATGGTGATGAACAGTTCGCCCGGTTTTCCGTCTTCATACAGGCCCACCGTGAGATAGCCTTCGTGGCCGCCCACATCGAACTTGTGCGTCACGGACAGACGCGTGGCGGACATGCGGGCGCGGAACGGGCGGCCGGGGGCGACGACCTTCTCTTCGGGTGTCTTGGCATAGGGCGCATCCGTCTTGCCCGTATTCATCGGCTGGGTGCGTTTGGAGCCGTCGCGATAGATGGCGACGGATTTGAGCCCGAGTTGCCAGCCGTCGATGTAGGCCTGCATGACGTCCTCGACCGTGGCCTCCTTCGGCATATTGATCGTCTTGCTGATGGCGCCGGAGAGGAACGGCTGGACCGCGGCCATCATCCGGACATGCGCCTGGTAGGAGATGCTGCGCACGCCCTTCTTGGGCTTGAAGGCGCAATCAAACACGGCGAGGTGTTCCTCCTTGAATCCCGGGGCCCCCTCGATGGTCTCCTGGTCGTCGACATACTTGAGGATGCCGGGAATGTCGCCATTGTAGCCCAGCCGGCGCAACCCCGATTCCAGCGTGCCGTTGACAATCTTCATCAGGCCGCCGCCGGCGAGCTGCTTGTACTTGATCAAGGCCAGATCCGGTTCCACGCCGGTCGTGTCGCAGTCCATCATGAACCCGATGGTGCCGGTGGGCGCCAGCAGCGTGACCTGGGCATTGCGGAATCCGTTGCGAGTCCCCTCGCGCTCCACACGCGCCCAGATGTCCCGCGCGGCTTCCAGCAGGGTGGGGGGACAGCAGGCGGGGTCGATATGGGCGACGGCATCGGCATGCATGCGAATCACATCCAGCATGCCATCCCGGTTCTTCTCGAACTCGTCGAAGGTCCCGCGCGCCGCGGCGACCTCGGACGATGTCGCGTAGGCATGCCCGGTCATGACCGCCGTCAGAGCGCCGGCGAAAGCCCGGCCTTTTTCGCCATCGTACGGCAGGCCAAGGCTCATCAGCACGGCGCCCAGATTGGCGTAGCCGAGGCCCAGCGCCCGGTACAGGTGGGAGTTGAACGCAATCTCTTCCGTGGGGTAGCTGGCGCTATCCACCAGGATTTCCTGGGCGATGATGAACACGCGCACGGCATGTCGGAAGCGCTCCACGTCCAGGGCGCCATTCGCATTCATGAACTTCATCAGGTTCAGCGAGGCCAGGTTGCAGGCGCTGTCATCCACGAACATGTATTCGGAGCAGGGATTGCTGGCATTGATCCGGCCGCTGTTGATGCAGGTGTGCCAGCGATTGATCGTGGTGTCGTACTGGACGCCGGGATCGCCGCACAGGTGCGTGCCTTCGGCGATCAGTCGCATCAAGTCGCGGGCGCGATACGTATCCATGACCTCGCCTGTGGTGATGGCGCGTGTCTGCCATTCCCCGTCATTCTCAACCGCCTGCATGAATTCATCGGTGACGCGCACGGACAGGTTGGCATTCTGGAACATGACGGACGAATAGGCTTCGCCGCCAAAGGACCCGTCGTAGCCCTGGTCGATCAGGGCCCAGGCCTTCTCCTCTTCCTTCATCTTGCAGGTGATGAAGTCCTTGATGTCGGGGTGCGTGACCTTCAGGCTCTGCATTTTGGCCGCCCGGCGGGTCTTGCCGCCCGACTTGATGACCGCGGCCACCTGGTCAAACACGCGCATGAAACTCAGGGGACCGGAGGGCGTTCCGCCGCCGGACAGTCTCTCGCGGCTGCTTCGCAAGGTGCTCAGATCCGTGCCGGTGCCGGAGCCGTACTTGAACAGCATGGCCTCGGTGCCGGCCAGGCGCATGATATCCTCCATCGTGTCCTTGACGGATTGGATGAAGCAGGCGGAGGACTGGGGGTGCTTGTAGGAATCGCGGGAGACCTCAACCTTCTGCGTCGTGGGATTCCAGTGATAGCTTGACCGGCTGTCGGAGGTCACCCCGTAGGCGGCGTGCAATCCGACATTGAACCACACCGGGCTGTTGAATGAGCCATACTGATTCACGCAGAGCCAGGCCAGTTCCGTGTAGAAATTCTCCGCGTCCTGGGGCGAGGCGAAGTATCCGGCCTTGTTGCCCCAATCCGTGATGGTGTGCGCCACACGATCAACGAGTTGCCGCACGGAATTCTCGCGGAACTGGGTCTTCTGCCCCCCGTAAAAGTACTTCGAGGCCACGATGTTGGTGGCCAGCATGGACCATGTCTTCGGCACTTCCACATTGTCCTGCTCGAAGATTACGGCGCCTTTGTCGTCCGTAATGGCCGCTTTCCGCAAGTCCCACTCAATACCGTCGTAGGGACCCTGGTGCTCGTCCGTGAAGACGCGGTCAACGGCGAGACCCTTGCCGGAAGGCTGGGTCCGTTTGGATGCGGCCCGTTTTGACGTGTTAACGGTATGATGACGCGCGTGCCCGTTTACTGTCGTGCTCTTCTTTGTCGCTTCCATCGTGTCACTCGATTCGATCATGATTCAGCTCCCTCAATGCTCATTTCGTTGAATTCCAACCGCTTACTGTGATCATGGTGACACAAACTGTGGTACCATCCCCCGCCAGAGATAGACTGTTAGCACTACATGTTGTGGTGCGCAATCAGAAACGTTGAAAATTGTCATCTTTTTTAGTGACCGGTTTCATTCACATATCGTGTCATCATAACATGTTTATCACGAAATACTTGCGATGTTATGGACCGTCAATGAGTCAAATCGGGCAGGAATGCGAGCACCACACTATGTAGCGTCTCGTCTTCTTGAATGCCACAACATATTGTGGCGTGATGCGCTGACATCATGCAACTCGGTGATGTCCAACGGGTTGGAGGACCGTCAGGAAGCCGTCAATCAGTGACGACTTTTATTTGAGGGCACGCGTCGCTTGGATCGTGTTGAAGACGGCTTCCGGTCAACGTGGCCATGCTCGCGATTGGCAGGGCGCGACCGTGCCTTGGCTTCCAGCAGAATAGGCGCACCCTCGAGCCCGAAGTGTCGCCTCAGAGTCTTGATGAGGTACTCCTTATAGGCGGGCGGAAGCCGTTCAGGGTCATTGACGAACAAGCCGATTCGGATGGGTTTCACGCCGGTCTGGGTGGCGTAGTAGATCTTGAACCGCTTGCCTTTGACAATCGGCGGTTGGACACGGTCATAGGCGTCAAGGATGGCCCGGTTCAGCACGCCCGTGGTCAGCGGCATCTGGACATGGGCGGCCACCTCGTCGATCACGTCGAGGCAGCGCTTGACGTTCAGACCGCTCTGCGCCGAGACGAAGACAACCGGCACCCAATTCAGGAAGGGCAGTGCCAGCGCGAGTGCCGCCTGGTACTTCGTCTGGGTGGAATGGCCCATCAGGTCCCACTTGTTGACGATGATCACGCAGCCTTTGCGTTCGCGGAGAATCATGTCGATGATCGTCTTGTCCTGCGCGCTGGGGCCCAGGGCGGCGTCCAGCATCAGCACGACCACATCCGCGCGCTGGATGCTGCGCTCGGTGCGCATCACGCTGAAACGTTCGACGGTGTTGTCGATCTTGGTCAGACGCCGCATGCCGGCCGTATCCGTCAGCACATAGTGCCTCGCGGTGGGCCCGCTCCCCAGGACGAAGGGAATATCCACGCTGTCCCGCGTTGTGCCGGGGATGGTGGACACAATCAGGCGCGGGCTGCGGATCAGGCGGTTGATGAAGGAGGATTTCCCGACATTCGGGCGGCCCACGATGGTGACGTTGGTTTTCACCGGGGCGGGTTGCGGGGCCGTCGCGGGCAGATGCGACGCCACATGCGTCATCAGGTCATCCACGCCCCGGTTGTGCATGGCCGAGACCGCGAATACCGGGAAGCCCAGGCGCTGGAAGGCGAAGGACAGATCGTCGGCGGCCGGGTCGTCGCACTTATTGGCCGCGATGGCGACCCGCATGCCGCCCCGGTGAAGCAGTCGGGCGACCTCCTCATCGAGCGACGAAAGGCCGCACGTGGCGTCAACGACCAGGATGACAAACGTCGCCTCGTCGATCGCGGCCTGGGCCTGCAACCGCACCTCCGCGTCAATCACGTCCGCCTCGGTCGAGCGGCCGAACCCGGTTATGCCGCCCGTGTCGATCATGTCGAACCCGCGCTGGGCCCATTCGGCATGCGCGACCACGCGATCGCGGGTGACGCCGCATTCTTCGTGGACAATGGCCAGCCGGCGGCCGAGGATCCGGTTAAACAGGGCTGACTTGCCCACATTGGGTCGGCCGACGATGGCGACGACCGGGCGTCGCGGGGCCTCAGGCGGGGTGGGGTTTGTCATGGGCATGCGGTTTCTCCAATTGTCTTACACCATCGAAAAGATACTGAACGGCCGACAAAAGCGTGCACCCGGCGGCGCCCCCGAGCACCCACGCGAAACCGTGCTCGGAGCCGTTTGCCAGCACCCACACGATGAGCGCCATCTGGAAGACAGTCGCCAGTTTTCCGCTCATCCGGGGCTGGACTTCAGTGTGCCCGGAATGCACGTGGATGAGGATGGCCCCGGCGATCAGGAGCACGTCACGCGAGATGACGAGCAGCACATACCAGACCGGCAGATGCGGCTGGAAGACGCGGCCCCAGGGACCGGAGAGCAGCACCAGGGCGGAGAGGAGGAGGGATTTGTCCGCCAGCGGATCGAGCAGCGTCCCCAGCCGTGTGCGTTCGTTCCTTGAACGGGCGAAATACCCGTCCAGCGCGTCCGTCAGACTGGTTACCAGAAACACGACCAGGCAGGCCCATCTCAGCCATTCATTGGGGCTGCCGGCATTGACGCTGATGGTGTAGTAGATGGTCAGCAGGATGAACACGGGGATCAGCATGATCCGCGCGATCGTGATGCGGTTGGCCAGTGTGATATGCGGCATCCAGTGATTCATTGCGATTCCCTGCTCGTATGGCGCAGCATACATGATTGGCGCCGCAAGAGCAATCGACGGGCAAAGGGGGGGTCAGGGCGCGGTGAAAATCGCAACCCCGTCGCGGTCGTAAAGAAGCCGTGCGTCAGGCGGGACGGCGCCGTCGTTGTCGATGCGCACGTAGTAGACCCGCGGCGAGACGCCGTACCAGGCCGTTTCGATTTCCGGCACGTCCACCCAGGCGCGGAGCCATCGGGTCCACGCACCCAGGTCAGAGTGCAAGCGGCCGGTCAAGGGCGGCGGCGCGGTGACGGTCAGTCTGGCATCCCGCATCGCGGAGACTTGAAACCGCGGGCAGCCTGAGACGTAGGCCTGCATGCGGGTGCGGGCGCGCCCCGGCGCCTCGATGCGGAAGGGGCCCAAGGGGTCATAGGCGTCCAGAAAACGGGCCGCTTTGACGACGGAACGGGAGGGGGAATCCATGGCCTGGCGGCCGATGACGATGCATGCGGCGAGGATCACCAGCGTCATCAGGCCGACCCGCAGTCGGAAGGGCTGAATGGCCGCCCGATGGCTCAGCCAGGCGGCTCCCGAGGCGGCGACGCCGGTCACGAGGGGGACGGCCAACAGCGCCCCATAAGGGTCATCGGCGAAGGCCAGCGGCATCAGCAACAGGGCGGCGACGAATACGGCCCGTCTTTCGCGGGTGTCGGAGCACGATTCGGCCAGGACACCCACTAGCGCCAGCGGAAATATCCAGGCGAGACGGGAGACTGCGCGGAAGCCCCATGCGGGCAGCCCGGGTGTCAGCGCGAGACCGGCCATGGCGGCGGTCAACATCAGGATGCCGGCGGCCGCGCGCGGGATTCGGCATCGGGCAACCAGGGATGACAGGGCGAACGCCGCCGGTATCAGAAGGGCCGCGACCAGCCCGGCTTTGTGCGAGAGGGCAAGCAGCACGCCCATCGAAACGGCGGTGAGGAGTGCCTTCACCCTCGGAACGTCCAGCAGGAGCAGGACGAAAAGCGGCAGGAGGGCGAGCAGAAACCCGCGGCCGGTGGCCCAATATCCGTAGCGCATCAGGAGCGGCGAAAACCCGTAGAGCAGCGCCAGCCACCACGCGCGGTCTGGATCATCGTAAAGACGTTGACCCAGCACATAGGCGCCGGTGATGGCCGTGAACCCGGTCAGCAGCGAGATGAGGTAGAAGCCCCAGTCGACGCCGGTGCCACCCAGTATCTGGATCGAGGCCAGCACGAGCGGTTGGGCGGAAGGGTAGGCGCGCGGCGTGAAACCGAACAGGGAGGCGGGATGCACCAGCCAGGGGATCGTTCCTTCCACCGCGACCCCGGTCGCCAGATCCTGCCATTTGTAAGTGTCGATACCGGCAATGTGTGTGAAGGGGATGACGAGCATTGCATAGAGCAACAGAAGCGGCCCCATCGGTCGTCCGGCCGATGCCAGGCGCTGCCGGATCGAGCGGAATTGTACTCGCGTGCCGGGGTCCGAAAAGGCCCGTGATGCCAGCGCGACCGCAGCGCCCAAGGCAAGAAGGAGAAGCCCCATGTGTGCCGCTGCCAACGTCGCGCGGACAATCGCGATGCCTGCCAGATGCAGACCCAACGGGACGAGAAGATTGAGCGCAATGGCCGATGGGCCAATCAACGCCAGGACCAGCGTCGGTCGCGCTCTTCCCGCAAACAAGAAGGTCAGCAGGAGGGGGGTGACCATCAGCGCAATCGGGAGGATCAAGCGAGAGAGCGCTTCCATGGCGGAATGGCGTGCGGATGGCTCAAAGACCCGACGGGCTTTCCTCGGTGGGCGGGATATCGGGTGGCCCGGGCGGTGGACCCGGCGGCGGACCCGGCGGCGGGACTGGGGGGCGGCCAGGGGGGCTCCCGAAGAAATTGTGTGCCAGACGGCCCATTCTGTCCCAGTCGGTGTTGAACTCGCGAATGCGATATGCCTCGCGATCCTTCTGCCAGACCAGGAGAAGGGGGAATACCGCAAGAGGGGCATCGTGGGGAATCGGGCTGAAAACGAAGCCCTCCGGTTGCAGGCGGCGCGGCGGCATGACAATCCGTATGGGAAGCGGCCCAGCCGGTTTGGGCGGTGAGCCGGCCGTGGGGGGCGGCGCGGGCGGAACGACGGTTCCAACGCCAGAGAGCGTGTCGGGAGCAGGCGTGGCAGGGGCCGCGGGCGGCGTGGTGTCGGGATTGGCAGGCGGCGGCATCATGGCCTGCGGCAAGGAAGGCCGGGGCCTCGACCTCGGGAGTTGCGTCAGTGCGTCAAAGGGATCCTGTATGGGGGCACGGGTCATGAAGTAGGCGACAATGGCGCCGCAAGCGAGGATGGCCGCCACAACGGCTGCGAGCACGATCTTCTTGCCGGACGACATGACCAAACTCCTCTTTCCCGCATAGACTGAACCCCTTTAAGTATCCCTCGTGTCGGAGTCCGTGTCAAGAACCCAGCCGCGACAGAACCCTGCCCGGCAGGGCAGACGCGTCTCGTTCCTCATGCGTCTGCCCTGAATTGAAAGTCCGGGGGACATTGACAAGTCCTGGGCCGTGTGGTATCAAGACGCGCTTTTTTCGTAACAGTGGCGTCGAGCGTGGGGCGTGACGGTGCAAGGAGCTTGAAGGTTATGGCATTGAAGACGGCGAAGACCAAGGCCGCGCAGAAGCCTGCGGCTGTGTTGAAAGCGCGGCATCAGGAACCCGCCAAAGCGGCGGCGAAACCCCTGCGCAAGAATCAGGCAACGACCAAGCCGGCCGCCAAGCCCGTGGAAAAGCCGGCGAAGGCCGTCAAGGCAGGGGCCAAGAGCGTGCTGGACGCCAAGACCCTCAAGATGGTTAAAGACACACTCATCAAGACACGCGATCGCCTGACAGGGCAGATTACGGCGCTGGCCAACGATTCGCTGAAGTATATTGATGATGCTTCGTCCGAGGACCGGACCGATGATTTCGACCGGGAGTTCGCCCTGAACCTGGTCAGTTCGGAACACGATGCCGTGTTCGAGATTGATAGCGCCCTGCGCAGAATCGATGAGCGCACCTACGGCCTTTGCGAGGTGTGCGGCTGCGCGCTGGAAAGAGCCCGGTTGATGGCCCTGCCGTTTGCGCGTTGCTGCATCAAGTGTCAATCCGACACGGAACGCGGGCGCAGCCGGTATCGCCCGTTTGGCGAATCGTTGTCGCAGAATGTGGAAGCGGCCCAGGAACCGGCCGAGGCCGAGGAAACGGAATAGGGCTGCGCCTGCCGTGCTGGCTCTCCTTCTGACCCTGGCGATCGCCGTCCTCGATCAGGCCACGAAGTACTGGATCCTCCAGCATTTCTATCCGGGTGAGGCCCGTCCCGTGATCGACGGGTGCTTCAATCTCGTGTTTGTGCGGAACACGGGCGCGGCCTGGGGAATGTTCGGCGGATTCAACCTGTGGCTGGCCGTCCTATCCGCGGTCATGTTTGTCCTGATGGTGGCGTTCCGCCGGCAGTTTCTAAGCGATTCGCTGGCGCACCGGGTGGCGTTGGGACTGATGCTTGGCGGCATCATCGGCAATCTGTTTGACCGGGTGAAGCTTCAATTTGTCGTCGATTTTCTCGATTTCCACTGGGGGGCCCACCACTTTCCATCGTTCAATGTGGCGGATTCGGCGATCTGCATCGGGGTAGGGGTCTACGTGTTGACGTCGTTCTTCCCGATCCCGCACGGCCCGCGAAAACCTGTGACGGGCGGCGATGCGACGGGAACGCAGAATCCGGGTGCGCCCCGGGCTCCGATGTGACAAGGGGTGACCCGATGCCGCCCTGCCACGAGGCATTCTTCCTGGTTGGACCCACGGCCACCGGCAAGTCCGCCGTCGTTCAGACGCTGGCTGAAACGGCGGGTTGCGAAATCCTGTCGGCCGATTCCATGCTGGTGTACCGGGGGATGGACATCGGGACGGCGAAACCCACGCGGGCGGAGAGGGCCCGCGTCCGCTACTGGGGAATCGACTTGGTGGACCCCGGTGAACGCTTCAATGTGGCCCAGTACCTGGAGGTGGCGCGCGAGGCGGCCCGCCAGGCGCGCGAGGCGGAGCGCCCGCTGATCGTGACGGGAGGGACCGGGTTGTATATCAAGGCCCTGGTTCAGGGCCTTGACCCCTTGCCGGACACCGATCCTGCGTCGCGCGAACACTGGCAGTCGGTGATGTGGGCGGGGGGCGTTGTGGCGTTGCAGGATGCGCTTCGGTCGCGCGCGCCGGCCTGGTTCGAGCAGCTTTCCGATCCCGCCAACAGCCGGCGTCTGATGCGTGCCTTGGAGCTGCTGGATGCCGGCCTGACCGAACCGCCCGGGACGTGGGGCCCCGCCCGCAGTCTCCCGGTACTCGCCGGTTTGACGGCGGCGCGCGACGTTCTCGCAGAACGCATCGAAAGGCGGGGGCAGGCCATGTATGGCGCCGGGTTTCTGGATGAAGTCCGCGCGTTGTTCCAGTCACGCGGCTTCCCGGGCGGGACAACGGCCGCGCAAGCCGTCGGCTATACCGAGGCGTGGGAATGCATCAATGGAAGGATCTCCGCCGAGAAGGCCCGCGAACTGACGGTGATTCGCACACGCCAACTCGCCAAGCGGCAGATGACCTGGTTCCGGCGCCAGTGCCGCGTGCAGTGGATCGACATCGGTTCATCACCGGACCTGTCCGCCATCGCCCAACGCGTCCGGGACCTGTGGGCCGCAACTGGTGCAACGCCGCTGGCCATTTAGCCGCGGGCGGTCCCCGGGGGGGCTCCGGTCGTTCTCAACGGGGAACCCCCGGGGGATCCGCAACCACGTCGGCATGTTGCGGCCGGGCGAACACGACGCGACGGTAACCGGCCGAGGCGAGCCTCCGACTGAGATCCTTGACCCTATCCATGGGAGCAGAGGCGGGGATCGCCACGCGGATCGCCGTGTCGAGGGCAATCCCTTGCGCCTTCAGGGCGCCCGGCAGGGCGCCCGGTTGAACGGCACTGCCGTTCAGCAGGACCTGACCTCCCGACGTCAGGGTGAGGCGCAGTTCGGCGTCATCGGAAGCCGCCGTGGACACACACCCTCCCGCGACGGCAAGGCCGAGGGAGAGAAGGCACAGGGATAACTTGTTTACCAACGATCGAAAAGACTTCATCATGTGAACTGTAGGAAATCGCACCCGTTTTGCCAAGTCGGCTTGAAAGAAATTGCCGAGGGGGCGCGCTACAGGTTTGCTTTCACTCATGAGTCACAGGAAATTCACGATGTCAGTGACGCGAAACGGGCTCGGGGGGCTGGTGTGGATGTGTGCCGTAATCGCGACGGCCCAGCCTGCGGACGGCCATCGGCAGCGAAGCCTGGATTATCTCGAAAAGCAATTCTGCGCCACGGAAGCGCCGGTTCGATTCGAGTACGCCGTTGCGTACCGGTTTCTTAAACTGGAAATCAGCCGCCTGGGCACGCTCTCGCTGGACACCACCGTCGGGCGCTGGGCGTTGAGCGGGGGCACGAACACGGTACCGGCGGTGTTTGTCGACCTGGCCTTCAACTCGGGGGGCAGGACCGGCGCGGCCCAGCGCGCCCGGGTCTCCATCCACGACCGGATGGTGGCGGTGATTGGCGTGCCCGGCATGGATGCCCTTCTGTTCGCCAAGGATACGGACGAGTATCTGAACCCGCTGATCGGTCGCACCCGGGTTCTGCGCAGCGTTTCATGCTATGATGTTCAAGGCGGGACTCTGGATTACTGGCACCACGAGTTGGGACCGGGCACGGTGGTGACGAATCTGTCGAATCCCCAGGCGATCCTGGACCTGAGTCGGCAGTTGCGGCCGATCCTGGAATTCCTGATGGACGAGTGCCGGGGGGAGGGGCGTGATGTCCTGTCCCCGGAAAACGTGCGCATCAGCATCAACGCCTCCGGCCGGGTGGTACCGCTGCGGCTCAAGACTGGGAGGGAGCGGAGTCCCTGGCAACTGGGCGGACAGCGGGTGCCGGCGTTACGCGTCGATGTGGTCCCTGCGGCGCGGTCTGACGCGCGACTCTACCGGTTTCGCGGTTGGGCGATACCGTTTCAGGAACTGGCGGAGCGCTTGGACGATGACGCGTTGCGGCGGACGTCGAGCGAGGCCTTCGTGAAGGCCGTGGTGCCGGTTGCGGCTGAATACGAACTGGCGCTGGGGGCCATCCGCATGACCTTGCTCGGAGCCAAACACGGAACCGCCGTGACTTCACCCTCACGCTAGCCGGACGGCGATTCGCCGTTGACAGCGGCAGGGGCAATCCTGTTAACTGTGGGTCCATTCACGGGAGGAATGACACACTTGGATTTGGAACTGTTGCGCCACAGCACGGCGCATGTGATGGCTGCTGCGGTCTGCCGCCTGTATAAGGATGTGCAGCTGGACATTGGCCCGGCGACCGACAGCGGGTTTTATTACGACTTTGACGTGTCTTCCCACCGGCTGGCGCCCGAGGATTTCCCCCTCATCGAGGCAGAGATGGCCCGACTGGTGGCCGAGGACGTCCCGTTCGAACGCCTTGAGGTCACGCGCGAGCAGGCATGCGAGATCTTCCGCAACCAGCGTTACAAGCTGGAACGTTTGGCGGACATTCCGGAAGGCCAACCGATTACCGTCTACCGCTGCGGGGGCTTTGTTGACCTGTGCCGGGGTCCCCACGTGGACCGAACCGGGCAGATCAAGGCGTTCAAGCTGCTGTCGGTGGCCGGTTCGTACTTCCGCGGGATTGAGACGAATCCCATGCTCCAGCGTCTCTACGGCATTGTCGCGTTTTCACAGGCTGACATCGAGGAGCAGCTCCACCGGCTGGAAGAGGCCTTGAAGCGCGATCACCGCAAGCTGGGCAAGGAACTCGACCTGTTCAGTGTGCAGGACGATGTCGGTCCGGGACTGATTCACTGGCACCCGAAAGGCGCGCGGATCCGGTCGATCATCGAGGAATTCTGGCGGCAGGAGCATTTCAAGGCCGGGTACGAGCTCCTGTATTCGCCGCACATCGGCCGCGCGGGTTTGTGGGAGACCTCGGGGCACCTGGGTTTCTACAGCGAGAACATGTACGCCCCGATGGTCATCGACGACGTGTCGTACTACGTCAAGCCGATGAACTGCCCGTTCCACATCCAGGTCTACAAGTCGCACAAGCGATCCTACCGCGACCTGCCGCTGCGCTGGGCGGAACTGGGCACGGTCTACCGGTACGAGAAGACCGGCGTGCTGCACGGCCTGTTGCGGGTGCGCGGGTTCACGCAGGACGATGCGCACATCTTCTGCACCCCCGAACAGATTGAGGATGAAGTCAAACGCACGGTCCAATTCGCGCTGGCCATCTGGCGGGCATTCGGCTTCAACGACATCTGCGCGTATCTGGCCACCAAGCCCGCCAATGCGGTGGGTGATCCGGCGCGCTGGGAGCAGGCGACCCGATCGCTGGAAAAGGCGCTGCGCGCCGAGAGCATTCCGTTCGAGATCGATGAGGGCGGCGGGGCCTTTTACGGTCCCAAAATCGACCTCAAGGTCAAGGACGCCATCGGCCGCGAATGGCAGATGAGCACGATTCAATTCGATTTCAACCTGCCCGAGCGCTTCGAGCTGGCCTATCACGGCGACGATGGCCGTGAGCACCAGCCCTACATGGTGCATCGCGCGTTGCTGGGCAGCCTGGAGCGTTTCTTCGGCGTGCTGGTCGAGCACTATGCCGGGGCGTTCCCTCTCTGGCTGGCGCCGGAACAGGCGCGGGTGCTCCCAATCAGCGAGAAGCAACTGGAGGCGGCCGAGGGCCTGGCGGCCACGCTCAACGCGGCCGCTTTCCGTGTCAAGGTCGATCGCAGCGCGGAGAAGGTCGGCGCGAAGATCCGCAACGCGCAGATGGAGAAGATTCCCTACATGCTCGTGCTGGGTGGCCGCGAGGTGGAGCAGGGCACGGTTGCGGTCCGCAGTCGCACGGCAGGCGATCTGGGCGCGATGAAGCTGGAAGATGTGGTCCGTAAACTGGGCGAGGATGTCGCCGGGCGGCGGTAAGGGCAAACAGGGTCCGCCGGCGGACCCGCAACAAGGAGGTCGCATATTCGTACGACGGTCAGAGTGAACCACAAGATCCGTGCGCCGCAGGTGCGCGTGATCGGGCCCAACGGAGAGATGATCGGGGTGATCACGGTCAGCGAGGCGATGCAGATCGCGGTCCGGAACAACCTCGATCTGGTGGAACTGTCGCCGAATGCGGAGCCGCCGGTTTGCCGCATCATGGACTACGGAAAGTTCAAGTACGAGGTGAACCGCAAGGAGCGTGAGGCCCGCAAGCATCAGCACGCGGCGGAGATGAAGGAAATCAAGTTCCACGCCAACGTGGGCGACCACGACTTCGACACGAAGGTGGGCCACATCCGGGGCTTCCTTGAAAAGGGCATGAAGGTCAAGTCGTCACTCTATTTCCGTGGCCGTGAAAATGCGCATCGTGAGATCGGGTTTGACGTGATGAAGCGCGTGGTGAAAGCCTGTGAAGACCTGAGCGTGCTGGACATGACGCCGAAACTGATCGGCAACAGCATCGTGATGGTCATGAGCGCGCGCCCCAGCAGACCGGCCGCCGCCGTTCCGCGCCCGGCGCCCGCCGCGACAGGGGTGGCCGCCCGGCCGGCGCCTCCGGCGGGGGCTCCCGTGGTTTCGGCAGATGCGTCAACGGCGGAAGCCACGGCCGAGCCGCCGGCGGCCGGCGGATGAGCGGTGTCAGGGCGTTCGCGCCCGAAAAAGGGCTGGACGCGGGCTGGACGCTGATATAGAGTTCGCCCCCTTGTTTTTGGGCGGGGCCGAACGCGCCCACCCGACGGATTCGAAAGGATAGTGTCATGCCGAAGAAAAAGACCAACAAGACGGCCGCGAAACGCGTGAAGCGAACGGCAAAGGGGAAGCTGGTGTACAACCGGCCGAGTCGCAAGCATCTGTTGAGCAGCAAGAGCCGCAAGCGGAAACGCCATCTGCGGCGCGCCAAGGTGGTGAATGCGGCCGATCACAAACGCATCAGCGACATGCTGTAAGGAAAGGATAGGTTCTCATGCCCAGATCTACAAATGCCCCGGCGTCCCGCAAACGGCGCAGCCGCACGCTTCGGCAGGCCCGGGGATTCCGCGGTTCGCGCAGCAAATTGTTCCGGCAGGCGACGGAAGCCGTTGATCGCGCGATGAAGATCGCGTACGTCAACCGCAAGGAAAAGAAGGCCGAGTACCGGAGCCTCTGGACGGTTCGCCTCTCGGCGGCCTGCCGGGCGAATGAGATTGCCTACAGCCGCATGATCGAGGGCCTGAAGAAGGCCGGGATCGCCCTGAATCGGAAGATGCTCTCGGAAATCGCCATCCAGGACGCGGAAGGCTTTACCGGCCTTGTGGCCCTGGCCCGGAAGGGGCTTGGCTGAGGGTTCGTTCAGAGCACGAATTCGAACGGCCGACCCCTCAGGGTCGGCCGTTCTGCTTTGGTCCTGCATCCCCCTTAAGAGTCGCCCCTTGGCCAGTAAGGTTCCTTGGACATTCTCGCCGCAGGTGAGGCCCTTACATACCAAACCGGCCAAGGGGCCAAAATCTGCGGAAGGTCTTTCTCCCCTTCCACTAATAGACTGACATAAAGGGCGCCTCGAGTTGTCATGATGCTGCAAAGGTAATGCAAAAAGAAAGGCATGGCGGGGGTGCGCCGGCTGGTATAAATTAACGCGCCTGGGACATCACTATGAAGGCATCTGAGATCATTGAACTGAAGGCAAACGCCGTGGAGGAGGCGCGAGGCGCCACGACCGCGGCTGAGCTTGAAATGGTGCGCGTGAAGTACCTGGGCCGCAAAGGCCTGCTTCCGGCCATCATGGAGGGGCTCAAGGACCTCGCGCCGGCGGACAAACCGGAGGCCGGGCGTCGCGCGAACGAACTGAAACAGGAGCTTTCCGCCGCCCTCGATGCGGCCAAAACGGCTCTGAAGGCCGCCGGCCATGCGACGGAGGACAGGCGATTTGATCCGACGCTGCCCGGCTTGTGGCGGGGACTGGGTGTCCGGCATCCCGTCACCCTGGTGATCGAGGAGGCCATCCGCATCTTCTCGATGCTGGGATTCACCGTTGCCGACGGGCCTGACATCGAGACGGAGTACCACAACTTCGACGCCCTGAACACGCCGGCGGACCATCCCTCGCGCGACATCCAGGACACGTTCTGGCTGCCAAGCGGCCAGTTGCTGCGCACCCAGACGTCCCCCGTCCAGATCCGCGTCATGGAAAGCCGGAAGCCGCCGGTGCGGATCATCGCGCCGGGGCGCTGTTACCGGCGCGACACGACCGATGCCACCCACAGCGCCAATTTCCACCAGATCGAGGGACTGTATGTCGACCGTGATGTCTCCATGGCCGATCTCAAGGGGGACATCACGTTCTTTGCGCACCAGATGATGGGCAAGGCTGTCAAAGTCCGGTTCCGGCCGCATTTCTTCCCGTTCACGGAACCGAGCGTTGAGTACGATTTCTCCTGCCATCTGTGCGGAGGCCAGGGCTGCCGGGTCTGCAAACACAGCGGCTGGATCGAGATCTCGGGCGCCGGCATGGTCAATCCGAAAGTGTTCCGCACGGTGGGCTACGATCCGGAGACCACCACCGGGTACGCGTTTGGCATGGGCGTGGAACGCATTGCCATGATCAAGTACGGCATCGAGGACATCCGGCATCTCTACGAGAACGACGTCCGGTTCCTGGGACAGTTCCGGTGAGCGGTGTTCGGTAACACGGGGAATGGGACGGACGCCGGCTGGCGTCCGCTGAGTCAAAGGTTGCGCCATGAAAGTTCCGTTGAGCTGGCTGCGTGAATATGTTGACTTCGATCTGTCGCCGCGCGAACTGGCGGCAAAGCTGACGTTCTCGGGCACCGAGGTCGAGGGGATCGAAACCCTCGGCGGCGATTATACCGGCGTGGTCGCCGGCGAAGTGCGATCCGTCGAAAAGCACCCGAATGCCGACCGCCTGACGATCTGCCGCGTGAACGACGGGGTGGGGGA
This sequence comes from uncultured Verrucomicrobiota bacterium, assembly GCA_964611575.1. Lineage (GTDB taxonomy): Bacteria > Verrucomicrobiota > Kiritimatiellia > CAIKKV01 > CAITUY01 > CAITUY01. The sequence continues at coordinate 53,287 of CAZTAJ010000011.1, forward strand.
GCTCACCGTCGTGTGCGGGGCGCCCAACGTGCGCGTGGGAATGAAGACGCCGCTGGCCCGGATCGGAACCACCCTGCCCAACGGCATGACCATCAAGAAGGCGAAGGTGCGGGGGGTCGAATCGTCCGGCATGCTCTGCGCCGCCGACGAGTTGAAACTGTCGTCTGACCACAGCGGCATCATGACGCTCCCCGACGAAACGATTCCCGGCACCCCGCTGGCCGACATCCTCGGCGCCCCTGAAACCGTGCTGGAACTCGAAATCACACCCAATCGCCCGGACTGCCTGAGCATGATCGGCATCGCGCGCGAAATCGCCGCCCTGCTGGGAAGGCCGTTGCGCCTGCCGGAGATCGGGCTGAAAGAGGGATCCACACCGATCGAGAGCCTGGCCGGCGTGGCAATCGAGGATGCGGCGGGGTGTCCTCGGTACACCGCGCGGGTCGTGTCCCAGGTCCGAATCGGTCCCAGTCCGCAGTGGATGCAGCACCGGCTCTCCTGCGCCGGGATCCGGCCGATCAACAATGTGGTCGACATCACCAACTATGTCATGCTGGAGTGCGGCCAGCCGCTGCATGCGTTCGACTATGACCGGCTCGCGGGGCACCGCATCGTGGTTCGCAATCCGCGACCCGGCGAGGCGTTGAGCACTCTGGACGGACAGCAGCGCGCGATCGAACCGCGCATGGTGATCATTGCCGATGCGGAGCGGCCCGTCGCGGTCGCCGGCGTCATGGGCGGCGCGGGCAGCGAGATCCAGGACGAGACCACCACGGTGTTGCTGGAAAGCGCCTGCTTCAAAGCGCAGGAGATCCGGCGCACGTCGAAGCGACTCGGGTTGTCCAGCGAGTCCTCCTACCGGTTCGAGCGGGGCGTGGATATCGGCAATGTCGAATGGGCCAGCCGGAGGGCGGCCGCGCTGATGGCCGCTCATGGGCAGGGAGCCCTGGCGCGGGGCGTGATCGACGTCTGGCCGGGGCGCCCGGTGGAGCGCCGCGTGCGACTGCGCTACGGGTACGCCCGCCGCCTGCTGGGCATCGATCTGGACAATGCCGGCATGGACCGGATCCTCACCGCGCTCGGGTTTACCGTCGCGGCCTCCGGCGCCGACGCCTGTGATGTCACGCCGCCCACCTTCCGCGTGGACATCGACCAGGAAGTCGACCTGATCGAAGAAGTGGCGCGGATCCACGGCCTCGACAAGGTGCCGTCGCCGTCACCCGCGGCAAGGATTGTGCCGGATGCGGATGATCGCCCCACGCGGGCGTTGTCACAGTGCCGGCACGCCCTGACCGGACTGGGACTCACTGAGATCATGAATTACAGCTTTCTTTCGGACCGTCTGCTGTCGTTCGTTAACCATGGACCGGCTGAGCGGAGGATTGTTCTGCCGAACCCGGTCAGCGCCGACTATGCCATTCTGCGCGATTCGCTGATTCCTCAAATGGTCGAAACGCTCGGACGGAACCGTTCGCGGCAGGCGCGCGAAGCGGCGCTCTATGAGCTGGGGCGCGTGTTTGCGGCGTCGCCCGAGTCGCGCTACACGGAAGAGGACCGCGTCTGCATCGGGCTGATGGGGCCTGTTGGACGGGCGGGGCAGGCGAAGGCGCAGGCGGTGGAGCCGGACGAAATGTTCCGGTGGCTGCGAGGCGTGCTGGAGGGATTGTGCGGCGCCTTGAATGTGCCGCAGGACCGCCGCGGGGGGCTCTCGCGCCCTGGCATCGCCTTCGCCGAAATCGCGGCCGGGTGCTTTGAATCGGGGCGCGCTGTTTCGGTATCCCTCGACGGCGAGACGGCGGGCGTGCTGGGGCTGATCCATGAACGGGTGAGGAGCGAATGGCGCATCACCGAGCCCGTCGGGGTTCTGGAACTCCGAACCGGGCCGCTGTTGAGACATGTCCTGGATGTGCCGGCCTTCAGGCCCGTGGCAACCTATCCCGGGGTCGACCGCGATGTGGCCATGGTGGTGGATGACGGCGTTCCGCATGAGGCGGTGATGACCTGCATGTGGCAGGCCGCGCCTCCCGAGCTGGTCGATATTCGTCTCTTTGACGTTTACCGCGGCAAAGGGCTCGGAGAGGGCCGGAAGAGCCTTGCGTACTCGCTGACCTATCGCTCCATGGAGAAAACGCTGACCGATGAGGTTGTCAATGGCCTGCATGACCGGATCAAGGCGATCCTGCGGTCCCAACTGCAGGCGGAGATCCGCGAAAGCTGAGCCGTGACCGGCCCTCATTCCCCCGGGTGATGACGTCGGGGTTTTCATTTGCTGAGGATCAGGCATTTTTCATGCCCGAATCCGGTTTCCCCTGATAGCCGCCTGTGCGGTTCCTGCCTAACGTACCGCCATGCAGTCGGGGCGTATGGCGGACACGGACATCACGGAACGCACGGAGGCGGAACGGGCACTCCAGCGAGCGCGTGACGAATTGGAGACTTGCGTGCAGCAGCGAACGGCGGAGCTGGCTTGCGCCAATGATGAGCTGCGCCGCGAGATTGAGGAACACCGCCGAACCGAGAAGCGGCTCCAGGACGCGATCCGCCGGTTGAATGAACTCGACCAGGCCCGTCTGCGCCTCGTATCGGATGTGTCGCATGAGTTGAAGACACCGCTGGCCTCCCTGCGTTTCGAAATCGATAACATGCTGAAAGGATACGGGGGCACTCTGTCGGAGTCCTGCCAGGCCTACATGGTCATGATCAAGAGCGACGTCGAGCGGTTGATCCGGACGGTCCAATCCGTGCTGGACATGGGCCGGATCGAGGCGCATGCGCTGGTGTTGTCGCCATCGAGGGTGCCGGCAGACGATCTGATCCGGCAGAGCGTGGAATCCCTGAAACTGCATGCCGAGGCCAAGCAACAGCAACTGGAAATGACGTTGGACGACTCCTGCGGCACCGTCGAATGGGATACCGATAAGATCGGACAAGTCGTGAACAACATTGTCGAGAATGCCATCAAGTACACGCATCCCGGGGGTGTCGTGCGAGTCAGTCTCAAGCCGGATGGGGCTCACCCGGGACTGGTCGTGCTGGAGGTCGTGGATAACGGCATCGGGATCCCACCCGAACACATTCACCGGGTGGGGGAAAGGTATTTCAGGGTGGGGGAGCAGGTCAACGGATCGGGACTTGGCCTGTCGATCGCCAAGGAGATTGTCCAGTTGCATGGCGGGTGGCTCCAGTTGAAGAGCCCGCCTGAAGGAACGGATCGCGGCACGCAGGTCTCACTCTTCCTGCCCTATGCGCCCTCGGCGCCAGGCGTTGGCACGACGTCGCCATCGCCATCCCGCTGACGCCGCCCTGCCGGGGTTGCCGCGCGTTTGATCGGGCCATTTTGTGTGGTGTCTCCCGCTGTTTCCTGACATAATCCGCAGCCATTTGCAGGGAATACACCATCCTATGATCTGGAATGACAAGCCGTATGGGGATCGCATCCTGATCATGCCGTCCTTGTTGGCGGCCGATTCCGGGCGGCTCGCGGAAGGCGCTCGCGCCGCGGAAGCGGCGGGGGCGGATGCCCTCCACATCGATATCATGGACGGGCACTTCGTACCCAACCTGAGCATGGGCCCGGACGTCGTGCGAATGGCGCGGCGCACGGTCGGGATCCCGCTGAGCGTGCACCTGATGATGACGAATCCCGCCGACTACCTGGAGGCCTTCATCCGGGCCGGGGCGGACATGCTCCTGATTCACATCGAAATTACCGGCGACATCCCCGGCATGCTGCGCCGCATACGGGACCTGGGCGCCCGGCCGGGCATCACGCTCAACCCGGCCACACCCGCTGAACGCGTCTTTGACTGCCTTGCCGACGTCGATGAAGTCCTGTGTATGACGGTTAATCCCGGCTACGGCGGGCAATCGTTCATGGCGGACGTGCTGCCCAAGCTCGCCACCCTACGTCGGCGACTGCTGGCCATCGGACGCCCGGCGGCTATTTCCGTCGACGGCGGCATCGACCTGGAGTCCGCACGGCGGGCCGCGGCGGCCGGCGCCAATGTCTTCGTCGCCGGCACGGCCCTGTACCGGTTGCCCGATATGGCGGACGGGGTGGCGCGCTTGCGGCAGGCCGCCCGTCAATCGTTTGCCGCAGCCCCGAACTGAGTCTCCCACGCTATGCGAACCATCCCGAACATCCGCAACTTCTGCATCATCGCACACATCGACCATGGCAAGTCCACGCTGGCGGACCGGTTGTTGATGCTCACGCACACCATCGACGAGCGCGCGTTCCAGAACCAGGTGCTCGACAGCATGGATCTCGAGCGTGAGCGCGGGATCACGATCAAGAGCCATCCCGTGACGATGACGTATCGCGCGAAGGACGGCGTTGAGTATGAACTCAACCTGCTCGACACGCCCGGGCACGTCGACTTCACCTATGAGGTCTCGCGCAGCATGGTGGCCTGCGAAGGCGCCGTGCTGGTCGTCGACGCGGCGCAGGGGGTGGAAGCCCAGACGGTGGCGAACACCTACCTGGCCGTCGACAACAATCTGGAGATCCTGCCGGTCATCAACAAGGTCGACCTGCCGGGCGCCAACCCCGAGGGCACCGTGCGGCAGATCGAGGAGATCCTCTCGATCCCGGCGGCCGATGCCCCGCGCATCAGCGCCAAGAGCGGCCTGGGATGTCCCGAACTGCTGGAGACCATCGTTCAAAAGCTGCCGGCCCCGACCACCCGGGATGACGGGTTCGTGCGCGCGCTCGTGTTCGATTCCATCTACGACGCCTTCCGCGGCGTGGTCGTCTACATCCGGGTCATGGACGGTGAACTGAAGGCGGGCGACCGCATGCGGCTGATGAACAGCAACCTGGACTCGGACGTCAAGGAAGTCGGACGGTTCCGCCCCGGCATGTCGCCAACGGCGGTGCTCAAGGCGGGCCAGGTCGGGTACCTGATCGCCACGTTGAAGAGCGCCGCGGACATCAAGACCGGCGACACGCTCACGCTGGCGCATCGCCCGGCGGCGGAGCCTCTGCCCGGCATGCGTGAAATCCACCCGATGGTGTTCAGCGGGGTTTACCCGGTCAACACGGCCGACTATGATAAGCTGAAGGCCGGGATGGAGCGTTTGCGGCTGAACGACAGCGCCTTCACGCACCAGCCCGAGTCTTCCGTGGCGCTCGGGTTCGGGTTCCGGTGCGGGTTCCTCGGCCTGCTGCACCTGGAAATCGTGCAGGAACGCCTGCGCCGCGAATTCGATCTGGACGTTATCAGCACGTATCCCTCGGTGATCTACCGTGTCTTCCTGAAGGACGGCACCCAGGTGGAGATCGACAACCCGGTTCATCTTCCCGACCCCACGCGAATCGACCGCATGGAAGAGCCGATGATCCGCGCCTTCATCATCTGCCAGAATGAAAACATCGGCGACATCATGAAACTGGTGATGGACCGGCGCGGGGTGGTCGACAAGACGGATACGCTGGATGGGCAGCGGGTGATGCTCACCTGCACCATGCCGCTCAACGAGATCCTGATCGATTTCCACGACTACCTGAAAAGCGTCAGCCGCGGCTATGCTTCCATGGATTACGAGCACGTGGGCTACGCGCCCAGCGATCTGGTCAAGATGGACATTCTGCTCAACGGGGAGGTTGTGGATGCCTTCTCGTGCATCATTCATCGAGACAAGGCCATCTATCGCGGTCGCCAGATGTGCGAGGCGCTCAAGGACGTGATTCCGGCGCACATGTTCGCCATCCCGATCCAGGCGGCCATCAACAAGTCCATCATTGCCCGGGAGACCATCAAGGCCATGCGCAAGGACGTCACGGCCAAGTGCTATGGCGGCGATGTCAGCCGCAAGCGCAAGCTGCTCGAACGGCAAAAAGAGGGCAAGAAGCGGATGAAGGAGATCGGCTCCGTGCGGGTGCCGCAGGAAGCCTTCATCTCGGTGCTAAAGACGACGGGCTGAGCGCATCTCGGGACGAGGATTCCTACCATGTCTGGATTCTGGCAGAGGCGGCGGGCGAGAAAGACGGGCGATGACTGGCTGCGCCATGCGCGGACCAGCCGGCGCCTGCGCGAGGACATCGCGCCGGCGGTTGACGTGAAGCAACTCCGTGAAGGCGAGGCACAACTCAAGGCAGCGCTCAAGACCGGCGATGTGAAGCGGATTGAGGAGGGGTGCGCCGCCCTCGAGCCGCGCATCCGCGCCGTCTTTCCGCGGCAGTCATGGGCAGGCTTCCGCGAGAACCTCGAGGTGATCGTGGTCGCCATCGCCGTGGCCATGGCTTTCCGCACCTATTTTCTCCAACCGTTCAAAATCCCCACGGGATCCATGCAGCCGACGCTGTACGGCATTCACTATTCGCCGGCGGAGTCGGCCACGGCATTGGACCGGTTTCCGCTGAGCCTCGTGAAACTGGCGCTCTTTGGCGAGCGCCGTCAGGAACTGACGGCCAAGGCCGCAGGTGAACTCCGGGGGCCCATGCGGGATCCGACCGGGACCCCGGTGCGGGACAAGGACGGACTGTGGGTGTATGCCGTCGGTGGGGTCGAACACCGGATTCCAAAAGAAGCCACGCTGTACGGCGGGGTGGGCAACACGGTGGTGACCGGCCAACGGCTGGCCGCCTGGAACCGGACGATCGGTGACCATCTCTTTGTGAACCGGGTGCGCTGGAATGTGCGGGCTCCGGCCAGGGGTGAAGTCATGGTCTTCAAGACCCAGGGCATCGCGCGTCTGGACCCCAAGACGCACTACATCAAACGTTTGGTCGGACTGCCGGGCGAAACGATTTCCATCGATGAACCGCGCCTGGTTATCAATGGAAAACGGGTCGATGGCCCCGAACCGATCGTGCGGATCGAGAACCGGGAGCCCGGCTATGCAGGGTACGTCATGGCGGGGCCCGGGGCGGACTTTCTCTCTGTGCCCGGGCAATCCGTGCGTCTGGGTTCGGACCAGTTTTTCGGGATGGGTGACAACACCCACAACAGTTTCGACAGCCGGTATTGGGGGCCCGTGCCGTCGGCCAATCTGGTCGGTCCGGCTTGGATCGTCTACTGGCCGCTCTCCAGTCGGTGGGGTCAGATCCACTAACGGCAGCGGCAGAAACTCACCGGCGCATTGGCCCAAGGACTTGGATAGGGCCAGCCTCAGGCGACCTCCAAAGCTTCTCAACAGCCCAAACCCCACTTCTGCCTGCTTATCAACAATGTCGCATAATATATCTTATGTCTACTACGAGGAGTCTGAAATGACTACCCGTTGTGGTTGTTGGCCGTAATGCGGCAAGTGGAACGCTATGGCGATCTCCCCCTTATCGCTCGGGCTTCGG
>CAZTAJ010000012.1:0-57772 GCA_964611575.1 uncultured Verrucomicrobiota bacterium
GAAAATGATCCCGCCCAATCCGCCTGCCGCCCTCACCCCTATTCGGAATCGGCGCGGCTTCCCGCAACGGGTTGACAAGACCGGCCGAACGTGGGATTTTCGTAATGCAAGTGGCATGCCGTGTGGTGCGGCGTCACGTAACAGGGCCCCGAAGGGGTCTTCAGGGAGGATGATCATGGAGGACGGCGAAAAAAGGACTATCCGCTGGTACGAAGTAATCTATGTGGTCGTACTGCTCGCGCTGCTGGTCATGAGCGTGTTCTTCATGAACCCGCACAAGGTGGCCGTGCTGGATGTCGACAAAGTCTTCAAGGACGTCGGCCTGGTGGAGAAGATCGAGGCGGACCGGCAGAAGCTCGACGCTTTCAACCGCGGGCAGTCGATGGTGAAGGCCTACAACACGCGGATGTCCTCGTTGAAGTCGAAGATGGATGAAGCCAAGACGTTGGCGGACAAGGAAAAGATCCAGTCACAGATGAAGCAGGCCAACGAGATGATGCAGCAGAACCTGGGCCCCATCCAGAATGCGCTTCAAACCCATGAAGGCAATGTGGTCACGACCTTCCGGCGGCGGCTCCAGCCGTTCGTGGCGAAGGTGGCCCAGAAGCGTCGCGTAGACTTGGTGATCTATGCCGGGCCGAGCCTCCTGTACGTCAAAAGCAGCGTCGACATCACGGCGGATGTCGTGAAGGCCAGCAAGGAGTTCTTTGCCAAGGATATGCCGCTGATCGACCCGGCACCCGGCGCCGCGTCGGCCCCGGTCAAGAAGTAGCGCGGCGAAACCCGCCTGCGGAAGGCGTCGACATGGAACGGCACCGGCGCGGGAAGGGCAAACAGAGACTGCTGGGCAATCACCAGAAGTGCTGGATCTGGGGTCGCCACGCCGTTCTCGAAACGCTGGCGGCCGCCCGTTGGCCGATCCTCGACCTGTGCGTCTCCACGGACCTGCCGGCGGGCGAGCGGGAGTCGGCCATCGAATCGGCCCGGCACGGCGGCGTGCCGGTGCGGGTGGAATCGCCTGCGTTGCTCGAGCAACTGTGCCACTCGACCGAGCACCAGGGCTACCTGGCGCGCCTGGGCGAATTTCCCTATGCGGACGAGGATGCGGTGCTGCGTGAGGCCGGTCCGGCCCCGGCGTTCGCGATACTTGACGGCGTTCAGGATCCCCACAATTTCGGCGCGATGGTGCGCTCTGCGGAAGTGCTGGGTTTGAACGGCCTGTTCATCGCGGAGGCGGGTCAGGTCGGCGTGACCAGCATGGTGGTGCGCAGTTCGGCGGGGGCGGTGAACCGCGTGCCCATCGTGAGGACGGCGGACTTGGAGGCGCTGGCGGGTCGCCTTGTCGGGCACGGGGTGCGGTTGGTGGCGGCAACGGAGAAGGCGGAGCTGGCGCTGAACGCGTTCAACTTCACGGGGCCCGTGGCGGTGATTATCGGGAATGAAGGCGTGGGCATCCGGCCTGCGTTGCTGGCTGCCTGCCGGGACCGCGTCAGCATTCCGCAGTGTGGTCGGATTGGATCGCTGAATGCGGCTGTGGCGGCGGCCATTGTCTTCTACGAAATCCGGCGGCAGCGGGGAAATCCTACGCCCGGTAACGGATAAAGGGGTTGGTGGCTTTTTCCTGGCCGATCGTGCTCTTCGGACCGTGACCCGGGAATACCGTCGTGCGATCCGGCAGCCGCGCCAGGGCGCGGAGCGACGCGTTCAGGAGGGCATCGTTGCCGCCCGGCAGGTCCGTGCGACCGACGGACCCGGCGAACAGCGTATCCCCCGTGAAGACCGCCCCCTCGTCTTCGAAGTAAAAGCACACGCCGCCCGGCGAATGACCGGGCGTGGCGAGCGTCCGGTAGCGCAATCCGCCGTCCTCCCACGTCTGCCCATCGGCGAGGCGCCGCTCAATCGAGGGGGGCCGGACCGGGGCGGTGTAGTGGGGGAGCATCTCGTTGGTGCGGGAAAACGCCCAGGCTTCATCCTGCGGGTGCATGGCCACGGGAGCCGGGTGGAGCCCCGCGAGTTCGGCCAGCCCCGAAACGTGGTCCATGTGACCGTGGGTGATGAGATAGGCGCAGACGGTCAGGCGGCCGCGCTCGATGGCCTGGGCAATGAGCTCGGCATCGGCGCCCGGGTCGATCACCACGGCGCGCCGCGCGTCATCGGCCACGATGTAGCAGTTGACCTCGAAATCGCCGACAAGAACGGTCTGGACATTCATGGCGTTGGGGCAGGTCCCAGGCGGGCGGCCAATTCGGACAGCGGCACTTCGAGTTCCGTGCGGTCGGCGAGCGTCTTGACCCGCACGGTTCCGCGGGTGACGTCGTCGGGGCCGAGGTAGACGGCGCGCTTGAAGCCGCCCTTGCCGGCGCGGGCGAAGAAATGCTTTGGCTTTTCGGCGTGCAGGGCGAGGTCGACGGGGTAACCGGCGGCGCGCAGGGCGCCGGCCACGCTGATGGCCGTGCCGCGCTGGGCGTCGTCCATGAACGCGACGGCCAGGTCGCGGTACGCGCCTGCGGCGGGCACTTTGCCCTTGTCGGCCAGCAACTCGCCGATGACCACGTCGCCGAAGCCGAGGCCGACCGCGGTGCAGGGCTTCCCGCCGATGTCGGCCAGCAGATTATCATAACGGCCACCGCCGAAAATGGCGCGCAGGCTGCGTCCCGTGTCAAAGCCTTCGAAGACGATGCCGGTGTAGTATCCGAGGCCGCGGATGACGGAGATGTCGAATCGCACGCGGTCGCGAATGCCGTAACCGGCGAGGGTCTCGAAGAATGTGCCGAGATGGGCCAGCGCCGCGGTCGGTTCGCCGAGCGCCGCGGCGGCCTCCTCGAAGGTTGCGATGCCCATGAGGCGGAAGACGGCCTCGATGTGGGCGTCGTCGAGGCCCCCGGCTTTCAGCAGCGAGGCGATTTCGGCGTCGTCAATCTTGCCGCGCTTGTCGAGCGCAAGGAACGTGGCGGCGTGGTGCTCGCGGGGAATCCCGAGTCTGGCCAGCAGGTCGGACAGCAGGGCGCGGCTGTTGACGTGCACGCGCACGTCGTCCGCCCCGAGTCCCAGCAGGTCCAGCGCATGGATGGCGGCGGCGATGATCTCGACTTCGGCCAGGACGGACGGCTCGCCCACGATGTCCAGGTTCCACTGGTAGTGCTCCCGTTTGCGGCCGCGCGACATGCGTTCGTAGCGGAAGCACTGGGCGATCGTGGTCCACTTGATCGGGAACACGAGTTCATTCTGCCGGGCCGTGATCATGCGCGCGAGGGTGGGGGTCATCTCGGCGCGCAACGCGAGGTCGCGGTCGCTCTTGTCCTTGAAGGTGTAGATCTGTTCGACGATCTCCTCGCCGCCCTTGCGCTTGAGCAGGTCCAGGTTCTCGACCACGCAGGCGTCGTAGGGCTCGAACCCGTAGGTCCGCGCGGCGCGGGTCCAGGCGTCGAAGATCGCGGTCCGGAGGACCATGTCCTCGGGATAGAAATCGCGCATGCCGCGCGGGGCGGTGAACGTGACGGCGTCGGACATGGCGGCTCAGCTCTTGAGAACCTTGGCCTTCATGAGTTTGCCGGCCTTGAACTTGACGATCTTGCGCGGCGGGATGGCCACCGTTTGCTGCGGCTTGTTCGGATTGCGGCCGATGCGCGGCTTGCGCAGTTTGACCTCGAACACGCCGAAGTCCCGGAATTCGACGGAGTCTCCCTTGATGAGCGCCGCCGTGATGTAGTCGAGGCACTTCTGGAGGACGGTGAAGACTCCCTGCTGCGTGAAGCCCGTTTCGGCGGCGATGCGGATCACCAGGTCGCGTTTGGTCATGACGGCATTCCTTTCTGGACGATGTTGACAAGGGTTTGGCAAGCCTCTTGAATCGGGACCATCATCTTGTCCGGCGCGGTGCGGAGCTTGATCTCAACTTTGCCGTCCGCCAGGGAGCGTTCGCTCACCACGGCGCGGACGGGCAAGCCCAGCAGATCCGCGTCCTTGAACTTCACGCCGGGTCGCTCGTCCCGGTCGTCATACAGCACCTCGATGCCTTGCGCCTCCAGGGCCTTGAGCAACGCCTCGGCGGCCGCGACGCTTTCCGCGTGCTTGACGTTGGGCACCACCAGCGACACTTGGTAGGGCGTGATGGCCATCGGCCAGACGATGCCGTTTTCGTCGTGGCTCTGTTCGATGATGGCCTGCAGAGTGCGGGTGACGCCGATTCCGTAGCAGCCCATGACCATGATCTGGCGGTTGCCGGCCGCATCGAGATAACCGGCGTCGAACGCCTTGCTGTACTTGGTGCCAAGCTTGAACACGTGACCGACCTCGATGCCGCGTTTCTCGCGCAACCGGGCGTCGCAGCGCGGGCATAGATCGCCCTCCCGGCAGGTGACGAGATCGAAGAAGGCGGTCACGGTGGCGTCCCGGGTGAGGATGACGTGGGTGAGGTGCGTATCCGCCGCGTTGGCCCCGGTGGCGCACACGCGCGGGGTCTGCAATTCGGCATCGGCATAGATCGGGATGGTGAGGCCCACGGGTCCGGCGAAGCCGACCGGCGCGCCGGTGGCCTGTTCGATCAGGCGGTCGTCGGCCATCTGCAGGGGCACGCCGCCCAGGGCGCGGGCGAGCTTGTGTTCGTTCAACTCGCGATCGCCAGGGACGAGCACGGCGATCGGTTTGCCGTCGGCGACATAGATGAGCGTCTTGATCAGATGGTCGGGCTTGATCTTGAGAAACGCAGAAACCTCCTCGATCGTGCGGCAGCCGGGTGTGGAGACGGCGGTCGGGGTGAGGGAGGTGATTTCTTCCGCCAGGGCGGGGAGGCGGCGTTCGGCGCGCTCCAGGTTGGCGGCGTAGGCGCACGCCTCGCACTCGGCGAGCCCGTCCTCGCCCGCGTCGGCGAGGACCATGAACTCATGCGAAAAATTCCCGCCCATGGCGCCGGTATCGGCCTCGACGATCTTCGTGTTCAGGCCGCAGCGCTTGAAGATGCGCACGTAGGCGTCATACATGGCCTGATAGCTCTTGTCGGCGGCCTCCCAGCTCATGTCGAAGCTGTAGGCATCCTTCATGATGAATTCCTTGGCACGCATCAGGCCGAATCGCGGGCGGATCTCGTCCCGGAACTTGGTCTGGATCTGGTAGAACGTGCGGGGCAGTTGGCGGTAGGAGTTGATCTGGCGCGCCGCCAGGTCGGTGATGACCTCCTCATGCGTCGGTCCCAGCACCATATCCCGGTCCTGTCGGTCGCGAATCTTGAACATCGAGTCGCGCAGGACGGAGTACCGGCCGGACTGGTCCCAGATTTCGCGCGGCTGGAGCGCCGGCATGAGCACTTCCACGGCGCCGGCGCGATTCATTTCCTCGCGGACAATCCGCTCGACATTGCGCAGGGCTTTCAAGCCGACCGGCAGGAAGGTGTAGAGCCCGCCGCCGAGCTTCATCATGAGCCCGGCCCGCATCATCAGTTTATGGCTGGCAATTTCAGCATCCTGCGGCGCGTCGCGCAGTGTGGCAATCAAGGTGTCGGACCAACGCATGGATATTCCTTTTGTTCAGGGGCAAGACGGCCGCATTGGACATAATGCCAAGGACTTATGCAAGACATTTTGGGCGGGCAGGGGCGTCCACGGGGCGTTTCGGGGACTGGCGCGGGATTGTTCATCCGGAACTCAGAATAAAGTCACGAGGTCCCGGGGTGCGGGCTGAACCCGATCCCCGGGAAGCCATCCGGCCCCGGACCGGCCTACTTGATCCGGACTTCCTTGCCTGTCGCGGACGACAGGTAGATCGCGTCGAGGATCTTCTGGACGGCCAGCGCTTCCTCGGGCGTGCAGATGGGCTTGTCCTTGCCGAGAATCACGTCGATCCAGTTGATGAACCGGTTCATGTGGGGGCAGGCCAGCTTGACGTTCTGCGGTTCAACGACCTCGTACTCCCCCTTGTTCTTGCCGAAGCGGAAGATACGCAGCGGGTTCACCGAGGCGCCGGCGTCGGCGCCGAACAACTCGACGTTGTTCTTGTTCGCCTGGTCCATGTGGAGCACCCAGGAGGCGTTCAGTTCCACCGTGGCGCCGTTCTGGAACTTGATGAGGGCGGTCGCGAAATCATCCACGTCAAACACGGGCTGACCGCGATCGGACATGCCCCAGCCGCCCTCGCCGATGCCGCGATGGCCGAATTTCGTGTAGGTCGCGCCCGACACGGCCACGGGCTTGAAATTCCCCATCAGGTGAAGGCACAGGTCGAGCATGTGCACGCCGATATCCATCATGCAACCGCCGCCGGACATATCCTTGCGCGTGAACCAGGTGCCGAACTTGGGGCTGCCGCTGCGGCGGAGCCAGTAGGCCTTGGCGTGGTAGATTTCGCCCAGGTCGCCGCGGGACGCCAGAGCCCGGATGGTCTGGGCCTCGCGCGACAGGCGCTGGTTCATGCCGAGCATGAATATTTTGTGCGTCTTCTTCGCCGCGGCGATGACGCCCAGGGCTTCCTTCTGGTTCAGGGCGAAGGGCTTGTCGAGAATCACGTGTTTCCCGGCTTTCAAGGCCGCCTGGGCCACCGGCGCGTGCAGGGCGTTGGGCAACGCGATCGATACGGCATCGATGTCGCGGTTGGCCAGCAGGTCCTCCCACTTCGTGTACAGTTTGTCGATGCCGTACTTGGCCGCCAGCACGGTCATGCGTTCCTGGCTCATGTCGGCCACCGCAATGACCTTGGCCTGGGAATGCTTGTTGATGCCGTCGCAGTGTGAATTGGCGATGGCGCCCGCCCCGATGATGCCTACCCTGACTTTGTCCATGTCCGTCTCCTTTAGGGGGCCAGAGCATAGAGTGCCTTGGGAGGCCGCACAAGATAATAGCGAATTGCGCGTCGTTGCAAGCGGGCCACTATAAACAGGTTGCGCGACACCGGGCCGGCCGGTATTGTGGCCCTTCAATGGGACGCATTCTCGGAGTGGATTATGGACGCCGACGCGTGGGGCTAGCCCTGAGCGATCCCACCGGCATGTTGGCATCGAGTCTGAAAACGCTGACGGTGGAGGGCCCCAACCAGGCGGTCGCCGGAATCACGGCGGCGGCACGGGAAGCGGGCGCCGCCGAAATCGTGATCGGCCTGCCGCTCAACATGGATGGCAGCCACGGTCCCATGGCCCGGGAAGCCGCCGAGTTTGCGCGGCGCCTGGAGGCTTTCGCGGGGCTGCCGGTCAAGCTGTGGGACGAGCGACTGACGACGGGCATGGCGGAACGCGTGCTTCTGGATGCGGATCTGTCGCGCGAACGGCGCAAGGCCGTTCGCGACAAACTGGCCGCGCAGTTGATTCTGCAGGGGTATCTCGATTCGCGACAGCCCGCGGTTGCCCCCGGGGATGAGTACGACGACAGCGAACACCGGTGAAGCCCGATGCCGGTCGGTGCGCGCCTACTTCATTTTCTTCAGGATCTCTTCCTCGGCCTGGATGATCGCCTGCAGCAACTCCTCCGCGGTTTCGCCGGCGCGGAGCGAGGCTGGCACGGTCGTGTGCTCGAACAGCATGCACAGGCGGGCTAGCGTGTGCAGGTGGATCCGGTCGTCCTTGCAGCACAGCAGGAAGAAGAGATCGGTCGAACGGCCGTCCGGCGCCCCGAAGTGAATCGGCTGGAGCACGCGGCCCAGAGCGATGAACGATTCCGAGACCATGTACGGCGTGTGGTGGCGGGGATGCAGCAGCGCGATCCCGCCAGGCAGGGCGGTGGAGCATAACCGCTCGCGCTCCTCGAGGGTCTCGAGCAGTTCGTGAGGGTCGGAAACGAGGTCGGTGGATTCAGCCAATGCCACCATGTCGCGCATGACCGAACCGCGGGTGCGGGAGTGGAGTTCGTGGTCGATGCGGTCGACGGTGATCAGCCGGGGCATCAGGGGCCCCTGCAGCGGGATCGCATGGACCCGGGCGGACGAGGCGGCATGGTAGACACGCAACGCCTGCCCCGGCAGTCCCAGGATGCTCTGCGACGCCCAGGCGTCGATATCCTTCTTCCGGAACGTCACGCGCGCGCCATGGTGTTCGCAGGGGATGTCCCCGTTCTTGACGCGGCGATCCAGGTCGGCGGGCGACAGATTCAGGAAGTCGGCCGCTTCAGCGATGGTTAACATCCGGTGTGGCATATCGCCCCTTTGCCGCACGTGTTGTGCGAAGGACCCGAATCTGCCACAATGCTCCGGTGGGTGCAATGGCCAAACAATGGGCCAAACAAGGGCCGGTCCGAGACTGTCGCGAGTATTGACAGTTCCCCGGGGATCGTGTAATCATACGCGGCTTTTTGAACGAGAAAGGTGCGGATATGAAGAAGGACATCCATCCCAATTACAAGGAAACGACGATTGCCTGTGCCTGCGGCACGGTCGTCACAGTCAAATCGACGGGCAAGGAGATGCACATCAACACCTGTTCGGTGTGCCACCCGTTCTACACCGGCCGCACGGCGCTGGTGGACGCCCGTGGGCGCGTCGAGCAGTTCCGTAAGCGCTACGGCAAGAAGTAGCCTTCGCTGCTGTTCAAGGGCCAGGTCCCCCTCCGGGACGCTGGCCCTTTTTCTGTCCGCACATCGCCATCCGGCGGAGGGGAGTCCATGATCGAGCAGGCCTATTTCGACAAACTCGCGGCGCGCCTGTCCCGGTTGGAGTCTGAAATCGCCGACCCTGCGACCGCCGCCAACTCCCGCCGGTTCCGGGATGTGGTCAAGGAACACTCCCGACTGCGGCGCGTGCTCGACAAGGCCGACCTCTACTTTCGCTGCAAACGCGACCTCGATGAGCAGCGTCAGTTGCTGGCCGCCGAGGATGCCGATCCCGATCTGAAGGCCCTTGCGCGTGAGGAGGCCGCCGGCCTGGAGAAGACGTTCCCGGCGGTGGAGAAGGACCTGCTGACGGCCCTGCTGCCGCCGGACCCCACCGATGACCGGAATGTCATCATGGAAATCCGCGCCGGCACGGGCGGCGATGAGGCGGCCCTGTTCGCCGCGGACCTTTTCCGCATGTACACGCGGTACTGCGAGGGATTGGGCTGGAAAGTCGGCGTCATCGACGCCAGCGCTTCCGCCGTCGGCGGCTACAAGGAAATCGTCTTCACGGTCGAGGGCACGTCGGTATACCGCCGCCTGAAGTACGAATCGGGCTGCCATCGCGTCCAGCGCGTGCCGACAACCGAGGCGTCCGGCCGCATCCACACGTCGGCGGCAACCGTGGCCGTGCTGCCGGAAGCGGACGAGGTGGACGACATCGATATTCCGGCCAGTGAGATGCGCGTGGATATCTTCTGCTCGTCCGGGCCGGGCGGACAGGGGGTCAACACCACCTATTCCGCGATCCGGATCACGCATCTGCCGACCGGCCTGGTGGCGCAAAGCCAGGATGAACGCTCGCAGCACCGCAACAAGGAAAAGGCGCTGAACGTTCTCAAGGCGCGGCTGCTGGACTGGAAACTTCGCCAGGACGAGGAAAAGGCGGGCAACCTGCGCCGCACACAGATCGGGACCGGCGACCGCAGCGAGAAGATCCGGACGTACAATTTCCCGCAGAACCGGCTGACCGATCACCGCATCAATTACACGATCTACACGCTCAGCCGGGTCATCGAAGGCCAGTTGGGCGAACTGATCGCCGCGCTCCAGGAGCACGACACGGCGTTGCGCATCAACAAGGAAACCGCCCTGGTGAAAACATGAAACGCCTGATCGACGTGCTCCAGGCGGCGACCGACTACCTGGCCGCGCGCGGGGTGGAGCACGCCCGCCTGGCCATGGAGCAGCTCATGAGCCATGTGCTGCGCTGCCCGCGCCTGCAGCTCTACATGCGTTTCGAAACCACGCTGACCGAACCCGAACTGGATGCCCTTCGCCAGGGCGTGAAGCGCCTGGCCGCCGGCGAGCCGCTGCAATACGTGGTGGGCGACACGGGGTTCATGGGACATGTATTCAAGACGGATCGGCGCGCGCTGATTCCGCGCCCGGACACGGAGCCGCTGGTGGAGACGGTGCTGGCGTGCGATGCGTTGTGGCAGCGGGACACGCCGTCCATTGTGGATGTCGGCACCGGCAGCGGCTGCATCGTCATCAGCCTGGCGCTGGCCAGACCCGGGGCCTACACGGCGGTCGACCTGGACGCAGAGGCGTTGGCGCTGGCCCGCGAGAACGCCGAACGCCTGCAGGCGGCAGGACGCATTCGTTTTCAGGAAGGCGATCTGCTGTCGGGGCTGACCGCGGGCAGTGCGGATGCCGTGGTGGCCAACCTGCCCTACATCCGGACGGAGGACATGCAGGCCCTGCCGCGTCACATCCGGGGTCACGAGCCGTTGGGGGCGCTGGAGGGCGGGACGGATGGCCTGTGCCTGATCCGGCGCCTCATCGATGAAGCGAAACCCGTGTTGCGTCCCGGCGGCTGGCTCTTCCTGGAGATCGGCTGCGATCAGGGCCCGGCCGCCAGGGGCTTGCTGGAAGCCGGCGGCTATGTCGAGGCGGCCGTCCGGCCGGACCTGGGCGGCCGGGACCGGGTCGCCTCCGGTCGCAGACCGGGATGAGCGCGAGGGTGGTTGTTCCCGGGGGTCCGAAGCGTTGGAACGGATCGGGCGGGGGATGCGGAATCCGGTATGCGTAAACCTCTGACTGTTGAGCAGCAGGTGTGGGTGGACAACACCCTCGGGCACATGACGATCGAGGAATGTGTCGGCCATTTGCTGATGCCCGAGGATCGGGGCTACAGCGCCGCCGACTGGGCCGAGCTGGTGCGTGAAGTGCCGCTCGGTGGCGCATTCCTCAGTGACCGGGATCGGCCGGCGATGCTCGGCAAGATCGACGCCGTCCAGGCGCACAGCCGCATCCCCGTGGTCGTGGCGGCCGATATGGAAACCGGTGTCGGCGGCGGCACAGCCTTCCCGTGCGCCATGGCATTCGGAGCGGCGGATGACGCCGGTCTTCTTCTGGCCAAGGCACGCGCGATGGCTCGCGAGGCCCGCGCCCTGGGCGTGCAGTGGGTGTTTCAGCCGGTCGCCGATCTCCTCTACCAATTCCAGAACCCCGAGACCGGCCCGAGGGCGTTTGGCGACAGACCGGCCCGTGTGCGGGCCCTGGTGGCGGCCCAGGTGCGCGGCCTGCAGGACGAGGGACTCCTGGCCGCCACGGCGAAGCATTTTCCCGGCGCCGGGGCCGATGACCGCGACCCGCACCTGTGCACGTCGCTCAACCCGTTTGCCATGGGGAAATGGCGGCGGACCTACGGTTCCGTATGGCGGAGCGCCATCGATGCGGGCGTGATGTCCGTGATGACCGGGCATGTCGCGCTGCCGGATTACGAGGGCCTGTCTGATCGTCCGTCCTGCGCCCTGCCCGCCACGCTCAGTCTGCGCGTCCAGGCCGACCTGCTGCGCGGCGAGCTCGGGTTTGCGGGCGTCATCGTGTCCGATGCCGCCGTGATGGCCGGCATGGCATCCCGTGTGCGGGCCGAAGACCTGGCCCTGCGTTTCATCCTGGCCGGCGGCGACGTCCTGTTGTTTGCGGATCCCCGGCGGGATTTTGCCCGGCTCATGCAGGCGGTCCGCGACGGACGGCTGACGGAGCCGCGGGTCCGGGACTCCGCGCGCCGCGTCCTGGAGTTGAAGGCTCGGGTGGGTTTGTTCCGGGGTCTACGCGCCGCGGACGTGACCGCCACGGAGGCTCAGGCGCACGAGGAACTCGCCCGGCAGGCGGCGGAGCGGAGCGTCACCCTGTGGAAGAACGACGGCCTGGTGCCGGTGCGCCTGGCGGCCGGCGCCCGGGTGTTGACGGTTACGGTGCGCTGGGAACACGCGGCCGAGTACCAGTGCCCGGAACTGGCCGTCGTGGATGAGGAACTCCGTTGCCGCGGGTTTGTGGTTGAGCACCTGCTCAATCCCGGCCACGCCGCACTCATCGAGGCCGTCGACCGGTACGATCTTGTCTGCGTGAACGTGGTGCAGATGCCCCATGCGCCGATGGGGTCGAGCCGCATGATCGGCAACATGGCGATGACGTGGTGGCGCGGATTCTGGGCGGAACGGCGTCATGTCCTGTTCACGGCGTTCGGTTCGCCCTTTGTCGTCTACGAAGCCCCGCAGTGGCCGAATGCCGTGCTGACGTACGGCGCCTGCGCCGCGTGCCAGCGCGCGGCGGTCAAGGTCTGGCTGGGCGAACTCGAGCCGCGCGGGACGTTGCCCGTCAAACTGCCGCGGTTCTGAGCAACCGAATCGGCCGCCGGCGGTTCGCCCGCAGGCAGGCAAGGCGCCGGCGTGCGATGGGGACTACCCCGCATACGGGGAGGGGGCGATCCGGCCCGTCGCGTTGTCGATGGGGTACAGGCCGACGGACGTGTCGTCGAGCACAACGGCATAGGCCGGCGCTTCGGTCCAGGCCCCGGTGTTCAGGTACCGGGCGCCCTGGGCCGTGTGCGTTTCGGCGAAGTGCGTGTGGCCGCACGTGACGGCCGCGAACCCGTTGACGCGGGCAAAACGCAGGGCGTTGTCCATGACGTGTCGGCGGAGCACGGCATAGAGTGTCGGCCAATGCTTGGCGTATTCGGCCACGTGAATGGGTTCGGCCCCCAGCGCAATGCGCAGACGGTGCATCAGCCGGAAGGTCAGGATGAAGAGCCGGTGGCAGGGCATGATCCGGTCGAACGTGAACCCGTGCTGGATGTAGAGGCGCCGGCCGACGGCAAAGTGGGGGACGAACACCATGTCACCCGGGTCGGCGGGGCGGAAATCATCATCGTGATTGCCTTCCACCCAGATCACCCGCCGCCGCCGCGATTCGTCGGCCAGCCGGTCGAGCAATGCCGCATGCTCGGGCGGCAAATGGCGGCGGCGGTCCACCGTGTCGCCGTTGAGCACCAGGGTGTCCTCCGCGGTGAGGCCGTCGAGGAAGCGCCTGAACGTGTCGAGTCGGCAATGCCGCGAGCCGAGGTGCACGTCGCTGATGACGACCGTCCTCATGAGGATGGCCGGGCCCGGCGCCGGCGGCGGAGGTCGCCCGCGTTGCGGGCGGCGGCCGCCAGTCCCATGCCTGCCAGTCCACCCATCACCCAGGTCGTTCCCGGAATCTGGAGGTTGAAATCGCCGATCGAGTGGATGGCCATGGCGAGCAGGGCAAACAGGATGCCCAGAACCAACCGGTCGGCTCCCGGCTCGAACTCGGGCGCGCCGTCGCGCCACCGGCGTACCTGGCGGCGCCGGACGGCGAGCAGAACGACGGTGACGGTGCCGGTGGCCAGAAGAAACAGCGCCATGCCGGTCACGCCATACTCCTCCAGCAGTTGCACCCAGTCGTTATGCGCTTCGAAGGAGTGGTAGGAGTTGTTCAAGTTCGAGGGCCAGATGCCCTTGGCGCGGTCGCCATCAGGCGTGGCGGCGAAGTGCGGCCAGAAGTTCTGGTGCATGCCCGGCCCGATGCCGAACCATGGTGCGCTGTGCCAGCCGCGGAGGGCGGCCGCTGCCATCTGGAACCGTTCGGACTGCTCAAGCGCGCGCCACGGGTAGGCCCGGAAGCGTTCGACATAAGATCCGCCCACGAGGATAAAAACGGCGATGGCCGCCGTCAGGGCGACCATCGCGCCGGCGCGCCACCACCGGCGCCGCACGGCGGACAGCGGGGTGGGGGCCATCCAGAGGGCGACGGTCAGCATGACGGTTACGACCCCCCCGGCGCCGCGCGATTTGGACAGGATGATCGCCCACAGCGCCAGCACGACCAGGCCGGCGGCGGCCAGGCGCGCGTTTCTTGAGGCCGATCGCGACAGCAGGGTTGCCAGCCCCAGTCCCAGGGCGATCTCCATGAGTCCGGCAAAATGGTCCGGGCAGTAATAGGTCCCGGTGGCCCGGTAATGGCCGAACTGGTAGTGGGGGAATCCGGGCATCCACAGGACGTGCGTGTTGTGGAAGGCATAGTGGTTGACGATACCGTACAGTCCGATCAGGGCGAGGCTGGCGGCGACGAGCGCCGTGCCGCGTTGCTGCTGCGCAGGGGTAGTACTCAGCATGACGACCATCAGGAGGAGGAAGGCGGTCAGGTGTCGCAGCAGACTGCGTTCGGCATCCGCATGCACATCCGACTGGGCCGCGCGCATGATGGCATACAACAGAAAGGGGACGGCGGTGAGCAGGATGCGCGCGGCCAGGCCGCTGAACGCGAGGGGCTGCTCGCTGACGCGCGTGTGCAGCATCAGGCGGATGCCGAAACAACCGGTGGCCGCGAAGACCAGCCCGGCGAAAGGCCAGAACCACCATTGCTCCCAGGCGCCGAAAAGCCAGGTGGCGCCGATCCAGATCGTCAGCAGCAGCGCCAGGATGGCGCGACGGCAGCCTTTGTCGATTTGTTCCATCATGGGTTGTGCATCAGCTTACGTCAGGCGCCGCCGGCCGGGCAAGCGCGAAGCCGCCGCGCCGACCCGGTGGTTATGATATTGACATATAACTATATATTGATATATTGGCCGCCATGAAAGCGCGAAAGCCCTGTCTTGGCGAGGTGCCCGTCGAACTGCTGGAGCGCATGTCCGGCACCCTGCGGGTGCTGGCGCATCCGCAACGGCTGAAGATCGTGGATGTTCTGCAGGCCGAAACCGAAGCCCCGGTGCATCGGATCGTGGCCCGGTTGGACCTGCCCCAGGCGGCGATTTCCCAGCATCTGAACCACATGCGGCGCGCGGGCCTGCTGAAGGCGGTCCGCCGGGGCAAGGAAGTGTGGTACGGCATCGCCGAGCCGAGCGCGTTGATCATTCTCGATTGCATCCGGAAGAAACAGGGACACGCTCAAGGGTGAGACGTGGCAGGAGGTTGACTGATGAAAATTGTGGTCGTGGGCGGAGTGGCGGCGGGGGCCTCGGCGGCGGCGCGGGCCCGGCGTTTGGACGAGTCGGCGGACATCGTGGTCCTGGAGAAGGGACGGCATGTGTCGTTTGCCAATTGCGGGCTGCCGTATCACATCGGCGGCGCGATCCGGGAGCGGGAGAGCCTGCTGCTGCAGACGCCCGAAAGCCTGAAGGCTTCGTTGAACCTGGAGGTGCGAGTCGGCCATGAGGTCAAGAGCATTGACCGTTCCGCGCGCCGGGTGCATGTGCAGGAGACGGACGGCGGGCGCGAATATGATGAGGGTTACGACGCGCTGGTGCTGTGTCCGGGCGCGACCCCGATCCGGCCGAACCTGGCGGGGCTCGATCATCCCCGCGTCCTGACGTTGCGGAACATCGAGGACATGGATCGCGTCAAGGCCGCGGTCGACGGCGGCGCGCGGCGGGCGGTGGTCATCGGCGGCGGATACATCGGCGTGGAAATGGCCGAGAGCCTGCGGGACCGCGGGCTCTCGGTGGATCTGGTCGAGCTGGTCGACCAGGTCATGCCGCCTCTGGACCGGGAGATGGCGCGAGACCTGGAAAACCATCTCCGTGCACACGGCGTCACCCTGCATTTGGGCACGGCCGCGGCGGCTTTCAAGGATGAGGAGGGGCGGGTGCGCGTGGAGTTGACCAACAACACGACGCTGACCGCCGACCTGGCCATCCTGTCCGTCGGCGTGCGGCCGGATGCCGCCCTGGCCAAACAGGCCGGACTGGACCTGGGACCGCGCGGCGGGATCAAGGTCGACGCGCACCTGCGCACGTCGGATCCTTGCATTTACGCCGCGGGCGACGCGGTGGAAGTGATCGACACCGTGACGGGCGAGCCGATGCTGATCCCGCTGGCCGGGCCGGCGAATCGCCAGGGACGTATCGCGGCGGAGAACATCTGCGGCCGCGACACCACGTACGCGTCGACGCAGGGCACGGCGATCGTCAAGGTTTTCGACATGACGGGCGGCGGCACGGGGGCCTCGGAGAAGACGCTCAAGAAACTGGGGCGGCCCTACCGCAAGATCTATGTTCATCCTTCCGGTCATGCCGGCTATTACCCCGGTACGGCGCCCCTGCACATCAAGGTGCTGTTTGCGCCCGATACGGGCAAGCTGCTGGGCGCACAGGTGGTGGGGTTTGATGGCGTGGACAAACGGTTGGACGTGCTGGCCACAGCACTGCGGGCCGGCATGACGGTCCAGGATCTGCAGTCGCTGGAACTGGCCTATGCGCCGCCGTACGGGTCCGCCAAGGATCCGGTCAACATGGCCGGCTTTGTGGGCGCCAACCTGCTGAAGGGCGATGTGGCGTTCTGGTACCCGGAGGACTTCCCGGCGCGCACCGCCGATGGGACGATCATCGATGTGCGGGGTCCCCAGGAATACGAGACCTGGCACATCCCCGGCGCGGTCAATATTCCGCTCGGAAAACTGCGGCACTCGCTCGAGCGCATCCCGCGCGACAAGCCGGTGTACCTGTATTGCAAGGTGGGCTTTCGCAGTTACCTGGCCTACCGCATCCTGAGACAGCGCGGGTTCGACCGGCTGGCCACCCTGGCAGGCGGCACGATGACGTTCTGCAGTTTCCATGACGCGCAGGTGACGGGGCAGCCGGAGCCGCCCCTGTTGTTCTACGCCGAGGAGCAGATGACCGCGAAGCCAGCCCCGAGCGGAAAAGTGGTCGAAGTGGATTGCATGGGCCTTCAGTGCCCGGGTCCGATTCGCCGGCTCAAGGAGGAGATGGAGAAGCTGAGCGCCGGCGATGAGATCAGGATCAGGGCGTCTGACCCCGGTTTTGCGGCGGATGCGCCGGCGTGGTGCGCCAAGCAGGGGCACGCGGTGATGGGAATTGTGACCAAGGGCGCCATGGTCGAGGCGCATCTCCGCAAGGGGAGCGGGGTGACGGCGGCCGCCGCGTCCGGCGTTGCGACGCGGAAGGACAAGAAGACTTTCGTGGTGTTCTCCGGCGAACTCGACAAGGTGCTGGCGGCATTCGTGATCGCCAATGGCGCGGTGTCGATGGGCAGCGAGGTGACGATGTTCTTCACCTTCTGGGGGCTGAACGCGCTGCGGAAGGATGCGCCGCAGGCCGGAGGGAAGGGGCTGCTGGACCGGATGTTCGGCTGGATGATGCCCAAGGGCCCGGGGAAGCTGGCCTTGTCCAACCTGCACATGCTGGGCATGGGCACCGCCATGATGAAGTACGTCATGAAGCAGAAACGCGTCGACAGTCTGCCGGCCCTGATGGGCATGGCGCGGCACGCGGGCGTGAAACTCATCGCCTGCACGATGTCGATGGATGTGATGGGACTGAAGAAAGAGGAACTTATCGACGGGATCGAACTGGGCGGGGTGGCGTCGTTCCTCGGCGATGCCGATGAATCCAACATGACCTTGTTCATCTGATGGGAGGGCCATGACCAGAAGGCCATCCATGCGCACCCTGTTGTTCGGGTCTGCTTAGACCTTTGTCGACGCCTGGGCCAGGGAGGAACTGAACAAAGACGACCGAATATGCCGCTGCCCGCCATGGCGTTCCGAGGCGACGGTCATTGATCCGAGCCTTGACATCCATGCGAACACTATACATAGTTTTGATGTGAAAAATACGTATTCCATTGCAAAGGCGCAAAGCAACTTTCCCGGGTTGGTTCGGGAGTCGGCGGATAGCGGAACGATCGCCATCACACGGCACGACGAGACGGTGGCCTATGTGGTGTCGCGGGAGCGCATGGAAGCCATCATGGAGACCATGGATATCCTGACCCATCCAAAGGCTATGCGGGCGGTGCGGGACTACGAGCACGGCAAGACACGCTTTCATCCGGTAGAGGCCATCGACGATGAAGGTTGAGGTCTCCGATCAGGTGTTGGATTTCGTCAGGAGCCAGGCGCCCGAACCGAGAAGACGGCTTCGAATGGCTTTGCGCAAACTCGAAGCCGAACACGGTGATATCAAATCACTCGAAGGCCCCCTTGGCGGCTATCACCGACTGCGGGTGGGCCCCTATCGGATCCTGTTTGCCTACGGCGCGGATACGGGCCGGGAGAAACGCCTGCGCTGTCTGTTC
Source organism: uncultured Verrucomicrobiota bacterium (assembly GCA_964611575.1). Taxonomy (GTDB): domain Bacteria; phylum Verrucomicrobiota; class Kiritimatiellia; order CAIKKV01; family CAITUY01; genus CAITUY01. The sequence goes on from CAZTAJ010000012.1 coordinate 17,909, forward strand.
GCCGAGCGTCGCGATATCGTGTACGAAATCTTCAGCACGATGTTGCAGCAGCGCATGCTGGAAGAATGACGGGCAGATCGGTCCGGCCGCCGACTTGTGGCCGGATGGGACAAGAAATGCAGAACAGCCAACAACCAACGCCCAATAACCAAAAAGCCCATCAGGCGTTCCTCCACATCTTGTGACGTGATCTCGACGATCCGTTCGGCCAGATACCATTGTTTCCGCATGAGCATGCGCATGAAATCGTTGCGAAAGGCCTCCGTGTTCAGCAGCCGGTGCAAGTCCGGACGGGGGAAGGCGATCAATTCGCCGGCGGCGAGGGCCGCGGCGGCCCCGGGCGTTCAACGCGCCGCCGCGGGACCGAGCAGGCGGACCTCCTGGAGGCACATACCGTACTTACTGCCCGCGGGATCGGGCCGGCCGGACGCGAAGTTGGCCGAATAGCACAGCCATGCGGCACGGCCGTCAGCCCCGATGAAGCGGCTCGGGAAGTTGACGAAATAGCCCTGCGTCCCGAATTTTGCCATGTACGCCACGAGCTTCCACGGGCCGGTGACGAGGTCCGATTCGAGGATGTATGTGTCCATCTCCTTTGCGGTCGGCCAGCCGTCGGTGATACAGAGCAGGTGCTTCTTCAGTGGCGCGTTGTACGTCATCGCAACGCTGCCGCAATGATTGTTCCAGTCCACGAGGGGCTTCATGTCTGTGAACGTCCGGGTCCACACGGGATCGCCCTTGGCGTCGTGCCCGGCGAAGAACTCGTACTGGGATGCGTCGTTCATGGTCGCGAGACCGGGCCGGACACGGATGAGGTAGATATGGTCGCCGTTGATCCAGCTCAGATTGGCGAAGCGCGGCCTGGGGTCATCATCCGTGGCGCCGTGTGCGACCAGGTACGCCTTGCCGTCGGGTGAGTGCTGCAGGTTCCTGCCGAAGTCCACAAAATGCGGCGCGCCGATCTTCACCGCCTTGCCGGGTCTGGCCGGCTCCGGGAAGAGCGGCTTCAGGCCGTTGTGCGGGGAGGGCGTCCACGTCTCCGCGCGCCAGGAGTCGGCGAGATTTGTGCAGGTGTGGAAGCCGCAGAATGGGCCGATCACGCCCCAGTTGATGCGGCCGAGGTCGGGTGTCTGGATGTCGCTCTGGATGCTGCCGTTCTCGTTCATGGTGCAGTACGAGCCGTAGTACCAGATGCCGTCGAGCACGAGGCTGCCGCAGGGATAGCGCCCGCCGTACGGCTGGGCCGGCATGGCCAGGATGCCCGACGAGACGACCTTCAGGTTCAGGGGGTTGTCGCCGGTCACCGTCGCGAATCCGAGCTTGGCGTCCGGGTTGTAGCAGACCGACATGTGCGTGCCACCCACGCCGTCGGCGAAGGGCGAGTACAGCTTGTCGTCCGCCGCCCAGCACAGGTACCACGTGTCCGCAAGGGAGGGGGTGATGTTCCGTCCCGTGAACACGACGCCGGTAATGGTCGTCGAGGGCGGGAAGGGACAGTCCGCCGGAGGCGCGGACGTCCAGATGCGGTCTTGTGCGGATGCGGTCGTCGACGCCGCCGACGACAGGGTGAGCACGAGAGCCAATGTGAAGTGTCGTGGGGTCATGGTTTCAGGGTGATCTCTGTTTTCGGTTTCCGGCCTATGGTTTATGCCGCGTGATCGTCTTCCCTTTCCACGTCAGGACCTTCCGGCGCTTGAGACGCAGGAGGAGGCGTGAAAGGGTTTCGGGCGCGGTGCCGATGGCGGCCGCGACATCCTTCTTCGAGACCGACAGCGTGATCTCCCGTTCGTTGCCGTGCTGCTCGGCGAGAAAGCCCAGCAGGCGTTCCTCAACATCCTGCGACGTGATCTGGACGATTCGTTCGGCGAGGTACCGCTGTTTCCGCATCAACATCCGCATGAAGTCGTTGCGGAAGGCCGGCGTGTCCAGCAGGCGGTGCAAGTCGAGCCGCGGGAATACGATCAACTCGCTGGCGGCGAGGGCCGTGGCGGTCACCGGGTAGCGCTCCTGTTCGAACAGCACGACCTCGGCGAAGGTTTCGCCCGGTTTCACGAATTTGATGACCACGTCTGCGCCCCCCGGCGTGGTTTTATGGAGCTGGATCGCGCCGCGGCGCAGAAGGTAGATGGCGCCGCCGGGTTGGCCCTCGCGGAAGAGGATCTCGCGTTTACGGAGCGGACGGGTCGAACAGATCGCCGCCAGCGCCTGCAGGCTCTCTTTCGACAATTCGGAGAAGAAGCTGCTTTCCGCCAGGAAGTGGTAGCCTTGCATGTGACTCCGGCCAAATGCGCGATGTTCGTGTCGATGTTTGGCTGGTAGGGCCGGGTTTATCCCGGCCACGCGCATGGCCGGGATAAACCCGGCCCTACCAGGGATTGTGTTCGTTGCCCAGCAAGCCGGCGTCGCGAACCGCGGCGGCGGCGGCGTCATAGACGATCCGTACGGCTACGCCGGCGGCGTCCGCGCAGCGCACGCAGTCCTCGTATTCGGGTGAGGCGGTGATGGGGCACCCCTGCCACCGGCCCACCTTGACGCGGACGGTCCCGTGGGGCGTGGCGACTTCGCGACTCTCGCGCGCCAGCATGGTGCGGTGCGTCAGGTGTTCGCGGAGACCGAAGGTCGTGCTCTCCCGGAAGATGAGATTGTTGAAAATGTCGCGGCGTTCGGGGGCGCACAGCACGGTGAGCAGAACGCCGGGCCGCTGCTTCTTCATCTGGATCCCCGTGGCGAAGGCGTCGTATGCGCCGGCTGCCATGAGCCGCTGCAACAGGGCGCCCACGAGTTCGGGCGCGGTATCGTCCAGATTGGTCTCGATGACCAGGCACGCGGCATCGTCGGCGGGGGCGACGGCTGTTTCAAAGAGGGTGACGCGCAACAGGTTGGGGCGGCCCTGCAAGGTGCGGGCGCCGAAACCGTGGCCGGTCGCCTTCAACACCGAGCCGGCGGGGAGACCATCGAGCGACCGCCAGGTACTCAACAAGGCCGCGCCGGTGGGGGTGACCAGTTCGAACGGCTCGTCGACGGACACGACCGGCAGGCCCTTCAGCAACTCCACCGTACCGGGCGCCGGGTTAGGCATCACGCCATGGGCGCAGGTGATGGTGCCATGCCCCATGGGCAGGGGCGAAAAGCCGACCGCATCAATGTGCAGCAGGTCGAGCGCATGGCAGGCGCCGGTAATGTCGGCGATGGCATCGAGGGCGCCGACCTCATGAAAATGAACCTGATCCGGCGGGATTCGGTGGACCCTGGCTTCGGCTTCGGCCAGCCGGGTGAAGACCGCAACGGCCCGCTGCTGTGTGATGGCGGGCAGGGCGGTCGACTCGATCAGGCGGCGGATATCGGGAAGGTACCGGTGATGGGCATGCGGGGTGCCGGTTCGAGCCTGGTGATGATCATGGGCATGCGGGGCGCCGTGTTCGTGCGCATCGACATGGACGCGGAGCCCGTGCATGCCGTGATCGCCATGGGGTTCGGTCGTGAGGCGGATGTGGGCGGCTCCGAAGGTGGCCAGCGCGGTGTTCAGCGCCTCGACGTCGGCGCCCAGATCGATCAGCGCCGCCAGGATCATGTCGCCGCTGGCGCCGCCCACGCTGTCGAACCAGAGCATCCGGCTCATGGGCGCCTCCGCGTCGGGCGGCGGGACTTGGCGGGGCCGTGGCGGTCGGGCAGCCGGTTGATCATGGCGGCCAGCACGCCGGCGCCGAACCCGTTGTCGATGTTGACGACGCCGATGCCCGGCACGCAGGAGTTGAGCATGGCGAGGAGCGCCGTGGCGCCCTTCAGGCTGGCGCCATAGCCCACGCTGGTCGGTACGGCCACGATCGGGCAGTCCGTCAGACCCCCGATCACCGAGGGCAGGGCGCCTTCCATGCCGGCGGCGACGACGAGAACGCGGGCGCGGCGGAGCACCGGCAGGTGCGGCAGCAGGCGGTGCAACCCCGCGACGCCGACATCGAAGAGGCGGATGACGCGGGCGCCCATGCGTTCGGCCACGAGGGCGGCCTCCTCCGCGACGGGGATATCGGTGGTGCCGGCGGACAGGACCCCGACGAGCCCGGTGCGGCGGGGATGGGGCGCGATATCGAGTGTGATGCAGCGGGCGCCTTCGTGGAAGCGGGCCTTGGGGAAGCGCTGGCGCACGGCCTCGTATTGTTCGCGTGTGGCCCGCGTTGCCAGGAGGTTTTGTCCGTGTTCGACGAGCGTGGCGGCGATCCGGACGACTTGATCCGGGGTCTTGCCCTGGCTGAAAATCACCTCGGCCAGACCGCGCCGGCGCAGGCGGTCCATGTCGACGCGGGCGAAGCCGAGATTCCGCTCCCGGGTGGCCTCGATCTGGTGGAGCGCTTCGTTCGGAGCCACGCGGCCGGCCGCCACCTCTTTAAGCAGTTGCTTGAGTTCCATGCGCTCCATGATGTCTGAGGTGCCGGCGTGATGTCAACGGCGACGATCACTCAGTCTCGTTTGTGTTGCGCTTTTTTTCTGGCATTCGAAAAGTGATGTGGTAGCTTCTGCGTCCGCAACGAAGGACCCGGGATGAATCTGCGCAAGTTACTGTCCGAGGACTCGATCATTCTCGAACTGAAGTCGACCGCGAAAGAGGACATCATTCGCGAGATGATCGATTTCCTGGTGGCCCGCGGCCGCATCAGGGACCGTGAGGCCGCGCTGAAGGCGGTTCTCGATCGTGAACTGAAGATGTCGACGGGGATGCAGCATGGCATCGCCATTCCCCACGGCAAGTCGGATTCGGTGGACAAATTGGTGACGGCGCTGGCCCTCAAGAAAGAGGGCGTGGATTTCGGGTCCATGGACGGCAAGCCATCCCAGATTTTCATCATGACGATCTCGTCGATCAGCCGGACCGGGCCGCATATCCAGTTCTTGTCCGAGATCAGCCAGGTACTCAACGACCCCGAGAAACGCGAAGCCTTGCTCAAGGCGGAGACGCCTTCGCAGGTGATCGATGTGCTGACGACCTGAAGCCGTCGGCCCGGGGCGCGCCGCCTGCGCCTTTCCCCGTCCGCCCACCGCGCCCCGCAAGAAAAAGGGCAGACAAGCCTCGCGGCCTGCCTGCCCTCCGGGATCGCGTCTGTTTCCGGCTGCCGGCTTACTTGTACTTCGCCTTGAGCGCGCAACCCTGCTTGGCACTCTGCTGCGCCAGGTCCAGGATGTGGATCGGGCGTCGTGCCCATTCGCCCGTGATCACGAGCGGCTTGGTTTTGACCAGGTGGTCGGCGATGTTCTGGTAGAGCTTCCAGCCCTCGGATTTCGGGTTGGGGTAGCGGGTCGTCACCTGGTTGCCGTCGGCATCCAGGGTGATGAGCTCGGTGGCCGGCCAGTCGAGGAGCAGGGTGCCCTTGGTGCCGACAACCTTGAACCACGGCTGGGTGGGCCGCCCGTCGATCGAGGTGGCGCGCAAGGTCGACCAGGCGCCGCTCGCGTAGCGCACGGCCAGGAACCCTTCGTCCTCGTTTGTGTCCTGCTTCCACCGGGTCTGGCTCGCCCAGATGCCGGACCACAGGTAGCCGCTGACTTCCCGGATGTCGGCGTTGACCATTTGGAGGGTGTATTCGAGCAGGTGCACGCCCCAATCATAAAGGATGCCGCCGGAGATCGACTTGCTGGTGCGCCACCAGTCACCCGGCTTGCCGAGCCCGCCCATGGTCACGTCGACGCGCACGACCTTGCCGATGCGTCCCTTGCGGATGAGTTCCATGGCGCCCAGGATGATGCCGTCCCAGTGCCGGTTGTGGTAGGTCGACAGCACGACCCGGTTCTTCCTGGCGGCGCCAATCATGGCGTCGCACTCGGCCGTGGTGATTGCCAGCGGCTTCTCGCACACGACATGGCGGCCGTCATTGAGGCACTGCAGCGCCAGTCTGGCATGCGTGTTATGCGGGGTGATGATGGCGAGCAGGTCCACGTTCGACTTGCGCAGCATCTGGGTCACGGAGGGATAGGTCTGGATGGTCGGAAAGTCCTGCGTGGCTACGGCCAGGCGCTGCGGGTCAATTTCCGCCACCGCGGTCGGCGTCATGCCGGCCTGCTTCATTTCATTGAGGTGCGCGCGGCCCATGTTGAAGGCGCCGCCATATCCAATCACCCCGACCTTGATCTCACTGGCTCTGGTGTAATGCTTCATGTCTTCATTCCTGTTTGAATTACCTTGCGGCCCAGAGCATGCCGCGGCGCAGTATTTCCGGCACTTCCGGCACATCGAAGTCTTTGGCCACGTGGCCGACCGACATATAGAAGACCTTGCCCTGACCCCAGGGGCGGGTCCACACGACCGGCATGACGGTTCCCTTGACCCAGGTGTAACCCCCGTGCTCACCGGTGAAGGTGGTGGTCGCCAGAACGGTGTTCCCCGGGTCGGTATGCATGTAGTACTGCTCGGACTTCATGGCGAAGTCCTTGATCCCGGCCGTGATCGGATGGGTGTGATCGGTGATATTCACCGTGTAGTCCACGATCCCGCCGGGGTGGGCAACCCACTGGCCGCCGGTCATGAACTGGTATTCGGTGTTCAGGCGGAACGCATCGCACATGCCGCCATGCCAGCCGGCCAGGCCCACGCCGTTGCGGACTGCCTCGAGCAGGGGTTTGGCCTGCTCATTCGTGATCGTGCCCATGGTCCATACCGGCACAATCAGGTTCAGCGCGTTCAGTTTGGCCGCGTCGAGGTAGCTGTCGAGCGTGCAAGAAAGCTCCACGTCGAACCCCTCCTTCCGCAGCAGCGCGGCGGCGATGTCGCCGCACGCCTTGGGCTCGTGCCCGTCCCATCCTCCCATCACGATCAGTGCTTTTTTCATAGAACCGTCTGTCCTTCTGGCCGGGGTTGTCCCGGGGTGGTTGAAGAGGTCTGCCTGGCGATGCGTCAATCGATCGTGCCCGGCCGCAGGTCGGGGGGCAGGGGGGCCGGGCGCTCACAGGTGCTGCCCAGGGCGATGTGGCGTCCCTGCGCCGAGGCTTCGTGCAGGGCGACCATGATGTCGAGCACGTGGAAGGCCAGGTCGCCGTTTGCCCGGTGCGGGCGGTTGCCGCGAATGGCGGCGGCCATGTCGGCCACGCCGATGCCGCGGCTGTTCTCCGCATAGCCGAAGAGAAGGGGGACTTCCTTCCACTCGCTCATGCCGGTCCGGCGCACGCGCACCGGTCCGCCGAACCCGTTGGGATCCGGCACGGAGAGCGTGCCTTCACTCCCGTAGATTTCGATGCGCGGCAATTCGGCGTGCGGCACGTCGAAGCTCGTGATGATCGTGCCCGCCGCGCCGCAGGCGAATTCCATGAGTCCCGCCACGTGGGTGGGAACCTCCACCGGGATGCGCTTGCCGCATTTGGGCTTGCTGGTGATGAGGCGTTCGGGGAAGGAGACCTGCGTCATGCCGGTCACGCGGTGAACGGGGCCGAGCAGGCTGATGAGTGCGGTCAGGTAGTAGGGGCCCATGTCGAACATCGGGCCGCCGCCGGTTTCATAGTAGAATTCCGGGTCGGGGTGCCAGCTTTCGTGGCCACGGCACATCATGAATGCCGTGGCGGCGACCGGGCGGCCGATCCAGCCGTCATCGATCAGCTTGCGGCAGGTTTGCAGCCCGCCGCCCAGGAAGGTGTCGGGCGCCGATCCCACGCGGAGTCCTTTCCGGCGCGCCAGATCCAGAATGCGTTGCCCGTCGGCGCGGGTGATGGCCAGCGGCTTCTCGGCATGCACGTGTTTCCCGGCTTCCAGCGCGGCGAGGTCGACCGACATGTGCGCTTTTGGGATCGTCAAGTTGATGACGATTTCGATGGATGGGTCGGCGAGCAGTTCCTCGACTGAGCAGGCGCGTGGAACGCCGAACTCCTGTGCCCGCTGACGCGCCTTTTCCGGAATCAGGTCGGCACAGGCGGCCAGGTGGAGGTGCTCGAACGCCTGCGCGTTCTTGAAGTAGATGGAACTGATGTTGCCGCATCCGACAATGCCCACAGGGGTTTTTTGCATAATGAGGGCTAGGGTATACGGCATTCCGGCACAAGGGACAAGCGACTTTTCCCCTTTTTTTTCTTTTGCATTCGTCTCTTCAAAGCCTATACTGGCGCGTATGTTTTGGGCAGGCATGGTTTCTGCCCCATTCCCTGAAGGAGCGCCGCAGATGAATCGCACTCAATCATGGATCGTGATAGCCGCCGCGATTGCTTTGACGGCCATCGGCAGCTTGGAATCTCGCGCCCAGGCCGCGCGGCAGCGTCCCGTGGCCACGCGTCCCGCTTCCGAGACGTTCAACGGCCCGGTGCGGATCCGCCAATTTACGGGGTATGGTCCGCGCGCCCTGATCAAGATTCCCGACATTTTCGGCCGGGGTCGCGCCGCGGCGCGCGACTGGGTGGAAATGCAGGTGGTTTTCGACAGCGAGCCCGAGTGGATGGATGAGGTGACATTCCAGTACTACGCCCTCCTGCATGACCGGACCACAGGTGATTACACGTTCTTGAAAGGCCTGGTCCTGAACATCGATGTGGCGCGCGGCAAGAATCACATGAGTTCCGCCTACATCCGGCCGAACACGGTGGCCCGGTACGGGGAGGTCGTCGCCGTGGCGGTCGAGGTGCTTTACAAGGGTGAAGTCGTGGGCGCCCAGTCCGACGGCAAACTTCCGAAAGCCCAGCCCCTTCCCGTGGATTGGTGGAAGAATCCGAAGTTGGTGGCCAAGGACGGTTTGATTCTGGCCAAGCCACAGACGCCGTTCGCTTATGTGAGCTATGACGACTACGAGGCGGTGAAGTAAGCCATGCTTGGTCAGGATCGCATTCTCGCCCTTGACATCGGCGCCAGCAAACTGGTGGTCGCCGAGTTCAAATCGGTCAAACCGTCCGGTATTGAACTGGTCAACTATGCGGTTGCCCCGTTGGGGCTGGATCCTGACAGCACGGCGGACCCGGCGGCCTACATCGTGTCCTCCATCCGCGACATTCTGCGCAGCAGCGGCATCCGGCCCGGCCCCGTGGCCGTGTCGATTTCGGGCCAGATGGTCTTCCCGCGCTACGTGCGGTTGCCGCCGGTTACGCCCGACAAGATCAACCAGATCGTTCGTTACGAGGCCCAGCAGAATGTTCCGTTCCCGATGGACGAGGTGGTGTGGGACTACCAGTTGATCGGGCAGGAAACCGGCGATTTGAGCGTGATGCTGGTGGCCGTCAAGGGCGACGTGGTGAAGAACCTCACGGACTGCGTGGAGGCGGCGGGGTTGGATCCGGTGTTGGTGGATGTGTCGCCGCTGGCCCTCTACAATGCGGTGCGGTACAACTACGCCGACCTGCCGGGCTGCACGATGATTCTGGACATGGGCGCCCGCTCCACAAACGTGGTGTTTGTGGAGGGCACCCGCATCTTCAGCCGCAGTATTCCCGTGGCCGGCATCGCGGTGACCAAAGATGTGATGAAGGAGTTCGAACTGCCTTTCGAGGAGGCCGAGCAACTGAAGGTCGCGCATGCGTTTGTCGGCTTTGGCGGCGTGTATGAAGGGCACGAAGTCGGGGTGGCCGACCGGACGTCCAAGATCGTGCGCAACGTCATGACGCGCCTGCACGCCGAGGTCACCCGCACGATCAATTTCTACCGCAGCCAGCAGGGAGGCAGCCAGCCGTCCATGGTGCTGTTGGCGGGCGGCTGTTCGGTAATCCCGCACGCCAACACGTTCCTGAAGGAAAAGCTCAAGATGGAGGTGGATTTCCTCAATCCCTTCCGGAATGTGGCCGTCAACGCGGGGATCTCGTCGGAAAAGATCGGCGCCGAGGTGCATTTGCTGGGCGAGGTGGTGGGCCTGGCGCTGCGACGGTCGTTGTCCTGCCCGGTGGAAATCAATCTGCTGCCGCCCGAACTGGTGGCGCGCAAGGTGTTCCAGCGGCGTCTGCCTTTTTTTGCGATGGCCGCCGTGGGACTCATCTTGATCATGCTCGTCTTCTGGGTGTTCCTGCACCGCAAGCGAGCGATGGCGGAGGACCGGCTGGGCAAGGTCCAGACGCGCGTGGAGCAACTGACGGCGCCCAACGAACGGCTGAATCAACTGGGCAAGCAGTCGGAGGAAGTCCTGGCCAAGGCCGGGGTGTTGGGCGATTTGATCGCCACGCGGACACGCTGGGCCACCCTCGTCAGCGATCTGCATGGTCGACTGATCGACGGCATGTGGTTGACCTCCCTCCAACCCACGGCCAAAACCGACAATGGCGTGACAACGACGCGGCTGTTGATCCAGGGCATGGGATTCAGTGACAAGGTCAGCCATCAGGCGATTTCGGACTTTGCCGCGTCGCTGAAGGGGGTAGGCTATATTTCAGATGACGTTCAGATCCGTAAGATCAAGCCCGTGTCGGGCACGGACTACGTCAGTGAATTTGTGATTGATGCGGGGCTCACCGAGAAGCCGGCGAAACCCAAGGGGGAGAGGCCGGCCGGAGGCTGACGGATTCTGAGGCACTATGGGTTCACGTCGTAAAATGGTATTGGCGGTGGCAGTGGTCCTGCTGACCATCCTGTTCATCGCGGCCGCCGGCCTGCTCGTGCTGGGGTTCATGGCTTTTTATCGCGCTGAGTCTGCCCTCAGTGCAAGCAAGGGCCAGCTTGAATTCCTCTACAGTCGCAATCCATTCCCCTCCGACCAGAACCTGAAAATCGAGCGCACGAATCTCGATGTGCTGCGAAGCGAACTGAACAAACTGGCGGCGGACCTGAGCCGGGGGCAGGCTGAAGTGGTCGACCAGAGTCCGGCGAAGTTCGTCACCCAGTTCTGGGAAATCCGCAAGGCGTTGCTGGCGAAGGCCCGCGATGCCGGCGTCAAAGTGGTGGACACATTCGACTTCGGTTTCGGCCGTCACATGCAGGGGACGCTGCCGGCGGCGAAGGACGTGGCGCGGCTGACGCAACAGTTGCGGATCGTGGAGACCTTGTGCGGGGTGTTCTACGGCGCGCGCATCACGGAATTACGGGGCATTGGGCGCGAGGAGTTTGAAGAAGACGCGGCGGCGGGTGCTGCGGCGCGTCCTGCCGATGAGGTCCCCGGCGGTCGGGGTCGCGTCCGTCGCTCGGAACCGGCGGGGCCGACGTCCCTGAACAGTGTGAACTCGGAGACCGGCGTGGTCCCGGAAGGTCAACTGTTCGGGAAGTGGCACTTTGTGCTGAGCTTCTCGGCCCGGGAAAGCGCGCTGATCCAGGCGCTTGACGGCCTTTCCCGAAGCCCGTTGTTTGTTGCGGTCACCCGCATTGAACTGACGGGCGACAGCAATGTGATTGTCCAGGGGGCCGATGCGGCCGCCAAGGCGCGGGACGCGCAGGGCGAGGCGGAGGGGGCGCAGGCTGCCAAGCCCGTGCAGAGTACGTTGTCCCGCGATCTGCGCATCGTCTGTGGTCGTGATATTCCGGTGTCGGTGAAAATGGAAGTCGACGTCTACCAATTTGCAAAGCAGGCGGATGCGACGGCCGCGGCGGAGGGAGCCCAATGAGCATGCGCCGGATGGGCTCGTGGCTGAAGAGGACCTATGACCGGATCATTGCGTCGGTGGTGTTGCTGGCGCTTTTTGTGTCGCTGATCCTGCTGGCCGTCTATGCCCAATTGCTCAAGGGGCGGCAAGAGGCGTTCGACAACGAACTCAAGGGGCTGGTGCCGAAACATGCCGACGCGCAACCAGTAGATATCAGTCGGTTCACCTCGGGCCACCAGACGCTGAACGAACCAATGCAGATCGGCGAATGGACCCTGCGGCTGCTCACGCCTGAGTTGCGGGTGAGTTGTGTCAACTGCGAGCGCCCCATCCCCTACGCGGCCACCAACTGCAGCTTCTGCAAGACCCTGCAACCGGAGTCCACGCCCGATGTCGACAAGGACGATGACGGCATGTTCGACACGTGGGAGACTGAGCATGGTTTGAACCCGTTGGACCCCGAAGATGCGAACACGGATGCGGATCGGGACGGGTTCTCGAACAAGGACGAATACCTGTTCAAGACCGATCCCCAGGCCCCGGCCAGTCATCCGTCGGCGCTGGCCAAGGTGACGGTCGAGACCATCACGCCGATTCCTTTCGATCTGATATTCAAGAGCATCAGCCGGGTTGCCGGCAAGGCGCTGTACCAGATCAACCTGCGCAAGGATGGCCGAACCTACTTTGCGGCGGTCGGCGATGCGGTGGAGGGATTCAAGATTGTCGCTTGTGACGAGTCAGCGCCCAATGCGCCGATGCTGACGGTGGAGCGCAATGGCAAGACCATCGTTCTGAGCAAGGGCAAGGTTGTGCCCCGCAGCGAATATGAAGTTGGTCTTCTCTATGCGATTGACGGCACCCGCATCGCGACACGGGTAGACGGCGAGTTTGAGCTCAAGGGAGTCAAATATCAGGTCAAAATGGTTGACAGTAATACCCGCCGTGTTCTAATACACGACCCTTCTCGGGATATGGATGTCTGGATTGGCGAGGCGGCCAAGGCGCCCTCCGGAACCGAACCCAAGGATGAGGGGGCGTAGGGGGGCGGGCGCACCGCGCACTTTTGTTAGGAGAAACTCCAATATGACACCGAGGAAGTTATTCATTATTTGCCTATCGGTCCTGATGGTGGGCGTTGCCGGAACGGTGATGCACGCCCAGGATGTCGTGAAGACCAATGAGGCCGCCGCCGAGGAACTCAAACAGGAGCAGCAGGCGGCTGCCGCGACGGCCCCGTCGGCCGAACCGGTGATTGAAGAGCTCAAGGTGGCCCCCGTGTCTGAGGCGAAACCCGTGGCGGCAGCCAACCCGGACGCCGTCGAGACGCCCCCCCAGCAGCCGCCGAAGGTCGAGCCGGCCCCGATCATTGAGGAATTGGCACCCGCCAAGACGGCCGTGAAAGAGCCCGAAGCGGCAGCTCCGGCGATCATCGAGGAACTGGCGCCAGCCAAGGTTGATGTGAAGCCGGCCGAGATGGCAGCTCCGGCGATCATCGAGGAACTGGTGCCAGCCAAGACTGAAGTGAAGGCACCCGAAGCGGCCGCTCCGATGATCGAGGAATTGCAGCCCGCCAAAGTGACGCCACCCGTTCCCGAGCCAGTGGCCCCTGTGGTTGCGGCGCCAGCGGAGATCGCACCTGTCGAAGCCCCCAAGCCTGAGCCGACTCTCCCCGTCGTGACGCCCGCCGTACCGCCGGCGGCAGAAGAAGCGGCCCCAAAAGTCCAGGCTCCGGTTCAGGCGTTTGGCACGCCGGAACGCTCGGTTGATGCCAAGATTATTGCAGATATGGAGATCGTACGCAGGGAGGCGACAGCCAAAGAGGCCCAGAAGAGTCTCGCGGCCGCCGACAAAGCGTGGAAGGACAAGGACTACGCGGCCGCGTTGACGAGTTATGCCAATGCCGCCGCCAAGCCCGGAACCTTGCGCGATGCCGACCGCGCCCGAGCGCAGGAGCGCATTCCGCTGTGCGAGTACCAGGTGGTTCTCGATTTGATGAAGACCGGCCGGAATGCCGATGCGCTGGCCAGGGCCACCGATGCCTCCAACCGGCATCCTGCGGACACGAATCTGAAGAAGCTCAAGTCGAGCCTCGAAAAGGACCTTGCGAAATCCGGCCAGGGCGTCAAGGCCGCCCCCGCCATTCAACGCGAGCAACTGACCGAGGTGGAAAGCCTGATGATGGAGGGCAAGAAGGCGCTGGTGGATCGCCATTACACGAAGGCCCGCGCCAGTTTCGAGTCCGTCCTTGCGATCGATGGCGACAATCGCGAGGCCATGCGGTATCTGAAGGAGACAGGCGATCGGCAGTTCAACTCAGCCTCGTACGAGCGTGAGGCGACTGCCAAGAAGATGAGCGCGCAGGTCCGTGACACATGGAATCCCGCCCAGTACAAGATGCTTGCCTCCGTCCCAGTTATCACGAATAAGGCCGATGTCGTGGCGGGCAACGAGTCCATCCTCAAGAAGATGGACCGGATCGTTATTCCCGAAATTGAGTTTCGCCAGGCGAACATCCATGACGTGGTGGATTTTCTGAACAAGGCCAGCGCCGAGGCGGATAAGACAGAGCCGGATCCCGCCAAGAAGGGGATCAACATGATTCTCAACCTCAATCCGGCCGGAGGGGCGACAGTCGCCGCGCCTGCGGCAGCAGGCAAGGATCCGTTCGGCGCCGATGCGGGTGGCGGGGTGGCTGGTGGGGGCGGCGGACAGTCCTACGAGATCACCTTTACGGCCCGTTACATTACGCTGGCCTCCGCCTTGAAGATCATCACACAGGTCGCCGGGTTGCGGTTTCGTGTGGACGGCAACATCGTCATGATTGTTCCGGCGGACTATGATCCCGCCCAGATCGAAGTCCGCATGTACCCGGTGGAGCCCACCTTCATCGAACGTGTGGGGGCCGCGGGCTCGGCCATGCCGGCCGCGGCGCGGTCCGTGGGCGGGCGTGAAGTGACGGCCATCGATCAAGGCGAGATGGGCGGTCAGGTGGCCGATCTCCAGTCCAGCTTCGAGAAGATGGGCGTGCGTTTCCCGAAGGGCTCGTCGATCACCTACAACTCGGCGATCGGCAAGGTCATTGTCGGCAACACCGCGGATAACCTGGCGGTGTTCGAGCGCCTGCTGACGGAATTGAACGTGGTGCCGAAGCAGGTCGAGATCGAGGCGCGTTTCGTCGAGGTGAATGAAACCGACCTGCAGGAGCTTGGCCTGGAGTGGCTGCTGAATGACAACTGGGAATTGGCGACCAAGAAGACCGGCGCGTTCACCCCGTTGGCGGGGGCGCAGCGCATCGTTGCCAATGCGAACGCCACCTCGGGTGGGTTCACCCGTGGCCTGCGTTTCTGGGGCCGCGGCGCGTCGGGCGACGACGACACCCTGGACACCGGCGCGGGTACGATGGGAAGAATCGGTTCCATCGCGGGCGTGTTGACGAATCCGGAGCTGTCGATTGTCATGCATGCCTTGGAGCAGAACGGGAACGCCGATCTGCTGTCAGCCCCGAAAGTCACGACGCGGTCCGGCAGTGAAGCCTCGATTCGGGTGGTCACAGAGTATATCTACCCGACCAGCTTCGAGGTGCAGGGCGGAACGCTCGGCACCGGCACCGGTTCCAGCGGAGCGAGCTCGACCACGACTATTCAGGAAACCGTGGTTGTCCCGCAGGACTTTGCGACTCGCGAGGTCGGGGTGATCCTGACCGTCCTGCCCGAAGTCAGTCCGGATGGCAACATGATCAACTTGACCATGACCCCGTCGGTTGTGACGGAGCCCACATGGCAGCAATACGGGTCGACGATCCGCCGCGCGGATGGGTCCCAGCAGGATCTCAACATGCCGCAGCCCTTCTTCAAGGTGCGCACCTTGAGCACGCAGATTTCGATCTATGATGGGGCGACGGTCGTGATGGGGGGTCTGATCACCGAGGATCTCCGCAAGGTCAACGACAAGATCCCGTTGCTTGGCGACATCCCCCTGATCGGGGTCCTGTTCCGCAGCCAGTCGGAACGCAGCATCAAGAAGAATCTGCTTATCTTCGTGACGGCCAAACTGGTCGATCCTGCCGGAAAATCCATCCGCATGACGGATGAGGCTTCCCCCAAGACGGCGCCTTCGGCCATGATGTCTGGCGGCACGCCGGCGCCCAATTGATATGGCGTTTCGACGGCTCCTGATCATTGACGGTACCGGGCACCTGTACCGGTCCTTCTTTGCGATCAAGGTTCTTTCGCGGCACGACGGTACGCCGACCAATGCTGTTTTCGGGTTCATCCGCGCGATCCATCAGTGCCTGCAGGTCTGGCGCCCCACCCACCTCGCGGTGGCGTGGGATGGGGGGACCCCACAGGCGCGGCTTGATCTCCTGCCGACGTACAAGGCGCAGCGTCCACCGATGCCTGATCCCCTGCGCGTGCAGATTGCCCCGATCTTCGAGTATCTGGAACGGGCGGCCATTCCGGTGGTCCGGCTCGATCGGCAGGAAGCCGATGATGTGATTGCCTCGCTGACGGCCTGGGCTGGACGGGAGGGGGCCGATGAGGTGCTCATTGCCAGCAGCGACAAGGATCTGTTCCAGATGGTGGATGACCACGTGTCGATCATGGGTGCTTCCAAGGATGACCCGCGGGTGGGGCCGGACGCGATTCTCGAGAAGACCGGAGTCCTGCCTCGCCAGATTGTCGACTGGCTGGCTCTCACGGGGGATTCGGTGGACAACATCCCGGGCGTCGAGGGGATCGGCGCCAAGACTGCCGCGCGACTGTTGGGTCAGTTCGGTTCAGTGGAGGCGCTCTGGCCGCGATTGTCGGAAGTGGAGCCGGAACGGATCCGCACCCGTCTGGGTGAGGCCCGGACGCGGGTGGAGACCAATGTGCGCCTGGTGCGTTTGCTGCGCGATCTGGACTGTTCGCCGGGATGGGAGGCCATGGCTGTCAAACCGGAGGCGCCCGGCCGCCTGCGGCCGTTCTATGAGCACATGGAATTCCACTCCTTCCTGAAAGGCATGGAACAGCCCGACTTGCTGTAGCGCCGGCAAGGTGTAATTGAGAGTTGACACGGATCGATATTCAGGTACTCTAGTCTTCGTTTTCTTGCCATACCGCACCCGGTCGGTGCAATTTCATCCCTTGAACGTGATCCCAAATCATCCTTGTGCGACGTTACACGGCGGGCGTATGACCCGATGACGGCGCTCCGACCCTAGCGCGGTTCCGATTTTTCCATGGTCAGGATTGCCATAACGGGCGGTATCGCCTGCGGAAAGAGTCTCGTGGCTTCGTTCATGGCGGTGCGGGGTGTGCCGGTGTGCGAGGCGGACGAACTGGCACATGCGGTGCTGGGTCGGGGGGAGGCGGTGCAGGCGGCGGTGGTCGCGCACTTCGGGCCATCCATCCTGGACGCCGACGGCACCGTCAACCGTGCGCGGCTTGGACAGCTTGTGTTCGCCGATGACACCCGACTGGGCGATTTGAACCGGTTGACGCATCCCGAGATACTGCGGCGCCTGCGCAACTGGGTTGCGACGCAGCCGGCGGCTGTGGCGGCCGTGGCGGCCGTGATTCCGCTCCTGTACGAGATCGGCGATGAAACGAACTGGGACTGCGTCGTGTGCGTGGCGTCGCCTGAGGCCGATCAACTTCGGCGCCTGGTGGCGCGCGGGCTGACCGAGACGGAGGCGCGCCTGCGCATCAGGCGGCAGTGGCCCCAGGCGCGGAAGATGGAACGAGCGGACTACGTGATCTGCAACAATGGATCGCGGGAATTGCTGCAGCAGCAGACGAATGAAGTGGTAAGGCAACTCTGTGGAGCATGACTATGGACGAACGCAACATCAATCAAGGCCGCCCCGAACACCGTCGACGCCGGAACCATCCGCCGCAAGGACGGCGTGATCATGGCAACCGTGTCCAAGGCCAACCCGCTCCCGTGATCCTGCCGCCAGCCATGGCCGGCGGGAACGATGGCGAGGGGGGGTGGACCCCGAATTTACGCCCGGAGATGTCCCCGCCCGTCCAGGGTCCCGTTCCGGGTTCGGACTCGGCGGCAGGCACTCCGGCGCCTGCTCCGGGAGCCAACGGCGCACCGGCCGGCAACGCCGCGGCGTCCGGGCCGGTGCAGGGGGCGTACATTTCCCATGCACCCCAGCGCCCGCAGGGCACCCCGCGAGTGATGAACCTGTTCGAACTTCAGACTCAGACTGTCATCGAACTCAATGGAATCGCCGAGAGTTTCGGGTTGATCGAACTGGGCGCCCTGCGCAAGCACGAGCTGATCTTCGAGGTGATGAAAGCAAACGCCCGTGTCAACGGTTCGTTGCACGGCAAGGGGGTGCTGGAAATCCTGCCGGACGGGTTCGGCTTTCTGCGGTCTCCCTACTACAACTATCTCCCGTGTCCCGAGGATATCTACGTGTCGCCGTCGCAGATCCGGCGTTTTGCCTTGCGCACCGGCGACCTGGTGGAAGGCGAAATCCGGTCGCCGAAGGACAAGGAACGCTTCTTTGCGCTGCTGAAGGTGGATCGGGTCAATGCGGGCGACCCCGACAAGTCGAAGGCGAAGATCCCCTTTGAGAACCTGACGCCCATTTTCCCGGACCGGCGCTTTTGTCTGGAACGCGAGCAGGAGGAAATCTCCATGCGCGTCATGGACTTGTTCACGCCCATCGGCATGGGGCAACGCGGGCTGATCGTGGCGCCGCCGCGCACCGGCAAGACGGTTCTGCTGCAGAAGATCGCGAACAGCATTTCCACCAGCCATCCCGACGTGCACCTGATCGTGCTGCTGATCGATGAACGCCCCGAAGAAGTGACGGACATGGAGCGGACGACGAAAGCCCAGGTGCTCAGTTCGACCTTCGATGAGCCGCCAGAGCGTCATGTGCAGGTGGCCGAGATGGTGATCGAGATGGCCAAGCGCATGGTGGAATGCGGGCGCGACGTCGTGATCCTGCTCGACAGCATCACCCGTCTGGCCCGCGCCTACAACACGCTCCAGCCGCACAGCGGCAAGATCCTGTCGGGTGGCGTGGATGCCAATGCGCTGCACAAGCCGAAACGGTTCTTCGGGGCCGCCCGCAACATCGAGCATGGCGGCAGTTTGACGATCATCGCCACGGCGCTGGTCGATACCGGCAGCCGCATGGACGAGGTCATCTTCGAGGAGTTCAAGGGCACCGGCAACATGGAACTGTGCCTGGACCGCACGCTGGTGGACAAGCGTATTTTCCCGGCCATCAACATTGAAAAATCGGGCACGCGCAAAGAAGAGCTGTTGCTCCATCCCGACGAGCTCGGTAAGATCTGGATTTTGCGTCGCGCCATCAACGGCGTGCCGCCGGTGGAGGCCATGGAGCTGATTGTGGGCCGTCTGAAGAAGACGCGCAGTAACGCCGAGTTTCTGATGGCCATGAAGGAATAGCCGTGCGGCGGCGAAGCGATTCGCCGCCCTGCCGGGTGGGAAGCGGGCCGACCCCGCTGTGGACGGAGCACGTAAGGAGTATTCATGAAGGTTACGGTTGAACCGGTTAGTCCCTGCCGCAAACTCCTCAAGATCGAGGTGGCGGCGGAGGTGGTGGCGGCGGAGTATCAGAACGTCGTCAAGGATTACGCCAAACACGCCCGCATTCCGGGGTTTCGTCCGGGCAAGGCGCCGGCGGCCACGGCCGAACGCCGTTTCGCCAAGGAGATTCTCGATGAAACCCGGGAACGGCTTGTGCCGCGCGCCTACCACGAGGCATTGGAGCAGGAGAAACTGAAACCGGTCGCCGTTATCGACGTGAGCGACATCAGTCTCGAGAAGCAGTTGCCGTTGACGTTTCGCGTGACGCTCGATGTCGATCCCGAGTTCACCCTGCCCGAGTACCGGGGGATCCCGGTCAAGGCGCAGCCGGTGAAGGTGGGCCCCGAGGAGGTAAATCAACTCATCGCCAACCTGCGCGAACGACAGGGCAAGTTTGACGATAATCCGGAGCGTGCGGCGGCCAAGGGCGACATTGCGGTGATCGATTACACGGGCGTGTGCGACGGCAAGCCCGTGGGGGAACTGGCGCCGGAACGGGCCGAGTTGGGGCAGGGCAAGGATTTCTGGGTGCTTCTGCTGGAGGGGCACGAGTTCCTGCCCGGCATCGTGAAGGCGCTGGACGGCGTCCGGGTGGGTGAAACACGGGAGCTCAAGGTCGCCTGGCCGGCGGACTTCGCCGTGACCGCGCTGGCCGGACGCACGGCCGTATATGCGTTGCAGGTATCGATGGTCCGCGAGCGCAAGTTGCCCGACGTGAACGACGATTTTGCCAAGGCGGTGGGCGCCGTGTCGGTGGACGATCTGCGGGCCAAGGTGCGCGACAATCTGCAGGCCTCGGCCGAGGCGGGCGAACGCGGCCGGCAGAAGGATGAACTGCTCAAGGCGCTGCTCGAACAGACCCCCCTGACCGACCTGCCGCAGTCCATGGTGGAGGAACAGGCCCGCCACATTATCCGCGATGTCGTGGCCGACAATGTCCGGCGCGGTTTGAACAAGGATCAGATTGAAGAGCACCGCGAGGATATCTTCAACCGGGCTGCCCAGTCTTCGACCGAGCGCGTGAAAGTGGAATACGTGCTGACCCGCATCGCCGATCTCGAGAAGGTAACCGTCGAGGATGCCGATCTCGAACAGCGCATCGGCGAGATGGCCGAGCGGTATGGCACGCCCCGTCAGAAACTGCGGGCCGACCTTGAAAAGCGGGAGGCGCTCGATGCGCTGCGACGCAGCCTGCGACTCGACAAGACTCTCGACCTGCTGCTTGGCCTGGCATCCATCCAGCCGGCTTGATAAGAAAGGACTTGTTTATGACGAACAACCAGATGCTGGTTCCCATGGTCGTCGAGCAGACCGGGCGCGGTGAACGCGCCTACGACATCTATTCACGTTTGTTGAAGGATCGCATCATTTTCATCGGCACCGGGATCGATGACGAGTTCGCGAACCTGATCATCGCCCAGATGCTCTTCCTGCAGAGCGAGGATGCGGACAAGGACATCAGCCTGTACATCAACTCGCCCGGCGGTTCGGTGACGGCCGGGATGGCGATCTACGACACGATCCAGTTCCTGAAGTGCGAAGTGGCGACGTACTGTGTCGGCCAGGCGGCCAGCATGGGAGCGGTGCTGCTTACGGCAGGCGCCAAGCACAAACGGTTTTCCCTGCCCAACGCCCGCATCATGATTCACCAGCCCTGGGGCGGCGTTCAGGGCCAGGCCTCGGATATCAGCATCCAGGCGAAGGAGATTCTTAAGACCCGCGACCGTCTGAACGAGATCCTGGCGTTTCATACGGGCAGGCCGCTCGAGGTGATTGCCAGGGATTCCGACCGCGATTTCTTCATGTCGGCCGAGGAGGCGCGCGAGTACGGCCTGGTCGATGCGGTCCTGGGTAGTCGCAAGACGGCCGTCGGAAAGGTCTGAGAACTCCATGGCGAAGACTCGAAAAGGCGGGCCTGTCTGTTCGTTTTGCGGTCGGCCCAGCGAACTGACCGGCCAATTGCTGGCCGGTCCCGCCGGCGTTTCCATCTGCGGTGACTGCGTGGGCGTCTGCAATTCGGTGCTCCAGAAAGAGGGGCGCGCGGCAGCACCGCCGGCCGCCCGGAAGCCCGAGACCGTCAGGAAGCCGGTTCCCAAACCCCACGAGATTTATGCCTTCCTGAACCAGTACGTCGTGGGCCAGGCGCAGGTCAAGAAGGTGCTCGCGGTCGCCGTCCACAATCACTACAAGCGGTTGCAGCAGGAATCGCACGTGGAGGCGCACCGGGACTTCCACGATGTCGAAATCGAAAAGAGCAACATCCTTCTCATCGGTCCCACCGGGACCGGCAAGACGTTGCTGGCGCGCACGCTGGCCCGCTGCCTCGATGTGCCTTTCAGCATTTCGGATGCAACGACTCTGACCGAAGCCGGGTATGTGGGGGAGGACGTGGAGAATGTCCTGTTGCGGCTTATCCAGGCTGCCGACCACGATATTGCCCGTGCGGAACGCGGCATCGTGTATATCGATGAAATCGACAAGATTGCCCGCAAAACCGATAATGTTTCGATTACCCGCGACGTTTCCGGCGAAGGGGTCCAGCAGGCGCTGCTGAAGATCGTTGAAGGCACGACGGCCAATGTGCCGCCCCAGGGGGGCCGCAAGCATCCGCAGCAGGAATACATCAAGATCAACACCCAGCACATCCTGTTCATCTGCGGCGGGGCGTTCGTGGGGCTTGATGATATCGTCAAACGCCGTGTCGGCCGCAAAGCCCTGGGGTTTGGCGGGGTTGAAACGGGGGCTGAGGCGGCGCCGGATCTGCGCGTGGAACCGGAGGACATGATCCGATATGGCATGATCCCCGAGTTCATCGGGCGCCTTCCGGTGGTGTCATCGCTGGAGGCGTTGACCGAGGACGACCTGGTGCGCGTGCTGGTCGAGCCCAAGAATGCCATGATTCGCCAGTATCAGAAACTGATGGCCATGGAGAACGTCAAACTCACCTTTGCCGACAGCGCCCTGAGGGAGCTGGCGCACATCGCGGTGCGGAAACGCACCGGGGCACGGGGATTGCGGGCGATCCTGGAGAACCTGATGCTGGAAGTCATGTTCGAAGTGCCGCGGCGCGGGGACATCCGCGAATTCCACGTGACGAAATCGATGGTGACGGCCCAGCGCGTCACCCTCGCCGACAAGCCTACCGCGGTCGACGCGGCCTAGGCGGGCGGGGCCCCATCCCGCCCTCAACTCCTACACGGGTTTCAAACCGCCCTCGGGCTTGTTGTCGGGGCCGATGCGCAGGATGCGCGGACGGTACTGGGCGGCTTCCTCGGTGGGCACCAGGCCGAAGGTGAAGATGGTGAGCCGGTCGCCGACTTTGCCCAGGTGCGCTGTGGCGCCGTTGAGGCGGATATCGCCCGCTCCACGCTTGCCGGCAATGGCGTAGGTCTCGAAGCGGTTGCCGTTGGCCAGATTGGACACGAGAATCTTCTCGTAGGGCAGAATCCGCACGTAATCCATCAAGTCCTGATCGATGGTCAGACTGCCCTCATAGTCCAGCTCGGCCCCGGTCACCCGGGCGCCGTGCAGTTTCGCCTTCAACATGATCGACAACATGGCCGTGGATTCCTCGCTGCAAAACATTCGCCGAATACCATACCGCAAGCCTGTGGCGACTTCAAGCAGGACGGCGAGCGCCCAGCGGGTGTCACACGATTTGACACCGAGATCGGTTCGGCCTATGGTGCCCCTATGCTCCCGCAGTGGTTGATCGAGAAGAAGCGTGACGGCCAGGCGCTGACCGCGGATGAGATCCGTGGGTTCATCGACGGGTTCACCCGTGGCGACATCCCCGACTACCAGATGTCGGCGCTGGCGATGGCTGTCTTCTTCCGCGGCATGACGCCCGATGAGACCGCCGCCTTGACGCAGGCCATGCTGGAGTCCGGCGACCGGCTGGATACGTCCTCCCTTGCCAAACCGAAGGTCGATAAGCACTCCACCGGCGGCATAGGCGACAAGATCTCGCTGCCGCTGGCTCCGGTTGTCGCCGCCTGCGGCGTGGCTGTGCCCATGATTTCGGGCCGTGGCCTCGGCATCACGGGGGGCACCCTCGATAAACTCGACTCCATTTCCGGTTATCGCACCAACCTCTCAACGGTCGAGTTCCTCGATGTCATCCGCGGGTGCGGTTGTTCGATCATCGGCCAGACGGATCGGCTGGCGCCGGCCGATCGTAAACTCTATGCTCTGCGCGACGTGACCGGCACTGTGCCGTCGATTCCCCTTATAACGGCCAGTATTCTAAGCAAGAAGCTGGCCGAGGGGCTGGACGGGCTTGTCATGGACGTAAAGTGCGGGCGCGGCGCCTTCATGCGGACGCGGGAACAGGCGCGGGCCCTGGCCGAATCGCTGGTCCGCACCGGGTCCGCCATGGGCGTACGGGTGACCGCCTGGATCACCTCCATGGATGAGCCGCTGGGCCGCACGGTGGGCAACGCGCTTGAGGTGGGGGAGGCGATCGACGTGCTGCGCGGCCGGGGGCCGTCTGACGTGGTGGAGCTGACGATGGCCCTGGGAGCCGAGATGGTGCGGCTGGGGGGGCTGACCCACGATGCGGCGGAGGCGCGGCGCCGGTGCCAGGCCGCGCTGGACTCGGGCCGGGCCCTGGCGATCTTTCGTGACATGGTTCGGCGACAGGGTGGGGATCCCGCCGTCATCGATGACCCGACCCGGCTGCCGGCCAGCCGGTGCCGGCGGGAACTGCGGGCCGCAGCCGGGGGCGTGGTCACGGATGTGGATGCCGAGTGTCTCGGCCGCGCCTGCCTGGTGCTGGGGGCCGGACGGTCGAAAACGACCGACACGGTTGATCCGGGCGCCGGCATCAGCGGTCTGCTCAAACGGGGCGAACGGGTGGAGACGGGGCAGCCGCTCGGGGTCCTGCATGCGTCGGGCGAGGCGCGGCTTGATGAAGCGGAAGCGCTGCTCAAGACGGCGTTCACCATCGGGACGATGCCGGGGGTTGCGCCGCTGATGCTGGAGCGGGTTGCCCGATGAGGGCGAAGGAGACCCATCGATGAATGCGAGTCAGATGCTTCCCTGTCTTGAGTCGGTACATGCCGCCATGCCGGGTCTTCGTCCGCATGTGGTCATGGTGCTCGGGTCCGGCTGGTGTGAGGCGATGGCGGGATTCCGGACGGTGGCGTCGCTGAGTTACGCTGACTTGCCGGGCATGGGTTTGCCCCAGGTGGCAGGTCATGCCGGCCGGTTGGTGAGGGCTGAGTGGGAGGGGATGGACGTGCTTGTGTTTGCCGGTCGGCGGCACTGGTACGAAGGCGCGGGCTGGGTGCCGGTCGCGCTGCCCGTGGCGCTGGCTCACGCGCTCGGGGCGAAGGTCATGGTCCTGACCAACAGTGCCGGCGGCATTCGCGAGGGGGTGCCGCCGGGGACGCTGATGGTGATCGACGACCACATCAATGCCATAGGCGCCAACCCGCTGGTCGGGCCGCATGACGCGATGTGGGGCCCCCGCTTCCCGGACATGAGCCGCGTCTACGATCCGGTGTTGAGACAGCGCCTGGATCAGGCGGCGCACCGGGCGCGCGTGGGCGTCATCCACGGCGTCTACCTGGCGGTCAGCGGCCCGGTCTACGAGACGCCGGCCGAGGTTAACGCTTTCCGGCGGATGGGGGCGGATGCCGTGGGCATGTCGACGGTTCCGGAGGCGATGCTGGCGCATGCGGCCGGGCTGCGGGTGGCGGGCCTGTCCTGCATCACGAATACCGCCGGTGTGGTGCATGCAGGGTCGCATCAGGACGTCCTCATCCAGGCCACCCGGGTCGTTCCGGCCATGCGGGCGATGCTGGGCGAATTCATGGCGTTGACGGCCCAGGAGGAACGAGCATGAAGGCGGCACGCGGGAGCGGGATGCCCATGACCGCCTGGGAGCGGGCGCTGGTCCGCCAGGCGGTGCGGGCGGCGTCACTCAGCTACTCGCCCTATTCGCATTTTCCGGTCGGGGCGGCGGCACTGACGTCCGGGCGGCGCGTGTTTTCCGGGTGCAACATCGAGAACGCGTCCTACGGCTTGACCGTGTGCGCGGAACGTGTGGCGGTCCTTACCGCCGTGGCGGCGGGGGAGCGGCGACTGCGGGCCATGGCCGTGGCGGCGGGTCGCGGGAAGGCGGCGCGGCCCTGTGGCGCCTGCCTGCAGGTGCTGGCGGAGTTCGCGGATCCGGACCTGGTCATCCTGCTCGCGCCTCTGGATGCGCCGGATCGCGTGGAGCGGCTGACGCTCGCGGACTGTCTGCCGCAGGCGTTTGCCTTGCCAGTGAGGCGACGCACAGGGTGAGTGCGATCCCCCAGACGGCCGATATCGCGCTCCCGCCCGGTTTGCCGATTCAAGAGGGCGCGGTCGATGTGGTGCGCCGGCTTCAGGCCGCCGGTCATGTCGCCTACTGGGCCGGGGGCTGTGTGCGCGACTTGATTCTGGGCCGGACGCCCAAGGATTACGACGTGGCCACGGATGCCGTGCCGGACCGCGTCATGGCGCTGTTCGAACGCGCCGTGGCCGTGGGCAAGTCGTTTGGCGTGGTGCGGGTTCCGATGGGCGATTCCTGGTACGAGGTGGCCACTTTTCGCCAGGATCATGCCTATGCCGACGGCCGGCACCCGACCGCCATCTCCTTCTCCGATCCGGCGACGGACGCGCAGCGGCGCGATTTCACCATCAATGCCCTTTTCCTCGATCCTGTGCGCGGCGTGATCATCGACTATGTCAACGGCCGTGATGATCTCGGGCGCCGGCTGGTGCGGACGGTCGGAATTGCCGCCGACCGGTTTCGCGAGGATCATCTGCGAATGCTGCGCGCCGTTCGCTTCGCCGCCACACTCGACTTCATGCTGGACCCGGATACCGCCGCCGCCATCCGGGCGACGGCGCCCCAGTTGACGAAGGTCAGCCCGGAACGGATCCGGGACGAACTCAGTCGCACCTGGACCGAGGCGATGCGGGCGGGCGAGGCGCTGCGGCAACTGGATGCGACCGGTCTGCTGGCGGTGGCGCTGCCGGAAGTTGCGGCCATGAAGGGCGTCGAGCAGCCGCCGGAATTCCATCCCGAAGGCGATGTGTTCACGCACACGGTGCTCATGCTCAACACCCTCCGGTCGCATGATGTGCCGCTCGCCTGGGCGGTGCTGCTGCACGATGTCGGCAAGCCGCCCACGGCGAAGCTGGTCGACGGCCGCTACCGGTTCGAGCGGCACGCGAACGTCGGTTCCGCCATGGCGCGGGACATCCTCGGGCGGCTGCGCTTCTCGAACGATGCGATCGACGCCATCACCTTCATGATCGGCAACCACATGCGCTTCGTGAAGACGCACGAGATGCGGCGCGCGACGCTGCGGCGGCTGGTGGGGGCCCCGACGTTTCCGGCGGAACTCGAGCTGCACCGGCTGGACTGCGAATCCAGCCACGGCGACCTCGAGAACTATCGCCACCTGCAGGGTTTTCTCGAACAGATGCGGGCCGAACCGGTCTTGCCGGACCCGTGGATCAACGGCTATGACGTGATGGAACGGGGCATCCCGGCCGGTCCCGAGGTGGGGGCCTGGCGCAAGAGAGCCTATGATGCGCAACTGGAAGGGATCGTGCAGGACCGCAAGGAGCTGCTGGTGTGGCTGCGCGACCAGATGGAAAAGGAAGGACAGGGGGCATGAGTCTGACATTGGTGGTGTTGGCGGCCGGCATCGGCAGCCGTTACGGGGGCTTGAAACAGATCGAGGCGGTGGGGCCCGGGGGCGAAATCGTGATCGAGTATTCGGTCTTCGACGCCCTGCGGGCCGGGTTCGACCGCGTGGTGTGCGTGATCCGCCGGGACATCGAGGCGGATTTCCGGGCCCTCGTGGCGGCGCGTTTCGAACGACATGTGCGAGTGGATTATGTCTTTCAGGACTTGCACGATCTGCCGGCAGGCGTGGCGGCGCCGCCGGAGCGGCGCAAACCGTGGGGGACGGCCCATGCGGTGCGGGCGTGCCGGGACGCGGTGCGGGAACCGTTCGCCGTCATCAATGCCGACGATTTCTACGGGCGCCGGTCATTCGAATCGCTGGCGGGATTCCTCAACGGCGTCGCGGTGTCGGAGCCTCGTTACAGCATGGTGGCGTTTACGCTGGGTAACACGCTTTCCGAGCATGGTCATGTGGCGCGCGGCGTGTGCGAGGTCGATGCGACCGGGACGCTGCGGCGCGTCATTGAGCGAACCTGCATTGAGCGGACGACGGACGGGATTGTCTTCAAAGAGGCGGATGGGGCACAACACCGCCTGACGGGCAATGAGCGCGTGTCGATGAACATGTGGGGTCTCACCCCGGCGCTGTTCCCCGGGCTCGAGCGGGAGTTCCGCGCGTTTGTGGCCCGGGCCGGCCGGGATCCGAAGGCCGAATGCTACCTGCCTGCCGTGGTCGATACGCTGGTCGGCGAAGGCGCCGCCACGGTCCGTGTGCTGGATACGCCCGAGGCGTGGTTCGGCGTAACCTATCCGCAGGACAAGCAGGTGGTCGTTCAGGGCATTCGGCGCCTGGTGGACGCCAAGGTGTATCCTGGAAGACTGTGGGAGTGAAACAGGTTACAGGGTTCAGGGTCTCAGGGTTCAGGCAGAACAGACCAGCGAAGTGAGATAACTCACGACCTGAACCCCGAACCCTGAACCCTGTGTCTTTCCTTCCTACAGTCCCGACTTCTCGGCCACCTGGCGGTAGAGCACGGCAAAGTCGTCATCGCCCCAGCCTTGCGCCATGGCCTCCGAATATGAATTCTTCAGAAGGCGAGTTTGCGGCAGGTCGAGGTGGAGCTCGGCCGCGCGTTCCAGGGCCAGCCTGAGATCCTTGTCCATGTGCTTCAGGGCGAAGTGCGGCGAGAAGTCGCCACTGAGGATTTTGGGCATTTTGAGGTCGGCGAGCCCCGAGTAAGCGGCATTCACCTTGAAGGCCGAGACAAAGGCGTCCATGTCCAGTCCGGCTTTCCGGGCGAAGGCGAAGCCTTCGGCCATGGCCTGCATCAGGTTGGCGATCATCAGGTTGAAGATCAGTTTGGCATCCGCGGCGCGGCCGACGGGGCCGAAGGGGAATACCTTGTGGCCGACTTGCAGGAGCAGGGGTTCCATGCGCGGCAGCAGGGCGGGATCACCGCCCACGAAGAAGACCAGTTTGCCGGCCTCGGCGGCGGCCTTGCTGCCCGTGAACGGTGTCTCGAGAAAGGCCCCGCCCGCCTGCCGCACGGCCGCCTCCGCCTGCTGATTATCCGAGGGCCCGACGGTGCTGGCGTTCATCACGATGCGTCCCGCCAGCGGGGCCGACGCAATGCCATCGGGGCCCGACACCACCCGTTGCAGGGCGGGCGGGTCGGCGACCACGATCATAATGACCTCGCATTGACGCGCCACGTCACACGGGCTGTTGGCCAGCGTGACCCCCGGCGGTGGTGTGGTCGGCCGGGTCCGATTCCAGGCGGTCACCGCATGTCCCGCCTTGACCCAGTTGGCCGCCATGCGGCTGCCGATGATCCCCAATCCAATAATGCCGATCTTCATTGAGTGCTCCCCTGCGCCTTCTGCAAAACTCCCGCGGACGCGACGGAGCGCGTCCCTCCATTTTGACAACAGGCGTGTTTACGTGTCTTTTGGAGGGCCACGCTTTGTCGTGGCCGTCACTGCCCCGGAAGGCCGGCGACATCGACGGCGACCAGGCAGACATCATCGTCGAAACCGTGGCCGCCGCCAAACTCCTCGGCCGAGCGGATCACGCGATCCAACATGGCGCCGGTGTCCAGATCCAGGTGCCGGCTCATGCAGTCGTGCAGGCGCTGGTCGCCGTACTCCGCGCGGTCGGCGCCCTCGATTTCCAGGATGCCGTCGGTGTAGATGACGATCCGGTCGCCGGCCTGAAGTTCCGACCGCCGGTGCACGTAAACGGTGTTCTCGGCGATGCCCAGCGCAGGTCCGCAGTCGGCATAGGAGGTCCGCACCGGCAGGATCGTGCGGTCCGTGCGCCGGATCAGGTAGGGGGACGGATGCCCGGCGGTTGCGAGCGACACCTCCCGGGCGCGAAGATCAAAGAGGAGATAGACGGCCGAGACGAACATGAACTCCTCCGGGTCGCGGAGGATGGACATGAACTCATGGTTCAGCCGCGTCATGAAGTGCCCGGGATCGAGCGCGATGGGCTTCAGTTCCTCAACCAGGCCGCGGACGATGGCCGTGACCAGCGCGGCGCGCATGCCGTGGCCCATCACATCGCAAACGAAAACGCCGGCACGGTCGTCCGCGATGGGCAGGACGTGGAAGAAATCGCCGCCCAGGATCGCGCTTGGGCGGTACACGTGGTTGAAGCGCAAGAGGCTCTGGCTGGCCGGGACGGCTGCCGGGAACGAGGGGTAGTGGCGCGGCAGAAGGGCCTGCTGGATCTGGCGCGCCATGTTCAGGTCGCCCTCCATCTCCGCATTGCGCTGGCGCAATTGTTCGGCGTACTGCTCGCGCTGCGCTTCGGCACGCCGGCGTTCGGTGACGTCCGTGAACGAGAGCACGATGCCCACAAGTTGGTCGTCGGAGTCGAGATTCGCCGTGGCGGCGGCCTGCACGAAGAAGCGCGTCCCATCGAGTCGCCGCGCCTCGATCTCGCCATCCCAGGGCCGGCCGGCGGCCACCGATTCGACGATCAGGTTGCCGGTGGCGTCTTCGCTGAACAGGTCGTGAAGGGTCAGCGCCTGCAACGCCTCGCCGGTCTTTGCGCCCCACATGCGGGTGATGGCGGGATTGACGTACGTCAGTCGCGCCTCCACGTCGGAAATGGCAATGCCGCTGCCGGCCGTCTGGATGGCGGTGTGCTCTGTGCGCAGCTGTTCTTCGGCCGTCTTGCGCACGGTGATGTCGCGGACGAAGAAACAGAGGTAGTCCTGTCCCGACAGGTAAAGCCGGTTGATGGCGGTCTCGGCCGGGAACAGGCTGCTATCCTTGCGCAGGAAATAGGCCTGCAGCAGGATGAACCGCGTGCTGGCGAGGTTCTCCCGGATCATGGGGATGATCGTTTCGTCCGACCCGTACAGCAGGTCGAAGATGCTCATGTGGCTGAGTTCGTCGTGCTCGTACCCGACGAACTGGCTCAGCCGCAGGTTGGTCTCCACGATCTGACCGGCGAGATCCGTGATGACGGCGCCATCGTAGACATTCTGCAGAAGCTGCTGGAAGTCCGAATCGCCGACCTGGCCGGCCACGGTTTTGGGTTTGGTGATGCGGATGATGGGGCGCCGCGGGCGGGGGTGGGTTCCGGCGGCCTGCTGCCCGATGACCTGCTGGAGCGCCTCGGCCGTCAGGTCGATGCGCATGGTGCGCGACAGTTCACCCTTGGGTTCGGGGGTGGCGGGGCTGGCATCGGTCGTCATAGTGAATCCCTGTCTGGCGGCGCAGTCTAGCACCGGGCGGCAGGCCGGGCAAGCGGGCTAGACATAGATCATCTTGCGGGTCATGCCGCCGTCGAGCACCAGGTTGGCGCCGTCCATGAACCCGCTTTCGCCGAAGGCCAGGAAATCGACCAGCGCGGCCACATCCTCCGGGCGCCCGACGCGGCCGGCAAAATGCTGGGCATGATCAGCCTCGCTCAGCGAGGGCGGCCGGCGGGCTCCCGCCTTGCGCCAGGATCCGGTCTCGATCCAGCCGGGACTGATGCAGTTGACGCGCACATCCGGGGCCAGGCTGGCGGCCAGCGCATGGGTGAGCGCGACCACCCCGCCCTTGGATGCCGCGTAGGCCTCGGTGTGGGGTTCCGACATCAGGGCACGCGTCGAGGCAATGTTGACGATGGCCCCTTTGCGGAGGCGCAAGGCGCCGGCGAAGTGTTTGGCGCACAGGAACGGACCGGTCAGATTGACGGCGATGACGCGATTCCAATCGTCCAGCGGCAGCTCGGTGACGGGCATGCCGCGCCCGATGGCGGCGTTGTTGACCAGCAGGTCCAGCCCATCTGCCGCTTCCCTGACCCGCTCCGCCAGCCGGCGCACCTGGGATTCATCGGCGACGTCAGTCTCGACCACCTGCAGGCGGTCCGAGGCCGTGACCTCGCGCCGGAGCTCATCGGCTGCCTCGTGGTCGGCATCGGCGACAAAGACGAGGAGCCCTTTCGACAGCAAACGCCGGGCAATCGCTTTGCCGATGCCCTGGGCTCCTCCGGTGATGACGGCGGTACGCGTTGTCATACGGTCCTCCCGCGTTCATCTGCCGCTCTACAGCACCGCATCCGGACCCACCGGCATGGCGGTTGCGTCGGCGCCGCCGATCTTCTCAGGCACGATCAGGATGTCGTGCGTGAGCGGCCGGAAGCCCCGGGGATCGAGCAGATGGCACCGGCACACGGCCGGCTGACCGGACTCCAATCCCTTCAAGGTTGGCGCCGTCCGGATCGGGATGCGCACCTCGCACGTCGCTCCCGGCGCGCAGGTCACCGCAATGTCCGTGAACTCGCGAACCATGCCGCACCACCGGCCGGCGGGGCCCATCTGGACGCGCAGCGTGCAGTCCTTGAGGTCAATCTGGTTGTACTGGTTGGCGACCTCGAAACGCAATTCGGTTTCCCCGGGTTTCCAGGTCAGCCGCTGCGGCAGCCAGACCGGACTGAAGAGCACCCGCAGAGCCCAGAAGAATGGCTTGGGCGTCAGGTCCGCCGTCACCACGCCCCAGTCGGCATCCTCACCCCAGCGGGTCCAGCCCCACGGGTTGCCCCCGGGTCCCTTGCCCGACCCGCAGCAGAGCCACGGGAAATAGGCGCCGCCCAGGCAGGTGGGGTCGCTCCGCATGTCGCCCCACTCGTCGCGCAACCGGTCGATGAACACCTGCAGGCTGTTCTTGCCGCAAATGGGGTCCTCCCATTTGTCGCCGATGATGGAGTTGTACGGGCCGTTGAGCACGTCCGGCAGCATGTTGATGATCCCGTATTCGGAACTGAACCACACACCGCTCCATCCGCGCGCCACTGCCTCGGCGCGGGTCAGTGTTTCCATGTCCGCCTCCCACGACCGGGGGTTGGTCACCTGCCCGCTCTGGCGGAACTTCTTCGCCAGCACGAAGCTGTAGTGCGTGTCGGCGATGTCGCCCACGCGTACTTCGAAGATGCCCTCGATCTTGTTCGCCGGGCCGGGCGGCGGGAACATCGTCGGGCGGCTGGGATCCAGGCGTTTGGTGAATTGATCGTAGATGCGCAGGTGATGCCACCCGTCGTCCGCCACCTTGGCGCTCTCGGGCATATTCTCGTTGCCGACGCTC
Organism: uncultured Verrucomicrobiota bacterium; assembly: GCA_964611575.1. Classification (GTDB taxonomy): domain Bacteria; phylum Verrucomicrobiota; class Kiritimatiellia; order CAIKKV01; family CAITUY01; genus CAITUY01. The sequence goes on from CAZTAJ010000012.1 coordinate 50,169, forward strand.
CAGGCCATGATTGAGGGGTGATGCCGGTCGCGCAGGATGCCGCCCTGCAGTCGCAGGAGGCCGGGACCGACCCATTCCGGGTCATGGATGTAGTGCGTGCCCCAATCGATGGGCAACTCCTGCAATAGATAGAGGCCGAGTTCGTCGCACAATTCCGCCAGGCAACGTGGCCCGAGAAAATGCGTGCGGATGGCGTTGACGTTGGCTTTCTTCATGAGCAGCAGGTTGCTCCTCAGCCAGTCCGCCGGCGTATGCATGCCGCCGTCGGCGTGAAACGTAAGATGGTTGACCCCGCGGAACTTCACCGGCCGGCCGTTGAGGCGCGGCCCGGAGGGGTTGAGTTCCAGTCGGCGGAAGCCCGTGCGATAGGCGGCGGTCTGCCTGGGTTGCCCCGGCACCGCCAGTTCGATGGTTACGCCGTAGAGGTTGGGGAATTCGTCGTTCCACAGCGCCGGATTCCTGAGCGCCAGGCTCACGGCAGGCGCAGCGGTTGCGCCGGCGCCGATCTTGACCTTCAACCGGCATTCCTTCAGGCGCCGACCGTCCGGGTTGCTGAGTGCGACCGCCAGGCTGGCAGTCACGGGGCGCGCGCCGGTATTCCGGATTGTCACGTGGCCTTCGAGGGTCCCGGTGGCGAGCGCCGCATCGAGCGTGCTGACCAGGTGGTAGTCGCCGATCTGGCAGCGTTCGGTGGCGTGGAAGCAGGCCGATTGTGCCAGCCCGGCGAATTCCAGCGCATGGCGCGGCATGTCCATCTGCACGAAACGGTGGCGCCGGATCAGGCGCACGGCCACGAGTGCGCGGCGGCCGGGCACGACCTTGCCGGTCACATCGAACTCGACCGGCGTCAATCCGCTCAGGTGTTCGCCCAGCAATTCGCCGTTCAGGTACACGCGCCCGGCGGGGTAGATGGCATCGAAACGCAGATAGATGCGCTTGTCCTTCCAGGTGCGCGGAATCAAGACGTCGCGGCGCATCATAGCGCCGTCGTCGGGATCGAGGTGCGCGAGGGTCACGCGGTTCCAGTTTGGAACCGACGGTTTGCCCTCGGCTTCGGGATCGGCATAGAAGACCTTGCCCGGCTGCGCCACGCATTCCCATTTGGCGTCGTTGACTTTCGGACCCGCCAGCGCCTTTTCGGCGCGCTTGAACGGCCAGCGGCTGACGCGCCATTCGCCGTCGAGCGACAGCGCATTGGCTTCGCCCGTCAGTGGCGGGACGTAGCGGACGGGCGTCACTTCCGTCTTCCGGCCGTCGGCAAACACCACCTCATGCTTCTCCTGCGCCTTGAGCTGTTCGGCTATCAGTTGGTCCATGTCGATCAACATACGGTTCCTCTCTTCTGTCACCAGGGCGCGCCTGAATGGCCCTCGGGTTTGGCAAAAGGAAAAGATTACGCGTCCAACCGCACCACGGGAAGAACGAATTCACCCGGTTTCGGGATTCCGCCGCGGAGATTCTGCTTGCACGGGGCAGGGCCGATGCCTATCATACGCGCCTCTCATACAGGAGACAGGTTATGGCAAGGGCATGTGATATTTGTGGGAAGACCGTCAGCGTGGGCAACCGGATCGTTCGTCACGGGTTGGCCAAGAGCAAGGGCGGCATTGGTTTGCACACGACGGGTATTACGAAACGCAAGTTCATTCCGAATCTTCAGAAGATCCGGGTCTCGGTGAACGGCGGAAACGTGCGGAAGACGGTTTGCACGGCGTGTATTCGTTCGAAGAAGATCACAAAAGCGTAAGCGCTTCGGAGATCATCGGCGTGGGGCACGGGAAGGCGACTTCCGGTGCCCTTATGTTTTTGGGGCCCCGGTCTTTTCGGCGGTCAGTTCGTCCATCAGCCCGCGCATGACGTCGGGATCCGTCACCTGCAACCAACTGACCATGCGTTGCCGGTTATTGAGCCAGCGCCGGACATAGAGGGGGATCCACTTGCGATAGAGCACCGTCCCGACGGTGGGGCCGTACAGGTCGAGCATGGCCTCGAAATGGGCGCGCATGTGGGCCATGCACTCGGCCCACGTCGGGGCCGGCAGGGGCGGCAGCCCCTGGAGGTCGCGGTGGATGTCGCGCAACAGCCAGGGATTGCTCAGGGCTCCGCGGCCGATCATGATGCCCGCGCAGCCGGTCTCCGTGAAGAGGCGCCGCGCGGCGGCCGGGGAGGTGACATCCCCGTTGGCGATGACGGGAATCCGGCGCGCCGCCTCGACCACGCACCGGATCGCGGCCCGATCGGCTTCGCCCGTGTAGCCCTGGCAGCGCGTACGCCCGTGAATCGTGATCGCCGCCACGCCGGCGTCTTCCAGGCCCGGAACCATCTCGTGCGCGACCAGTTGCTCCTTCGTCCAGCCCAGGCGCAATTTGACGGTCACGGGAATCTGCACGGTTTTCACCACTTCGGCCGCGATGCGCACGGCTTCGGCAGGGTCGCGGAGCAGGCCCGCGCCGGCGCCATTGTGAGAGATCTTCCGCTGCGGGCAACCCATGTTGATGTCGAGCATCGGCACGCCGTGGTCTTCCAGCCAGCGCGCCGCGGCGCAGAGGTCGCAGGCCCGCGCGCCGTAGATCTGGTAGGAGAGTGGCCGGTCTTCCTCGCAGGTCGCCAGCAGGATCTTGCGCTTGGTCCCTTTGCCCTGCATCAGGCTGGCCGGGCTCAGCATCTCGGTGACGGCCAACCCCACGCCACCCATTGCCCGCAGGCCCATCCGGAAGGCGAGATCGGAGTAGCCGGCGAGCGGGGCCAGCACGACGGGCGGACGGAACGTCAGCCCGCCGATGGTGAGTGAGGTCGGCAGGGTCATGCCTGGAGGAAGGCGCGGGCCCGGTCGCGTTCGACCAGAGTGTGCCGGTAGGCCTGCTCATCGAAGGCCGCCGCCACGCCGGAGGCGGCCGCGGCACGCGCCACGGCCACGGGGATCTCGACGAACAGCCGGCGGTCGAAAGGCTTCGGGATGATGTATTTCGAGCCGAATTCCAGCCGCTCGCCGTAGAGCGCCTGGACCGGTTCGGGCACCGGTTGGCGCGCCAACGCCGCCAGCGCCTCGGCCGCCGCCACTTTCATGGGCAGCGAGATCGTGCGCGCCCTCACATCCAGGGCGCCGCGGAACAGGAAGGGGAAGCCGAGGACGTTGTTGACCTGGTTCGGGTAGTCGGAACGACCGGTGGCCATGATGAAGGGTTTGCCGCTCAGGGCTTCGGCCACGAGTTCGGGCCGGATTTCGGGGTCGGGATTGGCCATGGCGAAAATGGCGGGGTGGGGCGCCATGGTGAGGACGTGGGCGGGCGCGAGGCAATCGGCGGCCGATACCCCGACGAACATGTGGGCGCCGCGCAGGGCGTCGGCCAGCGTCACGGCGGAAGTCCGGACGGCGTGTTCGCGTTTTTTGGCGGTCAGGTCGGTGCGATCCTCCCGGATGACGCCCTTGGTGTCGCATAGCGCGACGTCGCATGCGCCGGCGGCCTTGAGCATTTCGGCGATGCGGATGCCGGCGGCGCCGGCGCCATTGATCACGATCCGCATGCCGGACAAGGGGCGGTCCGTGAGGCGTGAGTAGTTCATAGCCGCGGCAAGCGTGATGACGGCCGTACCCCACTGGTCGTCATGGAAGACGGGGATATCGAGCGCCGCGTCGAGGCGGTCCTCGATTTCGAAACAGGCCGGCGCGGCGATGTCCTCAAGGTTGATGCCGCCGTACATGGGGGCGAGGGCCATGACCGCGTCGATCACGCGCTGCGGATCGGTGCGCCCGGTATTGGCCCCGCCGGCGCGGCAGTGGTTGAGCGGCACCGGCCACCCGTCCACGTCGCCGAACGCCTTGAAGAGCACAGCCTTGCCTTCCATGACGGGGATACTCGCCTCGGCGCCGAGGTCGCCGAGCCCGAGGATGGCCGTGCCGTCGCTGACGACCGCCACGAGGTTCGACTTCGCGGTCAGGGAAAAGAGGGTGTCGCGCAGCCGGGCGATCTCCTTGACGGCGACGGCGACGCCGGGGGTGTAGGCCAGGCAGAGATCGGCCGGCCCCCGCAACGGTTTCGTGGCGCGCATGCCCACCTTGCCGCCCTGGTGATACGCGAAAATGTCTTCAGGTTTCAATGCCATGGGAATGCATCCTGTGGCGACGGCGCCCACCGCCAGTCGCGAATGACGCACAGTTTACGACAGCCAACGCGTCAACTCAACCGGTTTTCAGGGTTCCCCGTGGTTGTCACGGGGTACGCCTCATGTTAGCGTCTCGGCATTCACGCCGGCTTGGCGTGCGGAGGAGAGGACAGCGTGAGCGTACATCTCAAGGATCATCATCTGCGACGGGCGGAGAAGCTGGTGGCCAAGGCGCAGGCCCACGGCGGGTTGGCGCCGTTGGACATCGAGCGTTTCTGGGCGGACGAGGAGCGTGCCCGTAAGGACCCCTGGGCGGCAGACTGCCCGCAGGTTGCACTCGGCATCCGCATGTCGAACGAGTGTGTGTTCGACGAACTCGGGGTGCCCGAGGACTGGTACCGTCTGCTTCACGACGACGACTTCCGCGTCGATCTCGAACGGCGCTATAACGACAAGGCCGCGCCGATTGTCGGCCGGCGCCTGTTGGGCGAGCGCCGGAACGATCCGAAACTCGTCTGGCCGCGCGTGAAGGAGCTTTACGACATCTTTGAGGCCAAGAACGTCTGGCACGATTGGTCGTACTGGCTGCAACAGTCGGCCAACGGCGAGGATGAACTGAAGGCGCTCCTTGATCGCGTCGAGAAACGGCTGGAGAATCTGCGTGACTTCCTGCTGCCGCCGAACTGGGCCGCGGAGAAGGCGCGCATCACGGCGTTGGGCGGCAAGGCGCCGCTCTATCGCGGACAGCGGGGCCCCGTGACCTTCGCGATGTCGATCTACGGCGCCGAGCCGTTGATCTTCCTGATCCTGGACAACTCGGACCTGGCGGGACGTTTCCGCGACCTGATTCTGCGCGCCATGCTCGAACGGGCGCGCATCCTGGACGAAGAGGCGGGGTATACGCCGGCCACGGCCCCGCGCGGATGGGGCTGGGCCGATGACAACTGCGCGTTGCTGAACGCCGAGATGTACGCGTTTTTCGGCTGGCCAGTCTTGAAAGGCATCTTCGACCGTTACAGCCCGGGCCCGAAAGATGGCCGCTACCAGCACTCGGATTCCGACATGGGGCACCTGCTGCCGCTGCTGGGGAAGTTGGACCTCACCGGCTGCAACTTCGGGCCCAACGTGACGGTCGCCGAGATTCGCCAGCACCTGCCGAATGCGGTCATCCATGGCCAGCTTGCGCCGTTCACGTTCAGCCGCAACGAGGAGGTGAACATGGTGGCGGAGTTCCTGCGCGACTTCGAAATGGCGCGGGAGAAGCGTGGCCTGATGTTCATGACGGCCGGCAGCATCAACGCCGGATCGAAGTTGACCAGCATGCGCCTGATCATGGCGGCAATCCAGGAATACGGCCGGTACGAGTAGAAGGAGTCATTCAACGCCCAACACTCAACATCCAACACCCAACACCCAACGTCCAAAGGATCGATGCCGCCACCTTGGGCGTTGGGCGTTGGGCGTCGGTTGTTGGACGTTCGCATTCAGATCCTTTAGACCAAGGCTGTCACGTAGTGTTGCTTGGAATTGACGCGTACATAATAATATGGCTATGATGGCGTCATGAATAAGGCCAACATCTCATACACGCGGAACCACCTTAGCGAGGTGCTGTCCCGTGTTCGTGAAGGCGAGACGATCCTGATCATGGATCGCCAGCAACCCGTGGCTCGCCTGGAACCGGTCTCGGGACCGTCCGTTCACGAATCCCCTTGGCAGGGCGACCTGGTACGTCGCGGACTGGTTCGATCGGCCCGGGACCGTCTTGATGTCAAAGCGCTCGCCGCCATGCCGCTGCCGACGCCCCGGGAGGGCGGCGATGTCCTGGCCGCGCTCCTTGCCGACAGGGAGGAGAGCCGGTGAAGTACTGGGACGCCTCCGGAATCGTTCCGCTGTTGGTCCGGCAGGCGCGGACCCATGAACTGGAGTTGGTTCTGGAGCGGGACCCGGCCGTGGTGACGTGGTGGGGGACCCCGGTTGAGTGTCTGTCGGCGCTCATGCGACTGGTCCGCGAGGGGCGGCTGACGGTGGCGGATGCGAGGGATGCGGAACGGCGTCTCACTGAACTGCGCCACGGATGGGATGAAGTGCTGCCGGGCGAAGCGTGTCGGCGGACGGCCGAACGCATGTTGCGCGTGCATGCCCTGCGGGCGGCCGACGCGCTGCAGTTGGCGGCGGCGTTGATCGCCGCGGATCACGATTCAAGCCGGCTGGAAGTCGTTTGCCTGGATCAGCGCCTGAGCGATGCGGCCGGGAAAGAGGGGTTCACGCCGACGGTTCTTCCCCAGTGAACCCCAACAGAGGGCTTCACTCAAAGAGCTAATTACGTTACGTTAATGCTTGGCGTGAGTCCAGAATCTACATCTAGTCCTCTCATCAATTTCGGCGCGCCGATGCTCAAGGGGGTTTCCATCGCATCGTCAACAGACTTTCCCCCTCCGCGCCTCCGCGTGTACCAATTCGAGGTGAGCCCATGAACAAGGGAAAACCAGTACCGTCGCAGGTGATTCTTATCAGGCCGCCGATGGGAAGGTGACAGTGAATGTCCTGTTCGCGCGGGACAACTTCTGGATGCCCCAGAAGACGATGGCGGACCTGTTTGGCGTTAAAGTGCCGGCAGTTAACAAGTACCTAAATAACATCTATGACAGCGGGGAGCTGACCCATACGGCAACTATCTCCAAAAAGGATCGCGGACGTCTTCGAGCAGTGCAGCAGCGACTACCAGAGCAAAAGCCAGGAGACGCAACTCTTTTACCAGATCGTACAAAACCAGCTCCACTATGCGACCACCGGAAAGACGGCGGCCGAATTCGTCTATGAGCGTGCGGATAGCGAAAAGCCGTTCATGGGCTTGACCACCTGGAAGAACTCGCCCAAAGGCAAGGTGCTGAAAGGCGATATCATGGTGGCCAAGAATTACCTGAATGAGCAGGAAGTGACCCGGTTGAACTTGTTGGTTCGGGAGTATTTGTCCGACTTTGACCACGCCTTTGCCCGCTACCTGAAGGGGGGGCCGGAAGCGTGACGCCGCAATGTCGCGTGGTGGGCATCTGTCCCCGGAGTTTGCGAAAGTCGGTCCGTCGTCTGTCTCTGACGTGCCTGCCAACCGTCATTGACATGCAGCCCAGCCACATGTACCCATACCATATGGTAGATCACGGGACGATCCGAGGCATGGAGAATCGCGTTTTGGAGTTAGCGGAGGCCAACCCACGTCTTCGCCTGACGCCTAGCACTTCATGACGGCGACTGTGCTATGCGTCAACCGGTTGTCGTAACTCGCGCATTACCAATGCGAATCATGAGGCTTTTACTGCCGATGAGTCACCAGCAGTTTGCTATGTGTGGCGGCCAATACAACGTTCGCCGGGATACGGACTTGAAATGAAAAGAGGGTGTTGAAATGAGAAGAGCAGTATGTCAGTTGGCGGTCGTGGCATGCCTGGTTACGCTCATCGCGACGAAGAGCGCGGGGCAATCACCAGTGATCACGTCCT